>CAUSDA010000001.1:0-110418 GCA_963529965.1 uncultured Neisseria sp.
GAACGATTCTCTAAGGTGCTGAAGCACCAAGTGAATCGGTTCCGTACTATCTGTGTTGTCTGCGGCTTCGTCGCCTTGTCCTGATTTAAATTTAATTCACTATAACACGATGGAAAATTTACTGAACGGGAAGCCTGAAATGTCCGGTAATAGTATAGCGGTAGAGGATGTCGTCTTCGCGGGTTCCCAAACCGATATTGTGGATAATCAAGGGTCTGTCTCCGATTTTGCGGTCGGAGACGATGCCGATGTGGGGGCGGTTGCCTTTAAGCTCCCAAGTCACAATATCGCCTGCCTGATAATTCGTATCCTGTACCGCCCAGCCTTGGCGTGTGAAATAAGTTATGAGGTTGGGTACGCGGCGGTGGTCGATGTTGGCATCGGGTTGTTTCAAGCCCCAACGGTTGGGATAGGCGGAGAAGTTCTGGCTCATGTCTTGATGGACAAGTTCTTGCAAATCCATATTTTGGTCACGCAGGGCGCGGATGATGACGTCGGTGCACACGCCTTTTTTCATCGGCACATCACCCATCGGATATTTGAGTTTGGTATAGGCAGAGTCATAACGCAGGGTCTTGCCGATTTGGTTGCGCGCAGATTGGACGATTTTCGGGGATGGTCGGTCGGGTTGGGTAATGGATTGTGAAGAGCCGGTACGGATAAGTGGGATGGTCGGACCGTAAGGGCTGTGATAAAACCAAAAAGCCGCAGCCGTAATCAAGGCAATGGCAACCGCAATGCTGGCAAGAACGAGATTGAGGGAGGTTTTGCGTTTCATGATTTGCGCACGGATTTAATGTAAATGTTATATTCGTTATTTATCAGATTTCGGGGTGGGGTGGCAATCAAAAGAGGAGTAACGGTCTTTATTAGGTATATTCGGACGGGTAATCAATACGTTTTTGAGGGGAAAATGGCATTTTGTTAACGCTAAATCTCCTGTTTAGTCAAAATGATACTTTGGTTTTGCATACCTTTTCCAAGTACGGCATTTTAGAATCCGCCTCTTTTTGAGAAAATACCGCAGCATTAGCAGTAATGCGGTATAAGTCTTACAGCCTGATTGTGAATTCGCTCGAAAATTTTAGGGTAAACCGATAATTTGAATTCCAACCGGTTTCGATATAAAGCGCAGCATGCAAAGTAAACTTCAATATTCCGATATTGTTTAATTTTGTTGTTCTTTTATATCAATCAAAAACATAAACCCACCATACCCAAAAAAGGAATCTCCCCGGTGAAACGAATCTTCTTGTTTCTCGCAACCAATATTGCCGTTTTGGTCGTCATCCGCGTTGTTTTGGCCGTACTTGGCATACACAGTACGGATCAGGTCGGCAGCCTGCTGGTGTACTCGGCCGTCGTCGGCTTTGCCGGTTCGATCATTTCATTATTGATGTCCAAATCCATCGCGAAAAACTCTGTCGGTGCGGAAGTCATCGTGCAGCCGCGCAATCAAGTGGAAGCGTGGTTGTTGGCGACTGTGGAAGCACAGGCGAGGCAGTGGAGCCTGAAAACGCCGGAAGTGGCGATCTACCATTCCCCCGAACCCAATGCTTTCGCAACCGGTGCCACGCGCAACAGTTCGCTGATTGCGGTGAGTACGGGTTTGCTCGAGCGCATGACGCGGGACGAAGTCGAGGCCGTTTTGGCGCACGAAATGGCACACGTCGGCAACGGCGACATGGTTACGCTGACCTTGATACAGGGCGTGGTCAATACGTTTGTGGTTTTCCTTGCCCGCATCGTTTCCGGCATGATTGCACGCAACAACGACGGCAGCACTTCGCAAGGCACATATTTTTTAGTCAGCATGGTATTGCAGATCGTGTTCGGCTTTTTGGCAAGCATCATCGTGATGTGGTTCAGCCGTCAGCGCGAATACCGTGCGGATGCGGGAGCCGCCAAACTGGTCGGCGCGCCCAAAATGATTGCCGCGCTGCAACGCTTGAAAGGCAACCCGAGCGATTTGCCGCAGCAAATGAATGCGATGGGTATCGCCAGCGATGCCAAAGATTCTTTGCTCAGCACCCATCCCTCTTTGGAAAACCGGATTGCCCGCCTGAAAGCTTTATAATCAGGGCAGGGATTCATAATAATGGAAAGATGATCGAAGGTCGTCTGAAAATGTGAATCGCCCAACCAACTTCGGATATTCTTGAAAACCTGTTCATTTGATTTGTATCAGCCGGATTCTGTCATATTGCAGAATCCGGCTGTTTTCATTTCAAACTGTATTTTGGGTGTTCCTGTAAATGGACCTGAAAGCAATACGGCGTTTCCTTGTTTGCGATTTTGTCTTGCCCTCCTGATTGTTGACGATTTCACTTATAATAGTGGATTAACTTTAAACCAGTACGGCGTTGCCTCGCCTTGCCGTACTATCTGTACTGTCTGCGGCTTCGTCGCCTTGTCCTGATTTAAATTTAATCCACTATACCTTCCCTCATTTTTCATCTTCACACTCTATTTAAATTTCTCAACAAAATGACACACCCAAATTCCCCGCAATCCGAATTTTTACGCGGTATCAAAGAATGTTCGCCCATGCTTATCGGGCTTTTACCGTGGGCGCTGATACTCGGCGTACAAGGCGGGCAGAAAGGGATGAGCTGGCTGGAAATGCTGCTGATGACGGGCATGAACTTTGCCGGCGGCTCGGAATTTGCAGCGGTTAACCTTTGGACAAACCCGCTACCGATACTGATCATCGCAACCGTTACCTTCATGATTAATTCGCGCCATATTCTGATGGGGGCGGCAATCGCGCCTTATATGCGGGATATGCCGCTGAAAAAAGCCATGCCCGCGCTGTTTTTTATGTGCGACGAAAGTTGGGCGCTGGCGTTTGCGGAAATCCAAAAGCGCAAGGCGATGGGGCTGCCGGCATTCAATATGCCGTTTTATGCGGGCGTGTGTTTCATCCTCTACACCACTTGGATTGGCTTTGCGGCGTTTGGCGCGGCGGTCGGACCGATGTTCGGCGATGTCGCGGCATGGGGCTTCGGCATGGCGTTTCCCGCCGTGTTTTTGGTACTGCTACGGGGTATGTGGAAAAGCTTTAAGGCGGCACGCCCGTGGTTTGTCAGCCTGATTGTGGCGGGTGGGACTTATTTGTCGGTGGACGGGCATTGGTATGTGCCGATGGGTGCGATTTCCGGCCTGCTTGCCGCCTATCTTTGGGGAGAGAAGGAATGAAGGATTTGCTCTCTTGGCAGTCGTTCCTGCTGTTTGCCAGTATGCTGGCGGTAACGTATTCCACCCGCCTTATCGGTTTTTTCGCCTTGCGCAACCGCACCTTAAGCCGCCGCGCACAAATCGTGATGGAAGCCGCGCCGGGTTGCGTGTTGATTTCCGTCATCGCGCCTTATTTCGTTTCCGACAAGCCGCACGAGTTGATTGCCATTGCGCTGACCGTGTTTGCCGCAAGCAGGTTTTCCATGTTGGTTACCGTGTTGATCGGCGTGGGCAGTTCGGGGCTGTTGGGGTATTTGATGCGGTAGGCGGCTGCGTTTGAGTGAAACCGGTTACACTTGTTTTCAGAGTGCGCAGCCTCCTGACGGGACGACCTTTCCCTTTCAGACGACCTTATCTTGTTATAATGTCGTCTGAAATTTTTTATAAAGCAAAATCATGGCAAACCAAAGACTCATCTACGGCTTCCACGCCGTCAACGCCCGCCTGTGGCAAAACCCGAAATCGATTACCGAACTCTACGTCCAAGAAGGCAAAAACGATGCCCGCACGCGCGACGTGTTGGAGAAAGCGGCAAACGAAAACGTGCGCGTACACTTCGCCGACGCCGACCGCCTCAACGCCATCAGCAAAGGCGCGCGGCATCAGGGTGTGGTCGGGTTTATCGACGCTTCCAAAAACCACGTCCACCTCGAAGACGTATTGGAAAACCTCAGCGAACCGCCGTTGCTGCTGATACTCGACGGCATCACCGACCCGCACAACCTCGGCGCGTGCCTGCGTACCGCCGACGCAATGGGCGTACACGCCGTCATTGCGCCGAAAGACAAAAGCGCGGGACTGAACGCCACCGTCAGCAAAGTCGCCTGCGGCGCGGCGGAAACCGTCCCCTACATCACCGTAACCAACCTCGCCCGCACCCTGCGCGAGCTGAAAGAATACGGCATCTGGATCATCGGCACCGACATGGGCGGCGACGCCGACCTCTACCATTGCGACCTGCCCGACAGCGCGGCATGGGTGATGGGCAACGAAGGCGAAGGCATGCGCCGCCTGACGCGCGAACATTGCGACATGCTGGTGTCGATACCCATGTTCGGCACGGTCGAAAGCATGAACGTCTCCGTCAGCGCAGGCATGGTGTTGAGCGAAACGCGCCGTCAAAGAGTGTTGAAAGCAGAGAAATAGGGCTTAGGTTTGTGAATAAAAAACGTCGTCTGAAAACCAAATTTCCAGTTTTCAGACGACGTTTTACTTAGAGGCGATTCTGTTTATCCGACCATTTCATCGACTTTGCGTTGATAGCTTTTCAACAGCTCCGCCGAGTGGGCAAATCGTTCGGCTTCGTCGTCTGAAAGTTGCAGGTCGATGATGCGGACCGCGCCTTGGCGGTTGACGACGGTCGGTACGCCGATATACACGCCGTTTTGACCGAACTCGCCTTCAAGCAGGGTGGAAACAGGAAGCACGACGCCTTGATTGTGCAGGATGGCGTTGGAGATGCGGCTCAAACCCATGCCGATGCCGTGGCTGGTCGAGCCTTTGGCGGCGATGACTTCGTAGGCAGCATTGCGCACGGTGTTATAGATTTTGTCCATACGCGCCTGCCCGTCTTCTGATTGTTCTAACATCTTCTGAACCGACATACCCGCGATGTTGGCGGTGCTCCAAAGCGCAATGATGCTGTCGCCGTGTTCGCCGATCATCATGGCATCGACGCTCCAAGGTGCGACGTCGAATTCGTTGCCCAGACAAACGCGGAAACGGGCGGAATCAAGGATAGTGCCCGAGCCGATAACGCGCTCTTTGGGCAAACCTGAAAAGCGCAGGACGGCATAAGACAGTACGTCCACGGGATTGGAGGCAACCAAGAAGATGCCGTCAAAGCCCGAAGCCATGACTTTCGAAACGATGTCGCGGAAGATGCGCAGGTTTTTGTCGATTAAGTCCAAACGTGTTTCGCCGGGAGCCTGCGCCGCGCCCGCGCAAATACACACGATATCCGCATCCGAACAATCATCGTAATCGCCGACGTAAATACGCGCGGGCGAGGCGGCATAAGGCATTCCGTGGCGGAAGTCGCGCGCTTCGCCTTCCGCGCGCGTGCGGTTGATGTCGATTAAAACCATGTCGTCGCACAAGGCTTGGTTGAGCATGGAATAGGCGTAGCTGACACCGACCGCGCCCAAGCCCACAACGACTACTTTATTACCAACTTTTTTCATGTTTGTTCCTGTTTGTTTGTGAATAGGAATTATTAATAACACTTGGACAGGGTGGCGTCAAATTTCAGACGACCTCCACCCGCAGCGCATCCACAATCAGCTTAAACACATTCGAATGTCCGCGGTGGCTGGGGTAATAGAGGTAAAGCGGATCGTAAGTGATGGCATATTCAGGCAACAGCTCGACCACTTTCCCCGAACGGATTGCATCCGCCACGCTCATATGTGCTACCCACGCGATGCCGAGGTCGTCTGAAACGGCTTGCAGGCGCAGATGGTTGTTGATGGAAAACTGCGATTTGGGCGTGAACGTAATCAGCTCTTTTTTATCTTTAAATTCCCACTGCATTTCTGCGCCGTGCGCGGCGGAGAGCTTCGCACCAATCAGGCGGTGCTGCTGCAAATCGTCAATATTTTTCGGCGAACCGTGTTGCGCCAGATAATCGGGCGAAGCGACCAACGCCATTTTGAGCGGTGCGGAAATCGGCATGGCAATTATCTCTTCGGGTATTGGTTCAAAATCGGCTTTAATTTCGGGTACAACGCGGCTTCCACCGCCACCACAGGGGCATTGATACGAAATTTATTCTATTGAGAAAATTATTTTTGCAGTAACTATTGAATTATCATCGCATTCCCCAAATAATTGAGTAAATTTAACAGATACAGGTAAAACAATGTATAAGCAACAATGGAGATTATCGAACGATACGGATAAATTGCATTTGACTCTTGATAGGATTATTGGATTTATTTCAAATTGTGATACCAAAGTATCATTTTGGTTCTCATTTTTTGGCGCTATTTTAACCATTTTATCTACTTTAAAAACACCCACAACAGAATTTATAAAAAGTGTTTTTTGTGCAAATCCTAGAAATAGAACAGATGAAGTCGTTTTATTTATTTTTATGCTTATATTTTTGGTATCAGCTATATGTTTCATAATTGGACTTTACTTTCTAAGCAAGGCCTTGATGGCAAAAATAACCAATAACGAGGATAGAAAATCTAATATTTTCTTCGGGCATATTGCATCAAACAGGAACCAACAAGCCTATTTGAAGTGTCTTAAAGCGACTAATTTGAATAAATACATTGAAGATTTAGTTTCACAAATATATATCAACTCCAAGATTTGTGAACAAAAATTTAAAAATTATAATAAGGGAGTAAAAATAAGTGGTATAAGCATTATTTTTTTATTGGTTTCGTGGCTTTACATTTTTCAGAAATAGGAGATAACAATGTCAGAGTATGACTATATACAGGGAAAAAACCGAGTAGAAAGTATTCTAGATAATCATATGATCATAGAAGAAAAGAAGAAATTACCAGTAGATGGTAATTTTACTTTTGAAAATGGATACAGGACATGGTTAACCAGTATTTTTATAGATATTCGGGATTCAAGTAGATTATTTACAAGTAAGAATCAGGAGGAAACTGCAAAAGTAATCAGAGCATTTATTTCTGAACTGATTGAAATACTAAGAGATGATGATAAGTTCATGCTTGAGATAGGTATTCGTGGAGATTGTGTTTATGCAATTTATAATACACCTTCAAAAACAGATATTCTAAATTGTGCAAATAAAACCTTCTATGCAAACACATTTATCGAGATGTTTAATAAGATGTTAGAGCAAAGAGGGATTGAGCCTATTAAAGCAGGAATAGGAATGTCGTCAGGAAATGATTTAGTCATTAAAACAGGGAGAAAAGGGGTTGGAATTAATGAAAAAGTATGGATTGGAAAAGCTGTTACTGAAGCATCTAATCTTTCATCATTAGGAGATAAAAATAGTTACCGTAGATTAATGTATTCATCGCTATCATATATTAATTTTATTGATGGATTAAAAGCTAGAAACAGTAAAAAAGATGTTGAAAAATGGTTTACATCTATAGACGATCCCACGCCTAATATAGATATTGCATATAATGCAAGTGTTATAAAATCTGCTTTTGATGAGTGGATTAATTCTAATGTATAAGAATATTTACCGAAAGTAAATTATAGTTCCATTACCGATAGTGTAAACGTCTGCGCTTTTATTGAAAAGGTCGTCTGAAAACGGATTTAGTTTTTCAGACGACCTTTTCCTTATCTCTACGCAAAAAGTGCGGTCAAATTCCTAATTAAAAATAACTAAAAATCTGACTGCACTTTTTATGTTGTCGCAACGCAAAAAATATCTCATCATTTCCTATTTGGAAAGTATGTTGTTCGTAAACTGAGATTTATTGCTTAATCATTTATCCGTACAATCCGCCTCATCAAATATTTTAAGGAGGCAATGATGAAAAAAATGCCTGTATTGTTTGTCGGACATGGCAGTCCGATGAATGTGTTGGATAAGGAAAATCCGTTTAACCAAAATCTCAGCCTGATCACGCAAAAATTTGCCAAACCCAAAGCGATTTTGATGATTTCGGCGCATTGGTACAGCAGCCGTTTGCAGGTTACATCGGGCGAACATCCTGAAATGATTTACGATTTTTACGGATTTCCTGAAGAGCTGAGCCAAGTGCAGTATCCTGCGCCCGGTTCGCCCGAATTGGCTGAGCAGGTGCACTCGTTATTACAGCCGGAAAATATCGAGCTGAATCCGACACGCGGTTTTGATCACGGCGCGTGGGCGGTGTTGAAATTTCTGTATCCCGATGCCGATATTCCTGTGGTACAACTCAGCCTTAACCGTTTGCAGTCGGCGGAATGGCATTTCAATTTGGCGAAAAAATTATCCGCCTTGCGCGAACAGGGTGTGTTGATTATCGGCAGCGGCAATATTATTCATAATTTGAGCGTGATGAGCAGGGCGCATATCAATCAAATCGGCGCGGGTTATGACTGGGCGTTTGCGTTCCGTGAAGCGGTCAATCAGGCGATTGTTGAGAGGGATGACGACACTTTGATTCATTACGAACGGCTGGGCGAAAAGGCGATGCTCTCCGTGCCGACGCCGGAACATTATCTGCCTTTTCTTTGTATTATGGCATTGCGCGAGCCGGATGATGCCATTACGTTTTTCAACGACAACCTTGTTGCCGGTTCGCTCAGTATGACTTCGCTTTTAGTGGGGTAAAAGAAAAAATATGGCAACGCTATTTCGGTCAGGTTATGATTTAATACAGCATATTTGATTGAAAATGCTAGGTTTATTGACGCTGGCTGTTTTTTGTTTTTCAGTCAAAGAAACCAGTGCATCAGTTGGTTAAAAGGTCGTCTGAAAACCTGATTGGGCGTTTTCAGACGACCTTTGCTTTGCCGGTAAAGATTCGGGCTGCTTACGGACGGTTGGCTGCGATATGGTAGCGCGTTTCAAATGCGGCTTCTTCTCCCGCGTCCAGCTTGATTAACCCTAAGCCGTTGTTGAAGCAGTCGGGTGCGCCGCTGAGGTTTTCGATGGCGATGGTGTCGCGGGTCGATGGGGTGAAGATTTGCAGGTAGGGATAGGATGCGTCGGGGTAAATGCTCAGGGTCAGCCCGTTGCCTGAAAGCGTGCAGGCGGCGGGTTTGCTGCGTGCCAAGACAAAGCTGTTGTCCAATTCGATGCCTGCCAGGCTTGAGGTCGTCTGAAAACGGGTGTCGTCGATCATGCTGCCGTCGGGAACTAAATCGGCATCGAAGCCCAAGCGTTTGCTGCTGTCGATTTCCAGCGACCAATCGTCGGTTTTGCCGCCGAGTGTGAAATAGGGGTGCCAGCCGTCTGCGAGCGGCATGGCGGTTGCGCCTTGGTTGCGGACGGTGGAGCGGATGCTTAAACCGTCTGCGCTGAGGCGGTAGCGGACGGTCAGGCTGAAGGGGAAGGGATAGCCGCTGTCGTCTTGTGCGTAATCTGCGCGGATTTCGACTTCGGCGGATGGGTCGTCGGCGTGGCTGTTGACGAGGGCGAACTCGCGGTCATACATCAAACCATGTGCCGCGTGTTCGGCGAGTTTGAATTTGCCGCACTGATACGCTTTGCCGTCAAAGCTGTATTTGCCGTGGCGCAGGCGGCAGGCGTAAGGGCTGAGCTTGCCGCTGCGGAACCATTCGGTCAGGCTCTCGCGGGCGTGTTGCGGGGTGTCGTAGGCTTTGACGATGTTGAACCATGTGCCGTCGGGGCGGCGGATTTCGTAGCGGTTGAGCAGCCCGCCGTAGAGATAAATTTCCGCGCGCAAATCGGCTGAGGCGAGCAGCAGGCGGTCGTTGTCGGTTTTGAGTGTGAACATGAAGCGGCTCCTGATGGTGGTTGAGACAGGGTGTATAAAAGGTCGTCTGAAAAGTTTTCAGACGACCTTTTGAGATGTTACTCTTTAACTAAAGGACCTGATGTTCCTCCGTGTCCGGCGGCGGTGCGCACCAGTTGGAGAAATTCGGACTTCAGACCGAACGGGTCATCGCCTTGGACTTTTTGTGCCATGTTTTCGATGTCGCCCCAGCTTAGTTTGCCGTTGTATTCGCCGCCGCGCAAGGCTTGGGCGTAGGAGGCGGCGGCAAGGGCGAGTAGGGTGTCTTTGTCGGCTTGGTCAAGCGGTTTGCTACCGATGGGGACGGCTTGCTGCATCAATTGGCTGTCTTTTTGTCCAGGCAGTTTGTAGCGCACTTTGACAAAGGCGTATTCGTTTTTGCTGCCTTTAGCGGCTGGGGCTTTTTGATAGCGCGATTCTTCAAGCCAGCCTTGTTTGCCCTGCGGGATGATTTCATAGAGGGCGGTCACGCTGTGGCCTGCGCCGATGTCGCCCGCATCTACTCTGTCGTTGTTGAAGTCTTCATTGCGCAGGGTGCGGTTGGTATAGCCAACCAAGCGGTATTCTTTGACGGTGGCGGGGTTGAATTCGACTTGGATTTTGACATCCTGCGCTATGGTGGCGAGTGTGGAGGTCAGCTGCTGTTGCAGGACTTTTTTCGCTTCTTTTTCGTTGTCGATGTAGCTGTAATTGCCGTCGCCCGCATCGGCGATTTGTTCCATCATGTCTTCGTTGTAGTTGCCCATGCCGAAGCCCAAGGTACTGAGCGAAACGCCGCTTTTACGTTTTTCGGCAACCATGGATTTGAGGGTTTCGGTGTCGGATACGCCGACGTTAAAGTCGCCGTCGGTCGCCAGTAGGATGCGGTTGATGCCGTTGGGTACGAAGGCTTTTTGCGCTTGTTCATAAGCCATTTGCAGTGCGGATTCGCCGTCTGTCGCGCCGCCTGCACGCAGTTTGTCGATGGCGTTCAGGATGGTTTCTTTATCTGCACCTGAGGTGGGCGGAAGCACTAGATCTTCGCCTGACGCATAGGTAATCAGGGTCACTTTGTCTTGCGGACGTAATTGTTGGGTCAGGATGCGAAGGGTTTTTTGAACCAGCGGCAGTTTGTTTTCCTCATCCATACTGCTGGATACGTCCACAAGGAAAACGAGGTTGGCAGGCGGTAGGTCTTTCTTCGCGGTGTCTTGTGCTTGGATACCGATTTTGATGAGTTTGGCTTCAGGTTGCCACGGTGAATCAATGGTTTCAGTGTGAACGGCAAATGGACGGTCGTCGGTAGGAAGAGGGTAGTTGTAGGGGAAATAATTGACGATTTCTTCAATCCGAACAGCATCTTTGGGCGGCTGTTCGCCATTGGTCAGAAATCGGCGGACGTTGGCGTAGCTACCGGTATCGACGTCTATGCTGAATGTGGATACAGGCTCTTGAGCAACGGATTTGACCGGTTGGTCGGGTTGGTCTTGGTAGCGTTCAGTGTTTTCTGCAAGAGGCAGATTTTCTTCAGCAACGGCGGCAGTAGACAGTGCTGCGTTGGGTGGACTCTGAAGACCTTCAGGTGAGGAACTTGAGTGTTCGAGTGGACCGGAACACGCGGCCAAAGCTGCTAACGTGAGTATGGAAACGGTTTTTAGAAAAAAACGGGGCATGATTCAAGCTCCATAGAAATATCACATGCTGATTGTCAAAAGTATTGATAGCAGTGTATTGGCAGATTCAACGATAGCGCAGGGTCACTTTTTATTTGGATTTTATAGTGGATTAACTTTAAACCAGTACGGTGTTGCCTCGCCTTGCCGTACTATCTGTACTGTCTGCGGCTTCGTCGCCTTGTCCTGATTTAAATTTAATCCACTATAATGTGTGAATAGTGGGTTAAGTTTAAATCAGGACAAGGCGGAGCAATGCGGTACTGGTCTAAACTTAACCCACTATGTTTATGACTTAGGCAAGATTTTGTCGGGCTGAGACGATTTTGTAAAGGCCTCAACCCCGATTTATCTTACATTAACTTTTCTTCCGGCGGCGTTCGCCCGGCAGCAGCATATCCGCCCATTTGATGATGTTGGCGACTTCGGCGGGGTTGAGTTCGTAGAACTGTCCGCGTTTGAGGCGGTTGGGCAGGCCGATGGGGCCGAAGCCGACGCGCACGAGGCGGCTGACGGTGAGGCCTTGGCTTTCGAATATGCGGCGCACTTCGCGGTTGCGGCCTTCTTTAATCACGACGTTGTACCATTTGTTCGCGCCTTCGCCGCCTTGTTCGTAGATGCGTTCGACTTTTGCCAAGCCGTCTTCGAGCATCACGCCTTCTTCGGTGAGGCTGCGCATTTGTTCGGTAGTCAGCCCGCCCAGTACGCGTACGGCGTATTCGCGTTCGACTTCGAAGCTGGGGTGGGCGAAACGTTGGACAAGTTCGCCGGAGGTGGTCAGGATGAGCAGGCCGCTGGTGTTGATGTCCAAGCGTCCGATGGCGACCCAGCGGCTGCTGGCGGCCTGCGGCAGGCGGTCGAAGATGCTGACGCGACCTTGCGGGTCGTCGCGGGAAACGATTTCGCCTTCTTGTTTGTAATACAGGATGATGCGCGGCAGGCGGTCCGCCCATTTGAGCTTGATGATGCTGCCTTTGACGGTAACGTGGTCGTCGGGGGTGACTTTGTCACCCAGTTGCGCGGTTTTGCCGTTGACCGTTACCCAGCCGTTGTTAATCCACTCTTCCATTTCGCGGCGCGAGCCGACGCCGGACGCGGCAAGCACTTTTTGCAGGCGTTCGGGTTCCATGCGCGACAGGTCGCTGCGGCGCTCTTTCAAATCGCGCGCGCGTTCCATGATTTTTTGGTTGGGATTGCGGACGACGAGTTTTCTGGCTTTGGCGGCGCGCTGTTTGGGGGCGTTTTGCGGCTTGAGGTCGTCTGAAACTTTTTGTCCGTAAGGTTTGGAAGCGGTTTTGCGCGTTTCGTCTTTGGAACGGACTTTGCTTTTGAAAGGTTTGGCGGTTTTCTTGGCAGACGGGGCTGCGCCGTCGCGCCATTGGCGTTTGCTGGTGGGTTGCTTGGACATGGGGTTCTCCTAACGCGTTTGATGGCAGCGGGTTGAATTTGAAGCAGGACAAGGCGAGTCAAATTCAACCCGCTGCGGAAAACGGTTCTTCTGCGGCTGTGGCGGCAGGATAAATTACGGATAAAAGGCCGCCTGAAAACGAATGAAACGAGTTTTGCTAAAACGTTTTTATATTTCAGACGACCTTTTGCGGGAGTCGGGATTTTACCCTATCGGCTTGAAGCTGTGGAAAGTTTAAGGCGACAGCCGCTCGCGTATCCAGTTGCCGTCAACTAAGCGGTATTGGATGCGGTCGTGCAGGCGGCTGGGGCGGCCCTGCCAGAATTCGATGCGGTCGGGGATGACGAGATAGCCGCCCCAATGCGGCGGGCGCGGGACGTGCAGCGGGTGTTTCGCGCCCACTGCCGCCGCTTTGGCAACCAACATCGCCTTGCTCGACAACACTTCGCTTTGCGCGCTTGCCCATGCGCCGATGCGGCTGGTGTAGGGGCGGCTGTCGAAATATTCGTCCGAAGCGGCGGCATCCAGTTTTTCGATGCGTCCTTCAACGCGCACCTGCCGCTCCAGTTCCGGCCAGAAAAACGTCATGGCGGCAAACGGATGCGCGTCAAACGAGCGTCCTTTGCGGCTTAAGTAATTGCTGAAAAAAACGAATCCCTGCGGATTGACTTCTTTCAGCAGCACCATGCGGCTGTTCGGCCTGCCGTCTTCGCCCACGGCGGCGACGTTGACAGCAGTCGGCTCGTTGACTTGCGAATGAATCGCCTCGTTCAGCCATTGCTCGAACTGGACAATCGGGTCGGCATGGCATTCCGATTCCGACAGTTCGCGCTTGCTGTAATCTTCGCGGATATTGTGCAAATCCATGATGTCCTCCGATACTCAAGTTTGTTTGAATGAATCATACCCCGTTTTTTCAGACGACTCCAACGATAGGGAGGGAAGAATATGTGTATAATCCGCGTCAAATCAAATGAAACGGAAAAAATCATGCAAACCGAAGTCGAACTGAAAATCCTTAATCCGAAAATGGTGGACAAACTGCCCGCCTACGCCACGCCTGGTTCTGCCGGACTGGACTTGCGCGCCTGTTTGGACGAAGCCGTGATCCTGCAACCGGGCGATACCTACCTTGTTCCGACCGGTCTGGCGGTGCACCTTGCCAATCCCGACTACGCCGCCGTTTTGCTGCCGCGTTCCGGTCTGGGACACAAACACGGCATCGTCTTGGGCAACTTGGTCGGACTGATCGACTCGGACTATCAGGGCGAACTCAAAGTCTCCGTGTGGAACAGGGGCAAAGAAGCGTTCACCATCGAGCCGATGGAACGCATCGCGCAAATGGTCATCGTTCCCGTCGTCCAAGCCTCGTTTAAAGTCGTGGACGAATTTGCCGCCAGCGAACGCGGCGAAGGCGGCTTCGGCAGCACGGGCAAGGCGTAAACCGCCTGTTCACATACAAAGGTCGTCTGAATTTGAGTTGTGTAGAAAATAACTGCGTTGTTTACAGAACCCGGTCTACACGGAGCGCCTGAATAGGCTCTTATTGAATGCCCGAGATTTAGGGGCGGTTCAGGATTCAGACGACCTTTTCTTCTTCCTCGTTCCAAAAATCATAAAAGTTAAACCATTGCAGCGGATTTTGCGCGCATTCTTGCGCCAAAATATCGGCGAAGCCCTGCATGGCGGCGGTAACGGCGGCTTCGCGGTTGCCGCGTTTCCAGTCGGAAGTGTCAGTGAAGCGGCGCAGTTTCAAATGGTAGCGGCCGTTTTGCTTGACGCAAAACAGCGTGTTCACTTGTGTTTTTAAGAGCGCCGCCAAGAGCCATGCGCCTTGCGGCATGGGGGCGGTATGGCCTAGGAAATGGATGTCGGCGGTTTTTTCGCCGCGCACGGGTACGCGGTCGGCGGCAATGGCTATCCATTCGCCGTCTTCGATGCGGCGGTTCAGTTCCATCATCAGGGTGGGATCCAAATCTGTAACCTGAATCAGGCGGATGTGTTCCGCGCCCGCTTTTTGCAAGGCTTCGTTGAACGCCTGCGCGTGTTTGCTGTGTACCAACACATTGAGCCTGAAGCCTTTATGGTGCGACACCAGCGCGCGGCAGACTTCGGTGTTGCCCAAGTGGGAGCAGGCGAAAATCTGCCCGCGTACCGAATTGCTCACTTGCGTATAAACGCCGTCCGGATCTTCGAGTACCAAATCTTCATAACGGATTTTGCGCTGCCACACGGCAAATCGATCGCATACTGCTTCGCCGAACGCGATAAATTGTTTGAATACGCTGTGTTTCGGCAAAACGGTATCGGGAAAGGCTGTCTGAAGACGGGTTTGATACCGCAGGATATGGCGGCGCGGTTTGGGCGCGGTGGCGTAGAAATACAGCACCACAAACCAGATGCACGGCCTCATCAGGAAGGCAGGCAGATAGCGTACCATCAGCGTGGTCAGAGCGAGAAACAGGCGGCTGCCGCGTTCGGGTTGCGCCGCCCAATGGGTTTGTTTATTGTCGGTCATGGTTTGGGTGTGAATTAAGTTATAGAGGATTGCACATCATCGTTTAGTAGAGAATCCCAAAAATCTGTATCTAGCTTTTTAATGCTAAAAGTTTGTTCTGTTTGCATACCTAAATCATATTGGTATACATATTCTGCCAATTTCATTCCATCTATTAAAACAACTTTGGCATTGGGTAAAGTATTTGCATATTCAATTGCATCATTTGAATATTGGGCGGTGGTAATAAAAACTCCCTTGTCTGCATTTCTCCCCATTAATGAACCTACGAAACGTTGAATTTCTGGTCTACCAATAGTGGAATCTTTTTTATATCGTTTAGCTTGTATATAAATTCTCCCAAATCCCAATATATCTTCCTTAATTTCCCCATCAATACCCCCATCTTTGCTATATTGAGTTACTGTCCCTGAATTTTCTACTGCACCACCGTATCCCATTTTTTGTAATAAATCGACTACTAATTTTTCGAAAACCTTGGGTGTTTTACTGATAATGGTATCTATAATTTCAGTATATATTTCATGACGTATGGTTTTGTATGATGCATATAATAGTTCTTGAGGGGTTTCCTCAATAGAGTTTTTTGATGACAAAGTGATCTGTAAAACAGGCTCAGATTTTATTTTTTTATTTCGTAAAGCCATTGTTTTATCGATATATTCATTAATCTCTTGATTACTTTTGGAGAGAAATTGCCTTCCTAATGAATTAATGACATAGTACCCTCGTTTGGGACGATCTAGTAATTCACATAGAGTTAAATAACTTAATGTCCAGGAAATACGATCATTAAAAATAATGCCATTTCCAGATTCATATTCTTTCGTTATTTCTTCATCGCTTAGTGAGAAATGTTTAGCTAATGGTGCGGTGAGTTCAGATTTTTTCCAAACTTTTCCATCAGATAGTTTTTCTAATATAGGTTTACGTAATTCTGAAAAATGTGGGATAGTCATCATAATTCTTTCTATAGATTAAATATTTTGCCCAATCGGTGTTTCAACATACCGAAAAACAGCCGTGTGTGCATTTTGCTGATGCGCACGTTGTCGGCGAAGGCGTTGAAGTGGGACACGCCGTCGGCGGCGTATTGCACGGGCGTTTTAATCCAAACCGGCTTGACGCCGCGCCAGTACAGGCGGATGAGGATTTCCGTGTCGAAATCCATGCGGTCGCCTACGGTTTCTTCGCGGACGACCGAAAGCGCGGGGGCGAGCGGGTACAGGCGGAAGCCGCACATGCCGTCTTTGATGTCGCACGACCAAGTGTGCAGCATGTTCCAGAAATCGGTAATTTTGCGCCCGTACAGCCGCGCTTTGGGCGCGTCGCCGCCGTATTGCGGCCAGCCGCAGACGACGGCTTCGGGGTTTTGTTCCGCCGCCGCCAAGAGTTTGGGCGTGTCGTCCAGATGGTGCTGACCGTCGGCATCGACCTGCAAAACATGGCTGTAACCGTTTTCTTCGGCGTATTTCAAACCGGTTTTGACCGCCGCGCCTTTGCCGCCGTTGATGGGGCGGTAAAGGACGTGGATGCCGTCTGAAACCAATGCCTGCAATACGGGTTTGCATTCTTCGCGCGAACCGTCGTCTACAATCAATACGTTCAAACCGAAGCCGTGCATGGTCTGTGCGACGCGGGTGATGGCGGCGGGGTGGTTGTAGTGGGGGATTAACACAAGGGTTTTCATGGAGATACCGTTTTTCAGACGACCTTTTCGCAACGCAAGATGCTGTGTCCGCGTCCGATGCCGTCTGAAATTTCCGCCACTTTCAATCCGGCGTTTTCAACGCAGCGTATCAGGTCTTCGGAATGGAAGATTTTGCTGTTGCCGTTGGCCATGGCGGTGAAATACAGGCTGGTCATGGTCAGGCAGTAGGCGGCGGTTTCGTATTGCTGCCTGTCCCAGCAGGGCTCCATGATGTAGAGGCTGGTATGGCTGCCCATGGAGGAGGCGGCGCGACGCAGGATGCCGGTAACTTGTTCTTCGCTGAAACAGTCTAAAAACTGGCTCATCCAAATTGCGTCGAAACCTGTCGGGAAGGGGACTTCGGGGTCGAGCAGGTTGGCGGGGTAGGCATGGATGCGTTCCGCGCCGGTTTTGCCTTTGGTCGCTTCGCGCATCAGGGCGATTTGTTGCGGCAAATCCATGATGGTAACTTCGACTTCGGCGTTGTAGCCGACGCATTGTTCCGCCCAGCGGCCGGTGTTGCCGCCGACATCGAGCAGCTTTTTAACCGGTTTGGCGAACACGGTTTTCAAGGCTTCGGCAAAGGAATTGTCGGAATAATAGTGGTCGAAGGCAAACCATTTTTCCTGCGCGACGCTCGGCAGCGACGACAGACCTTCGTAAATCGTCGGCCAGCCGCCGAAAACTTTCAGCCCTTCGGGTTTGCCCGTTTGCAGGGTTTTTTCCAGGTCAAACATGCCTTGGTAACAGATTTCCTGCGTGAAATCCATGTTTACGCGCGCCATTTTGTCTTTTAGTAAAAACCAGCCGGCTTTGCTGATGAAATAGCGGTTGTCGCGGGTATGCACCGTGCCGATGGAAAGCGAGGCTTCAAGCAGCACTTGCGCGGCGTAATTGCTGATTTGCGCTTTCTCGGCGATTTCGGCTTGAGTAAGGCCGTCTGAATGGTCGTTCAGCAAATCCAAAATGCCGAATTTCACCATCAGGCGGGATACTTGGAACACAATCGGCGCAAAGGCAATTTCCTGCGCCAAACGCTGCGCTTCGCCTGCGGACTGGTGTTCTTCGGAATAACGTTGTGCTAGTGCTGGAAAAAGTTGCATATTTTCTATCTTTTCATTTGATTATGGGTTGTTATTAGGTTTGCAGCCATTTAAAAAACGGGTCATGCTGAGGTCGCGTATTTCTGAGCGGGATTATCCCCGATTTGCAGGTTTTCCTCTTCCCGCAGGAGAGGGCGGAACCTAAAAGCATTTTCAGACGACCTCGAACACAATCCGACCCGATGCACAGGGATTGTCGCCGTTGCTGACTTTAAAGCTCAATTTGTTTTTGGCTTCATCGTATTTCAGCTCCACCGACACTTCGTCATGCGGACGGACGAACTGCTGGTATTTCAGGTTTTCCACGCGGACGATGCGCTGCCTGCCCCACGGATGACGCGCCGCCAGATCGCGCACCCATTGCAGCTCGACTACGCCCGGTACGAGCGGGAAGGTGGCGAAATGGCCGCCGAAATAGAACAAATCGAGCGGCACGCGGCCGATGAAGGTTTCGGCGGCAGTTTCTTTTTCAGATGATGTTTTTGACCAAACGGGCGATGTTTGGGCGACGGTAAAGGCCGTCTGAAAATCGGCGGCGGCGATTTTGGCCTGAGCGTTGCGCGGCAGGCTGTCGGCGAAACGCCAGTAACGGGGCAGGGCGATGGTGTCCTGCGTGGCGGTAAGGTGGCGTTTGAGCGCGTCGGCGACGGCGGCTCGGCCTTGGTCGCGCAGGGCGGCGATACCGTCCGCGTTCAACGCCGCCCATATGGCGATGCGCTGATGTTGCGGATGGCGGCCGCAATGGGCATCGGCAATCCACGAATGCCGTAAAAGTTCGTGTTCGATTTGGGTCAGCGACACGCGTTTGTCCTCGAATTTGATGATGCGGTCTTGGCGGCCGAGCAGCAGGAAACCGTCGCGCTGCGGCTCGATTAAATCGGCGGTCTGGCGGCGTTCGGGCGACCACGGCGAAGATGCCCACAATGCGCCTTCTTCGTTCTGCCCGATTTCCACGCCGGCAAACGGCCGCCATTCGCGGCTTTCCCGACGCGACGCAATCACGCCGGTTTCGGTGCTGCCGTACACTTCCAACGGGCGGACGGCAGCCTGTTGCAGCAAATCCGCCGTGGCTTCAGGCAGCGCGCCGCCCGCCGACACGATGCCCGCGATTTTATGGCCGATGCTCTGCCAGTTGCGGTTTTCACCCAAGCGGTTGAGTACCGCCGGACTGGCAATCCACACCACTTTTTCATGCGCCGCCGTGCTGGCGAGCAGGTTTTCCGGATAAACCGCCTGCCGCCGCTCCATAGGCCAGCCCATTGTCAGCGCCAGCGCGAAACGGAAAGTGAAGCCGTAAAGGTGTTGCGGAATGACGCTGCCGATAACCGTTTCCCCGCCGCGCCCGAACGGCAGCGCATCCGCCAACATCAAGGCTTCCGCCTGCATCTGCGCGGCGGTTTTTACAATCACCTGCGCCTCGCCGCTGGAACCCGACGTTTTCAGCCATGCTTCGGCATGGTCGGGAATCAGATGGTTTTCAGGGGCGGGTATCGGGTTTTCAGGTGATGTGTGTGTCAGCAAATCGGGCAGGTGCCATACGGGTGGGTTGGGTTGCACATCCAACGGCTGTCCGGATTCATCGCGTTGTCCGGTTTGACTGCACAACTTACTTTGCAAATCTTCGGAATCCGTCAAAAACACATCCGCCGTCCGCCCCCAGTCCAAATTGTCCCGCGCCAGATTCGGCAGCAGCAACACCCGCCCGCCCGAATGCCACACCGCCAGCACGGCGCAGGCAAACAGCGCGGCATCGTCAAACCATAACGCGGCAGTTTGCACGTTTGCCGTTTTCAGACGACCTGACAGCCGGAAAACATCACGGTTGAAATCAGCACGCGTCCAATTCGGATGGGTGGCGATAAGGTCATGTTGGGGTAGGTTGGGGGATAGGATTTGGGTAAGGCGCATAATTATAATTTACTAATTAATAAGAAATTAATTACATCGGAAATGCTATATTATTTTTGAGATAAAAAGCCATGATTACCAATAAAAAATTGTGAACTACCCTGCATTCCAAAGAAACTGTTTATTTATAAGTTCACGATAATAGTGTGATTATCTAATTTTATTTTTTTATATATTTTATTGTTCATCACTAAACATAAGTGCATCTAATTTTTCAGTATCTGCTGCTATACCTTCATAACTAGAAATAATATTTTCCAATATTTTTAACGTTATAGTACCTGTGACATCCTGTATAACAACTTCTGTCCCTATATTATTTAAACTACGAATTATCTCTCTAACTTTCTTTAACTCATCTAGTTTTAAATCATTTACTGTTATCACGGCATCATGGTTTTCTATTCTGGATTTTATTTCGGATAAAGAGAGTGGAGTATATTCTCTTAAAATTTTATAGGTCGAAGTTTTATCATTAATATATTTAATAATTATATCTATGGTTTTCATTTTTTCCTCTCGAGATTAAAAATCTTCAATTGGTTTTATTCGTTCCTCCAGTAAACTTGTCTTCCAGTTTCCACATTGAAGCAGTATTTTCCATTGACATGAAATGATTAATGATTGATGTGTTTTCAGACGACCTACACCTTCAATACGGCTTTCCGATACACCCACTCTCCGGCAAACAAAAGCCCCATTAACACATACGACACGATGCCGGTATAAGCCGCCCACCAGTCGTAATATTGCAAGCCTGCCAAAATGGCGGCGGTTGCGCCGTTGAGGATGAAGAAGCCGCACCAGATTTGCGTGACGCGGCGGGTGTGGCGCACGCCTTCGGGCGGCAGGTCGGGGTGTTGCAGTCGGGCGAGGCGTTCGATGACGGTTTGTTTGGCAAACAGGCTGCCGCCGAAAACGGCGAGCATCAGCACGTTGACGGCGACGGGATACCAATACATCGAGTCGGGTCGTCTGAAAATCAGTACCGCGGCGAAAAAGGCGGCAAGGATAATCGCCGTAATGCGTTGGGCTGTGGTTTGCGGCATGGCGGCGCGTATCAGCCACAGGATGCACATGGCTGCGGCAAGCCAGAAAAACGCGCCGTTTTCCCTGCCGTAATACCATAGGAGCGGATAGGCGAGGCTGGCGAGGGTCAGCAGGATTTTGGCGGCGGTCATGATGCTTTTTAGATTTTTTAACTATTTGTTGCTTTTAATTTTCTTTGAAGATAGTAGATAACAATTCCACAATACGGATGCTTTTTGCCTTGCGTATTTAGGCTTTGATATTTATTTAAAAAATTTTGAAGCTTGGTTTGGTTAATAGTGGTATTGGGCGCAAGCCGTTCTAAGCTATCTTGCACGCCATTTAATACACTTAATCGATTATTTAATAGTACTTCATTATTTAAATTCAGTACGTTGTTTAATTGTTCTCCAAACTCTTCATCCTCTGATAATATTTTCCCGTTCTTCAATGAGTATGTAATTTTTAAGCGAGAATGATGTTCTAGATTAGCTGGATTAAATTTTAGAGGGGTACTACCACGGCTATCATCACAATGGGAATATTCTTCACTCTTATACTTGGTTTTGCCACAGCAAACCCCAAGTAAAATACTATAATCTAATTGCGTATCTCCTTCGTGAGTACTTCTATCTAACCAATGCTCAATTTTCATGCGATCTTGATTAGTTTTAGGATCTTTGGTCGGTTCAATACGCCTCATGCAATACGCACACAAATATCCTTGCTCTTCACACAATGATCTACGTATAGCATCTTTTGTGTCAGTATCCAAAGCGTCATAAGGTTCATCGGTATTAACAATGGTTCTACGAGCCTGAAGTAGTTGGAGAAGTGGTGGATTTTTATTAATCGTAATCATGGTTTTAACATCATAAGATAAGAAGATGCACGCAAAAGTTCGGGAAGTTCACCATATTGCTTTTCCAAATCTTCAAGTGTTCTCTCTGCCTCCTCCCATTGCTCTTGTTCAATATATTGATATACTTCTTCCACTTTATCATCAAATTCTTGATTAATAATACGACTATCCATAATTTCACTTAATACATCTGCCGTATTTAATCCTAACGATCGTACAGGTTTGGTACATTCAGGTTGATTGCTTTTTTTATTCCAATTTAACACATACAATGATTCAGCAGCTACCTCACTAATAATTTGAGGGGAATGGGTGCTAACAACAAATTGAATATTAGGAAATACCTTAGGAAGCTTACGAATAATTTCACGTTGCCATTTTGGATGTAAATGTAATTCCAACTCATCAATTAACACAATTCCATTACCTAACAAAGGATCATTACCCATTGGATTAGCCATAGCTAGTCGGCGTGCCAAATCACCGATTGAAGCAAACAAAATTTTAGCTCCATTTGATAGCTGATTAATGGAAATTTCTCTTCCATTTTCCTTTGCTATCATGGCTTGTTCTCCAATACGGCGTATTTGAATATCGGTAATATGAGGTAAAAATTTAGTTAGTGCTTCACGCACTGCATTTAACTGTCCATCACGGTAATTCATATTTTGTCTTAACCGGATTTCATTCTCTAAATCTTCACGCTCTCTAAACCATTCAAAGAATAACCGAAAATTAATTTCTCCATTAAGAGAATTATCATAGGTTTCTACTAAATCAAATTTGTGTGCTGTACGGATTCTTTTTGGGAAGTCAATGACCGTACGCTGTGTTTGGTAGTAGATAAATACAGGAACAGTTGCCTGAGTTCTAGAATTTTCAATACGTTGCTGGATAGTTTCAGCATATTTTTTTGCATGCTGAACATCATCTTTTTCTAATGAGAAAATACCTTTTCTTGATTTATTAATAGAAAAAGCAAGTTCATCTCCATTGATGAGGCTTATTTTTGCTCTATTTTCTCCATTTTGAATATCTGAATCATTTATTCTTATTGTATTTTTGTTAATTTTGCCGTCTTCGATATACGATACTATTCGTGATAGCATAATTGCATAGGCATCAAGCAGAGTTGTTTTTCCCGATCCATTTATACCTGCTAATACCGTCAATTTAGGGTGAAACGATAAATCGATATGCTTAAATGCTCTGAAATTATTCAGCGTTAAAGTGGAGAATTTCATTCTTATTCATCCTTATCAAAATATACCAAGGCAACCTGAAAATACCAAAACTGTTTTCAGGTTGCTTGCGTAGAGAAACATCATTCAGCGTTCTGTTTCGCCGTCTGCAGCCTGCACTTTCAACACCGCCTGAACCACGTCATCTACGGTGCGCACGTTGCGGAAGTCTTCGGCTTGCAGTTTGCGGCCGGTTTCGCGTTTGATGTGGTCGATAAGGTCGATGGCGTCGATGCTGTCGATTTCCAAATCTTCGTAGAGGTTGGTCTCGGGTTTGATGCGCTCGGGTTCGATTTCAAACAGGTTGACCAGTGCATCGGTCAGAAGGGTGCGTACTTCTTGTTCGGTCATATCGCTTCTCCTTTATGCCTGACGGCTTTTGACGAATTCTGCCAGTGTTTTGACGTTGGCGAAGTTTTCGCGCAGGTTGTCGTTTTCGCCGTCGAGCTGGAAGCCGAAGGTTTTTTGCACTGCCAAACCGAGTTCCAGCGCGTCGACGGAATCCAGACCCAAGCCTTCGTCGCCGAAGAGCGGGTCTTCGCTGCCGATGTCGGCAGGGGTGATGTCTTCCAGTCCCAAGCTGTCGATGATTAATTCTTTGATTTGGTTTTCTAAGTTATTCATGTGGTTTTCCTTGTGAAATAGTTTTGAAGGTATTCGTTTAAACGCCTTGCGGCAATGGGTAGGGGTTTTTCCGCCAGCCATTCTTCGGGCAGGATGTCGTCGCCGACGGTGATTTCATAGTGGATTTTGTGCGGCGGTATTTTGTACCAAGGCTGGCCTTTTTTGAAATTGGGCGGCGTCATTTTGATGCACACGGGGGTGATGACCGATGCACTGCGCAAACCGAGCGATACCGCGCCACGGTGCATTTTAACCTGTCCGTCCCAGCCTGTGCGCGTGCCTTCGGGGAAAATCAGCATACTTTGCCCGCTTTTGAACACGGCGTCGATTTCTTCCAACATTTCCATGCTTTCGTCGTTGGGGATGTAGCCGGAAGCGATAATCTGGCTCTTCATGCTGGGGTTGTTCAACAGGTCTTTTTTGACCAGTACGTTCGGGTCGGGGAAGTGGCTGACCATCAAGACGACATCCAGCAGCGAGGGATGGTTGGCGAGGACGAGCTGCCCCGGCCTGCCGAGTTTTTCCAAGCCGTTGAAGCGGACGCTCAATACGCCCGACCATTGCAGATAGCCGACGAAAAAGCGCCAGACTTTCCCTATCATGCGCCGCGCTTCAAGCTGGCGTTTGATGTCGCCTTTGGTGGATTTGAGCGTGTAGGGCAAAAGCGCGATTTTGAACAATACGCCTGCAACGCCGAAGAGGATGAAGCCGACCAGGGTGGCAAAGAAACGGCGGCAGTAGTCTAGGGTTTTCATGGTTTTTTGCACCATGTCCATCGGCGTTTTTCATGTTGCCATTCTGCCGAAAGGTCGTCTGAAAGTAAGAAACGGATCCAGTCGAGCGCGCCCCAGTAATCGGCTGACAGCAGGTCGGACGGGTTTTCAGACGACGTGTCGTCGACATCGAGGCTGAGCGTGTAGCCGTCTCCCTGCGTCAGTACAAGCGAAAGGGCGTAGGCAAACGGGGCGCGTGTGGCGTGGACGGGGTAGTCGTCGGACAAAGGGTCGTCGGCGATTAAGACCAATACGGATGGTGCGCCGTCTTGCAGCAGGGCATAGGCTTCTGCCAAAGTGGTTTCAAAATTGTCGCTGCCGGCGGCGAGGGCGGTGTGTTCGCTCATGTCGCCGCGCAACATGGACCATTGTCCGGCGGGAGCGTTGTGGACGGACAGTCCGAAGGAGGTCGGCGAAACGCTGTCGGTTTGCAACAGTCCCAGCCATAATTCGAAACTGCGGTTGATTTCTCCGTCATGCGAGGCGTAAACCAACGGACTGCCGGGGTATTGTTCCGCCAATTCCCACGAGGCGTCGCAAATCAGGCGCGCGGCTTTGCCCAAACGGCGGCGTTGCAGTGCGGGCAGGAAGGCAAGCGCGGGTTTGTGGTCGGGCAGCCCGTCGGCGTCTAATGCGCCTGATGCCCATTGCCGCCATTGTTCGGGCGTGGCGATTTTACTGCTTGAGGCGTGCCAAGCGGCGATATTGAAAGAAAAACGGCAAATGTTGGATGACATGATGGTTTTCAAAAGTTTACATTGTGATGTATTTTAACGAAATAGCTTAACACATTCTAGGGTCTGATATAATCGCGCTATTCTAACGTATTCTGTTTTCAGACGACCTTTATGACTGTAAATTTAATTTGCCCCATTCATGATGTTGCTTCTTTATTGCCGCACAGCGGCCATATGGTGTTGCTTGATTGTGTGACGGAATACAGTCCGAAACACGTTTGCGCCCAAGCCGGCGTGGGGGAAAAGCACATCTTGTTGGTTGACGGGGCATTGCCGGCGACATCGCTGATGGAAATCATGGCGCAGGGCATAGGCGCGTTTGCAGGTATACAGGCTTTGGAAGCGGGTGAGCCGGTGCGGCTTGGCTTTTTATTGGGAACGCGCAAGCTGGAATTGTTTGCCGATAGCCTGCCCGTCGGAACGCAGATGAAGGTGGTCGCCAATCTGTCGATACAGGACCCGGGCGGCATGGGCGTATTCGATTGCGAACTGCATTGGACGGATGCGCCTGAAGATGCCCGTGTCAAGCTGCCTGCGGACGGGCTGGTGGCAAAAGCCTCGTTGAACGTGTACAGTCCGAAAGACGGAAAGGTCGTCTGAAAACAGCCTTCGCTGTTCAGATGATGACCAATAAGCAGACCGCGCCAACCAATAGGAAACATTATGAGCGAAACCATCTTGATTACCGGCTCCAACCGGGGCATAGGCAAAGCCGTCGCACTCGGTTTGGCTGAGGACGGCTTTGATATCGTCCTTCATTGCCGCAGCCGCCGCGATGAAGCCGAAGCCGTGGCGGAAGAAATCCGCGCTTTGGGCAGACAGGCGAGGGTGTTGCAGTTTGACGTATCCGACCGAGCAGCCTGCCGCGATATTTTGACTGCCGACATCGAAGCAAACGGCGCGTATTACGGCGTGGTATTGAACGCCGGACTGACGCGAGACAATGCCTTCCCCGCGTTTTCAGACGACGATTGGGATTTGGTGCTGCGTACTAATTTGGACGGTTTTTATAATGTGTTGCACCCGTTGACCATGCCGATGATACGCCGCCGCAAAGCCGGACGGATTGTGTGCATGGCGTCGGTGTCCGGCTTGACGGGCAACCGCGGGCAGGTCAATTACAGCGCGTCCAAGGCGGGCTTGATCGGCGCAGCGAAAGCCTTGGCGGTCGAACTGGCGAAACGCAAAATCACTGTCAACTGCGTGGCGCCGGGTTTAATCGATACAGAGATTGTCGATGAAAATGTACCCGTCGAAGAAATTTTGAAAGCCGTCCCCGCCGCGCGTATGGGGCGGCCGGAAGAAGTGGCGCATGCGGTGCGCTTCCTGATGGATGAAAAAGCGGCGTACATTACGCGTCAAGTGATTGCGGTGAACGGAGGTTTGTGTTGAATACTAGAAGAGTCGTAGTAACGGGCATAGGCGGCATTACCGCCTTCGGTCGTGATTGGCAAAGCATACAGGCGGCGTTTAAAGCTGAAAAAAATGCCGTCAAATATATGGATTGGCGTGGACGTTTCCCCGAATTGGAAGCGCAACTGGGTGCGCCGATTGAAGGCTACACCCCGCCCGAACATTGGACGCGCAAGCAGCTCAGAAGCATGGGGCGCGTGTCGCACTTGTGTGTTGATGCGGCGGAGCAGGCCCTGACGGACGCAGGTTTGCTTGGAGACGAAAGCATTACCGACGGACGTATGGGCGTGGCGTGCGGTTCGTCTGTCGGCAGTACCAAAGACATCGGCGACATGGGCGAACTGCTGACTACGGGTACATCGCGCAATTTCAACGCCAATACTTATGTGCGCATGATGCCGCATACGACCGCCGCCAATATCGGCATCTTTTTCGGATTGAAAGGACGTATTATCCCGACTTCGAGCGCGTGTTCGTCCGGCAGCCAAGGCATAGGCTATGCCTACGAAGCCATCAAATACGGCATGATAGACATGATGTTGGCGGGCGGCGGCGAAGAATTTTGTCCGTCCGAAGTTTATGTTTTCGACTCGCTCTACGCTGCCAGCCGCCGCAACAGCGAACCCGAGTTGACCCCGCGTCCTTACGACAACGGACGCGACGGCTTGGTCATCGGCGAAGGCGCAGGGATTTTTGTGTTGGAAGAATTGGGACACGCCAAAAGGCGCGGTGCGAAAATCTATGCCGAACTCGTCGGCTACGGTGCCAACAGCGACGGCAGCCACGTTACCCAGCCGCAAAAAGAAACCATGCAGAAATGTATGGAACTCGCGCTGCAAGACGCAGGCATTACGCCTGATAAAGTCGGCTACGTCAGCGGCCACGGTACGGCGACCGAAAAAGGCGACATCGCCGAAACGCTGGCGACCGAAGCCGTGTTCGGATTCATTCCCATGAGTTCGCAAAAAAGCTATCTCGGTCATACGCTCGGCGCGTGCGGTGCGCTGGAAGCGTGGTTCACCATCGAAATGATGAACAGCGGCTGGTTTGCCCCGACCGTCAATCTGAACGATATCGACCCGCGCTGCGGCAAGGTGGACTATATTTTGAGCGGCGGCCGCGAAATCGAAACGGATTATGTGGTCAGCAACAATTTCGCTTTCGGCGGCGTGAATACTTCGCTGGTGTTCAAACGCTGGCGGGATGAAAACGCTTAATCGCAGCCGCGTTATCACAAAATCCAAAAGGTCGTCTGAAACCGTTTGACCCAACGTTTCAGACGACCTTTTTAGTTTATATAGTGGATTAACTTTAAACCAGTACGGCGTTGCCTCGCCTTGTCCTGATTTAAATTTAATCCACTATATAAAGCTATATTACGAAGTCCAGCAGGTAAAAGTCTTCTTTGCCCACGCCGCATTCGGGGCATTTCCAATCGTCGGGGATGTCATCGAATTTGGTGCCGGGGGCGATGCCGTGTTCGGGGTCGCCGAGGTCTTCGTCGTAAATCCAGCCGCAGGGGCCGCACATGTATTGTGCCATGGTGTGTTCCTTCTAATGGTTGAGGTCGTCTGAAAACGGTCAGCAAAAGGTTTTCAGACGACCCCTTGTTGGTCTGTTTCAGCCCTTATGCCGCTTCCAGCGCCGCGATTTCTTTGCGCAAGTGTTTCAACGCGGGGGTAACGATGGCGACAAACATGGCTTCGCGGACGCGGCGTTGAGCGGGGCTGCGCATGAGGTAGCCTTTGGCGCCGGCGTGTAAGGCGGCGGATTGGGCTGCGGCAAGCGTCAGCTCGGCGGCGGCGGCGCGCAGTTTCAGCGTGGCGAGGTTGTCGGGCGTATTGTTCCACGCCAAGTCCGCCAGTCGTTCGGTGGTTTGCCATGCTTCGTCCAAGGCGGCTTTGAGGCTGTCGTAGCCGTCGTCGAGGTAGCTGTTGACATCGGCGTTGACGACGTTGGCGATGCGGATGATGCCGAGGCTGCCGTCAATTACGCCTGCGCCGATGCCGATTTGCAGCAGGATGAAGCCGGACTTGATGGTGGCGATGTAGTCAGAGAACTGTTCGGGCGCGGCGATTACGTCTTCGTCAGGAATGAATACGTCTTTGAAATTCAGGCTGAACGTGCGCGTGCCTTCGAGGGCGCAAAATTCGGGGCAGGCTTGCAGAGTTACGCCTTCCCATTGTCCGCCGGTGATGAACATGACGTAGCCGTCGCCGATTTGGGCGGTATTCGCCCAGATGTGGTCTTCGCCGATGTTGGATACCCACGGCAGTGCGCCGTTGACTGTGTAGCCGCCGTCCACGCGCTCGGCTTGAAGGTTGTGTTTTTCAATGCCGGCGAGGTGTTTGACGGTATTGGACATGCCCGTACCCGCCAAGACTTTGCCTTGCAGGATGTCGGCGAGGTATTTGTCTTTGACGGCTTGGTTGGGCGTTTGGTGCAGATACCACGCGCAAGCCGCCTGACACCATGCGCTGAACGAAGTCGCGCCGCATTCTTTGCCGACTTCGCGCAAGACGGCGATTTGCGTCGCCAAACCCAAGCCGTTGCCGCCTTCCGCTTCCGTACCGACTGCGCCGAATCCGCCGATGGCGCCGAGTTCGCGCATGAAATCTTCGGGATACAAACCATTGCGGTCGATTTCGTCCACTAAGGGTTTGAGTTTGGCTTTGACGAGTTCGGCAACTTGAGACAATAAGGTTTCACGGTTCATGATCTTATCCTTGAAAATGTGTGCGGACGGCGCGGGGAGGGCGTTCCGTTGGAAAGGGGAGGCAGTCCGTTACAGGGACGGCGTTTTTGAAAAAGGTCGTCTGAAAACAGGCAAACGGTTTTGCCGCCGCTTTTCAGACGACCTTGGGTCAGAATCAGGCGAATGCCTGCAATTCAGGGTTGATTTCTGTTTGCGCGACGTTGTTGACGTAGTTGCACAAAGTCGCCAGGGCAACGCCCATCACGACTTCGACAGCCTGCTGCTGGTTGTAGCCGGCGTCGAAGAAGGCTTTGAGTTCAGCATCGGATACCGCGCCTTTTTTCGCCATCACGGCTTGGGTGAACGCAGCGAGCGCGCCCAGTTTGGCATCGTCAAACTCGCCTGCCGCCAAAGCGCGTGCGGCTTTGATGGATTGTTCGGACAGGAGTTTTTTCAGGGTTGCCAGTTTGGTGTGGCCTGCCACGCAGAAACCGCATTCGTTGGTGCGGGCGGCGATGATTTGGATGACTTCGACTTCACCGGGAGTCAGACTGTTGGCGGCGTTCAGTTTGCCGACTTCTTGATAGAACGCCAACGCTTCGGGCGCGTTGGCCAATACGCCGATGAGGTTGGGGATGAAGCCGTTGTTTTTCAGCGCGGCTTCGACGCGGGGTTTTGCTGCTTCGGGAGCGGTTTCGACGGTGTGTACGGTTAAGCGTGCCATATTGGTTTCCTTTTTATTTGCGATTTGTCAAAAGATGGAGGGCATAGTAGGGAAACAAATCCCAAAGTTGAAAGACCTGATAATTATTTTGATAAAACCAATAGTTATAAACGTCCAAGAAGTTGATTAGATTTATATAATTATTTAATTACATCGATAGTTTTCAAATATAGATGTAAATGGAAGGAAATCAGAAATCAAAAGAAAGGTCGTCTGAAAACCAAAATACAGTTTTCAGACGACCTTTTCTTGCCAACCGATTTATTCGGCTTGTTCTTTCAAAACGGCTTCAATCAATTCCTGCGCGCCGTCGTCCGCCAGCTTTTTGGCGACCGCGCGTCCGAGCGCGTCGGCGTAGGCGGCGGGGGCTTGCGCATCTGCCTGCAAGATTACCGAGCCGTCGGGGTGTCCGACCAGTCCGCGCAGGGTGAGCAGGCCGTTTTCTTCGGTGCAATACGCGGCAAGCGGTACTTGGCAGCTTCCGCCCAAAGCGCGGGCGAGGGCGCGTTCGGCGGTAACGCAGGCGTGTGTGACGTCGTGGTTTAAGGGTTTCAATACGTCGAGAAGGTCGGTGCGGTGTGCGGCGATTTCGATGCCCAACGCGCCTTGTCCTGCGGCGGGCAGGCTGTCGGCTTCGGAGAGGATCAGGCGGATGCGTTCGTCCAGTTCCAAACGCTGCAATCCGGCGGCGGCGAGGATGATGGCATCGTATTCGCCGTTGTCGAGTTTGGACAGGCGGGTTTGCACGTTGCCGCGCAGGGGTTTGATGACTAAATACGGATAGCGGGCGCGCAACTGGGCTTCGCGGCGCAGGCTGGATGTGCCGACGACGGCGCCTTTGGGCATTTCCTCCAAACGCGCGTATTGGTTGGATACGAACGCGTCAAACGGATTGGCGCGCTCGCCGATGGCGGCAAGGGCGAAGCCTTCGGGCAAATCCATCGGCACGTCTTTAATCGAATGCACTGCCAAATCGGCGCGACCGTCCTGTAAGGCTTGTTCCAACTCTTTGATAAACAGGCCTTTGCCGCCGATTTTCGACAGGGTTTTGTCCAAAATCTGGTCGCCGCGCGTAGTCATGCCCAAGATTTCGACTTCGCAGTCGGGATACAGGGTTTTCAGACGACCTTGGATATGTTTTGCCTGCCACATGGCAAGCAGGCTTTCGCGGCTGGCGATAACGAGTTTTTTCGGGTTCATTTGCAGTTTCTGATTTTCTAATTCATGAGGCGGGAAGTTCGACAGTCTAACACAAACTTTCTACGCTAACCGCCTGACTGTACTTGCCCAAGGGGCCGAATCCGTTGCCTTGGTTTTGTTCTTTGGTCAGCACTTTTCCCTGAATGCAGATATTGTTCAGGGTAACGTTATATGAGCCGGAACTCAGGCGGTTCTTTTCTACTTGGTCCATCAGGCTGTCGCCGCCGTTGATGAAATAGGTTTTTCCGTCGGCGGTAAATTCAGCCTGTTCGAGCGAATAATGGACTGTCCCAGTCATTTTGACCGTATCGCCGCTGTTTTTTTCGACCTGAGTTTCCGTCGGTTTGGCAGCCGACGTTTCGATTTTGTTTTGCGGGGAGCAGGCTGTCAGGGCAATCAGTATGGGGAAAAGAGATTTGTTCATTTGCAATTACCGTGGTTGATAAAGGTATTCCGCTGCGAAGCTGTCGGAGAAGCCGTTGCACTATATCTGTTGCAACGAAATAAATTATAATGTGTACTGGCATTGAAATGCCGATTTCAACAGACCGCAAGAAACGGATACAAGGTCTGTCGGCATGATGGTAGTCCATACTGCCGTAAAATAAAACTTATTCTCTAAAAACATTTTAACTCCAACAGCCTTACAGCATGAAACGCGCCAAAAAATATCCCTTCTTATCGTTGCAGCGGCAACGTTTCTGCCTGAATTTTGAAAACGCCTCAACCGCTGCCAATCTTCCGAGCGAACGCGATTTCTACCGCTGGGCATGGGCGGCGTTGAAAAACGAATACCGCCGCGCCGACATCAGCCTGATTCTGCTGGACGAAGAAGAAGCCCGCGCCTACAACCGCGATTACCGCGGCAAAGACTACGCCACCAATGTGTTGAGTTTTGCCTTGAACGAAGGCGAAATCCTGCCCGATCAGTTTTCAGACGAGCTTTGCGGCGATTTGATCATCTGCCCGCAAGTTGTATTGAAAGAAGCTGCCGAGCAGGGCAAAACCGCCGAGCAGCACTTTGCCCACCTGACCATGCACGGCACATTGCACCTGATGGGCTACGACCACATAGAAGAGGCCGAGGCCGAAGAAATGGAGGCGCTCGAAATCCGCCTGATGCAGGCGGCAGGTTATCCCAACCCCTACCAAGAGGACGAATACTGAAATGGACGACACCCGGTCGAAACCGACATTTTTCGAACGTTTGATTTCCCGACTTGCCGGCGAACCCGATTCCGCCGAAGACGTACTCAGCCTGCTGCGGCAGGCGCACGAGCAGGAAGTGTTTGACGCGGATACACTTTTGCGGCTGGAAAAAGTCCTCGACTTTGCCGATTTGGAAGTGCGCGATGCCATGATTACCCGCAGCCACATGAACGTTTTGAAAGAAAACGACAGCATCGAGCGCATCACTGCCTACGTCATCGAAACCGCCCATTCCCGTTTCCCCGTCATCGGCGAAGACAAAGACGAAGTCCTCGGCATCCTGCACGCCAAAGACCTGCTCAAATACATGTTTAATCCCGAGCAGTTCAACCTCAAATCCATCCTTCGTCCCGCCGTTTTCGTACCCGAAGGCAAATCGCTGAACGCGCTTTTGAAAGAATTCCGCGAGCAGCGCAACCACATGGCAATCGTTATCGACGAATACGGCGGCACGTCGGGTTTGGTAACTTTTGAAGACATTATCGAACAAATCGTCGGCGACATCGAAGACGAGTTTGACGAAGACGAAAGCGCGGACAATATCCACGCCGTTTCCACCGAGCGTTGGCGTATCAACGCCGTAACCGAAATCGAAGACATCAACGCCTTTTTCGGTACGGATTACAGCAGCGAAGAAGCCGACAGCATCGGCGGACTGGTTATTCAGGAATTGGGACACCTGCCCGTGCGTGGCGAAAAAGTCGTGATCGGCGGTTTGCAGTTCACTGTCGCCCGCGCCGACAACCGCCGGTTGCATACGTTGATGGCGACTAAGGTGAAATAACAATTTACCTGATGAACAAATGAAGCAAGGTCGTCTGAAAACTTGGAAACAGGTTTTCAGACGACCTTTTTAGTATCGGATTAAGGCGAAATGGAACGGCGGTTGTGTGGAAATATAGATGATGAACAACCGCCGTTTCTCATCGGGCTTACCCTTTAAACGGCTTTTGAAGTTAGCCTAAAGACAGACTATTTAGCCTTGCTTCTGCCTTTGCGCTTGGTTGGCGCGGTATCCGGGGTTTTCACCTTGATTTTCACGCTCTTGCTTGGCTTTTTGTCTTTGCGTTTGGCTTTTTCCGTTGCCGTTTTGGCTTTGGCGGTTTTCTTTTTGCCGTTTTCAGACGACGTTGTTGTGCTGGCCGGTTGGGCTTTGCTGCGGCGTTTGGCGGCGGGTTTTTCTTGTTTTACAGGCGTTTTCATCGCGTCGTCGATTTCTTTCGCCGTCAGTTTGCGCTTGGTTTTCGAGCCGGTTTGGGCGGTGGTTTTGGCGTGGCGTTTTTTGCCGCTGCTTCCGCCGCTGATCAAGGTCAGGTCGATTTTGCTGGTGTCCAAATCGGCGCGCGCTACTCGGACGCTGACTTTGTCGCCCATGTTGAAACGGATGCCGCTGCGTTCGCCTTCTATCGCCATGATTTCGGGGCGGAAGTTGAAATAGTCTTCGCCCAAATCGCTGATGTGTACCAAGCCGTCGATGTGGATGCCGTCCAAGGTAACGAAGAGGCCAAAGTTGGTCATGCCGGAGATTTTGCCTTCGAATATTTCGCCGACTTTATCGCGCATATAATAGGTTTTCAGCCAGTTTTCCACGTCGCGGCTGGCATCGTCGGCGCGGCGTTCGCAGAACGAGGTATGTACGCCCAAAGCCTGCCAGCTTTTGCTTGGCGTGTAGGTTTGCTGGTTCAACACGGCTTTGATGGCGCGGTGGACGGTCAGGTCGGGATAGCGGCGGATGGGGGAGGTGAAGTGGGCGTATGCTTCGTAGGCAAGGCCGAAGTGTCCGTCGCAATGCGGTTCGTAAACTGCCTGCTGCATGGAACGCAACATCATGACTTGCAGCAATTCGGCATCGGGTCTGCCTTTGAATTGTTCGGCAAGTGCGGCATAGTCTTTCGGTGTCGGGTTGTCGCCGCCACCCAGTTGCAAACCCAATAAGCCGAGCTGCTCGCGCAGGGTGGCGAGTTTTTCGGGTGTCGGGCCTAAGTGGTTGCGGAAGAGGGCGGTGTGTTTGTTTTTTATCAGGAACTCTGCCGCGCAGACGTTCGCCGCCAACATACATTCTTCAATCAGTTTGTGGGCGTCGTTGCGGACAACGGGCACGATTTTTTTGATTTTACCGTTGTCGTCGAAAAGCATTTGGGTTTCGACGCTTTCAAACTCCACCGCACCGCGTTCGAAGCGTTTTTTCTGAAGGATTTTGAAGAGTTTGTAAAGGGTGTCGATTTGGGCTTTGTGCGGGTGTTCTAGGTCGTCTGAAATCCAATCCCAGACTTGGTTGTACGTCAGGCGGGCATGGGAACGCATAACCGCAGGGTAGAAGCGGTATTCTTTAATATTGCCCGCGTAAGTGATGACCATGTCGCACACCATGCACAAACGCTCGACATCGGGATTGAGCGAGCAGATGCCGTTGGACAGGTTTTCCGGCAGCATGGGAATCACGCGGCGCGGGAAGTAAACGCTGGTGCTGCGTTCCTGCGCGTCCGTGTCGATAGCGTCATCGGGGCGGACATAATGGCTGACATCGGCAATCGCCACGACCAAACGGTAATTGCGCCCGATTTTTTCGGCAAACACGGCATCGTCGAAATCGCGCGCCGTTTCGCCGTCTATGGTTACCAAAGGCAAATCGCGCAAATCGACGCGGCCTTTCAAATCGCTTTTACGAACATGGTCGGGGATTTTTTTCGCGGCTTTGGCACACGCTTCACTGAATTGGTGCGGCAAATGGTGTTTGCGCACGGCGATTTCGATTTCCATACCGCTGTCGGCATAATCGCCCAATACTTCGATGATTTTCGCCACAGCAGGGCGGTTTTGCTCGGGATAAGTCTCGATTTCGCCGACGATGACCTGGCCGGATTCGGGTTTGAAATGCGCGACGCTGTCAGGTTCCAAGACAATGCTTTGGTTCAGGCGTTTGTCTTCCGCTTCCAAAATCGCTACGCCGCGATCCATATAGAAACGTCCGACCACTTTGCTTTGCGCGCGTTCGACAATATCTAAAACCGTTCCTTCACGGCGGCCCTTGCGGTCGATGCCGGCAGGGCGGACGGTCACGATGTCGCCGTGCATGATGCCGCGCATTTGGCGTTCATATAAGACAAAATCGCCGTCTTTGGTGGGCGTGAGCGGTACGGCGAAGCCGAAGCCGAAGCCGTCTTTGTGCGCCTCGACACGACATTTGACCAAATCCAATTTGTCCGCCGCGCAAACCGCACCGCGACGGTTGATTAAAACCTGACCGTCCCGCGCCATCGCTTTCAGACGACGTTCGAAAAATTCGTACTCTTCTTCCGTAATCGACAACTCGCGTGCCAAGACTTCGATTTTCGACGGCACGCCTTTTTGCTCCAATAATTCAATGATCCACTCCCTGCTTGGCAGCGGATGTTCGTAACGTTGTTTCTCCCGTTTCAAAAACGGGTCTTTTTCTCGTAAATTTAAAGATTTAATATTTTTGTTCATTTTATTGGTTGACATTCTTTTTCTAAAATATATAATGACCGCTTCTTTGCGAAATAGTCAATCACTGTAACGCAAAACAGGAAATAAAGCAAAGCCCAGGTGGCGGAATTGGTAGACGCGCTAGCTTCAGGTGCTAGTGTCCTCACGGGCGTGGAAGTTCGAGTCTTCTCCTGGGCACCAAACCTTTTGGTCGCCGCTTTGCTTATCCATCCTAATTGCCCAGGTGGCGGAATTGGTAGACGCGCTAGCTTCAGGTGCTAGTATCCTCACGGGTGTGGAAGTTCGAGTCTTCTCCTGGGCACCAAATCAATTATCCGGCTTATCCGGATTTTTTATTGAATAGATTTATTTGTCTGATTAAGCTACAATATCAGACGACAAAATATGTTTGATTCCACAGAGAGGTGGATGAGTGGTTTAAGTCGCACGCCTGGAAAGCGTGTATACGTGAATAGCGTATCGAGGGTTCGAATCCCTTCCTCTCTGCCAATTACTTTTTTAAAAGTTTTTCATCACTTTTAAATCTATATATAAATGGCTAAGTTATCAAAGACTTAGCCATTTTTTGTATTTGTATGTTTTAAATCTATTTCTAGTACATACAGATTCTTTTGATTTTTTTATGGTATTTTATGTGTTATCAACAAGGAGTAACACATGCCTAAAATCGTAACGCCTTTGAGCTTGTCTCAAATCAAAACCGCCAAACCCAAAGACAAGGTTTATAAACTTTCCGACGGCGGCGGGCTGGCTTTATGGGTTTTGCCGTCCGGTACTAAATCTTGGCGGCTACAATACCGCCGAGCCGATGGGAAAATGGACACGATGACTTTAGGACTTTTCCCCCGCTTCGGGTTAGCAGATGCTCGCGCTTGGCGGGAGGAGATATTGTCTAAAATTAAAAATGGCATAAATCCCAAATTGATTTCAGACGACGTAGCCGCAGCATATCGGTTTGAAAATTGTTTGGCGCGGTGGTTTGACAAATGGCGCAAGTCTGGGGGCAAACAGGGGACGGGGAAGAATCCCCGTTATGCGGAGCAGGTCTTGGCTGCGATTGAGCTTAATGTCTTGCCGACATTCAAGGGGCGCGATATTCGGTCAATCACGACGGCGGAAGTTGTCGCGGTGTTGCGCAAGATGGAGCAGCGGCAGGCTTTGGAGTATCTGCGGCGGGTAAAAGGTAACTTAGGTCTGATGTTTGATTATTTTGTTGCTGACGGCTCTATCCCTTCGAATCCTGTTGCGGTCATCGGCAGGCAGGTTTTTGACAAACCGCCCGAACGTCATTTCGATGCTTTGCGATTCGACCAACTCCCCCTTTTAGTTGAACGCCTCGAAACGTCAAAAGATATTGGAGACCGCGCGCGGCTTTTAATTTACTGGCAACTGTTGAGCATGACGCGCCCGTCGGAAGCGGCAGGGACTAGGCTGTCAGAAATAAATCTCAAGGCAGGCATTTGGGAAATACCTATCGAACGAATGAAGACACGCCCGCATATTGTTCCATTGAGTTCGGCTTTGAAAACTATTTATTTCGAGGCTCTCCGCCTTAATGTGAACGGTATTTATTTGTTTGAGGGCGCAGGATTCGCTAAACCCATGTCCTCCGAAACTGTTCGCATAAAACTACGCTCCAAGATGGGACTTAACACAACGGCGCACGGCCTCCGAAGTTTGGCGCGAACATACCTGCGCGAAGTTTATAAAATCCGCAGAGATGTCGGAGAGATGCTACTTTCTCACGGGATATCCGACAAAACAGAACGCGCCTATGATCGCTCCGAACTTTTAGACGAGCGGCTGGAGATGCTCGAGAACTTAGGGCGCGATGTCATGGCTCTTCGTGACCGTTATCGCACTAAATGATGTCATTCGCTATGTGGTCGTCTGAAACATTTCAGACGACCTTTTTTTGTGTTGCCGACCCTGCGACGACGGGCGGCGCGCGCTCCCCCTCCACGCCCGCGGGGTTTGTGTGGGTGTGTTTTTTTATGCAGCGATAGAGTAGGCGGGAATCCTTATATTTCATGGGGATTTCGGGGATTTTTGGATGTTGGTTTTTTATGCGTTTTTATGCAAGATTATGCATTTTCATGCTGATTTATGCACTGCCTTTAAAATACAATAATAAAGCCGTCTGATTTTTTTCAGACGGCTTTTTTCAATCGATTTTTAGGGCTTGTAATAACTGGTCTGTGACGTATTGCAAATCCTCTTTCGGCAATCCCAATAACAGGCGCGATGGTAGGTTTTTACTGGAATTACCATCTTCGTGTTCAGCGGCAATGGCTGCTGCTGAACCACCGAACCAACCAATTTGCGCGCGGTTGGCATCTGCCTTTTGACGAAGCCAGCGGGCAGCACCGAGACTGCGGAACATTGCCATACGAGATGTCGTCGGCGTTTTCAGGTATAAATATTCTCGGCGGAATCCCAATAGATTTCGCTCTCCCTCAAACCGCACCAATTCTTTTCCGTTTTCTGTACGGCTGTATGCGATGCGTCCTGTGTAGTTGTCACCGTACTTTTCTCCGAAAAAACGAAACGGTCGACCGTTCAGCCCTTCGCCATCCCGTATGCGGCGGAACATAAAGCGGTCGCCCTGACGCTTCGCCATTGGCTTGCCATCAGGTTCCACGTTTGCCCGAATCCGTTCGCGGTTCCGGCGGCGCAGCTCCGTTGCGATTGTGCGCAAAAGTTTGGCGCGGGCAGACGGTTGGAGTTGCAATGCCAGATAGCGGATTTGCGCGACAAACTCTTCCAACTCTTGCATTTGTTTATCCTTTTAGCAAAAAGGGCGCATGATTGCGCCCCGCATTGATGCCTAAAATACCTGTCGCGGCGGCTCTGTCTTGACTTTGTATGTAACCAAACCATTATCATCAAGTCCGGCGATGACGGTCTCTGACAATTTAAGCTCTATCATCACATCCCACACATCCGACTCTATCGGTTCAGCCTCGAAAATAAAGGCGCGTGTTGATGCGTTCGCACCCGGACATAAAATATCCGGCTGATTTTCCTGCAGCCACTTGTTCACAATCAAAAAAAGATACGCAGGATCGCGATGGAACTCCTGAATAAAAATATTGAGCGTGTACTTCGCTTCATAACTCAATGTATTGCGTTTCGGAATAATCTGCCCCGACAAAACCGTCAGACGCAGACGGTCAGGGGCGGCTTTAAACTCCGGCAGCGTTTCTTGTATGGCAAGACGCAGGCTTTTGGGCTTTTCCATTATCAGACGACCTTATTTTTTAAACCGCTGCCGCTGCTCTTCGATACGTTGGCAGTCAATACACAATCGGCAACCCGGCACCGCCTCTCGGCGCGCTTCAGGGATGATTTCGCCGCACTCTTCACACTCTTGGGCGGATGGCGTGGCGGATTCTTGTTCCTTTTGGCGCAACAGCCAGAATTCGCGCATTTTTTGCTCTAAGTCGCAGGCTTGGTCGATGATGTCGGTCATGGTGTGGCTTTCCATTCTTCATCGCCTTTGAGGCAGGCGGACAAAGCGTCTCGATAGAGGCGGCATTGTTCAAACGCCGAGCGATAGGCAATCAAGGCGCGAACCATGTCCGCATTGGTTGCAATCTCTTCGGGCGGATAGGCTTCACACTTCGGCACCGGCGGGCATGACTCGGCAGCCTGTACGGATACCGGCGGATTATGGGCGCAGGCAGTAAGGGCAATGGCTGCGACGATAACGGAGAGACGTTTCATTTTTTCATCTTTCATAGTTTGATGTTTAAAAGGGCGCAATCATGCGCCCCGCTGTTATTTTTTATTGATGGTTTTGGCTACATCTTCGGGCAGTTTTTCAGACGACCATTCATGATGCTTAGTCAGTGCTGCTTCGACTTGGCTGTTTTTTTCAGCCTGCACCTTCATGATTTGGTTTACCTGCTCCTGCAAGCTTTGGGCGCGGGCTTTATAAATCCTGATTGTTGCGTCTTTTGATTTGATGGCGGCTTCCTGCGCGGCGACTGTTTGTGTCAGTGCCTTATTGCTTTTTCGCATGTACATCAAGCCATATCCGAGGACGGCGACAGTCAGGATATAAGACACGACAACAACAATAGCTGTTTTCATATCATCTCCCTTTCTAGGCTTCGCTCACGCCTGCGGCGGCAGTGCCGGTAACGATGGGCAGGTTATAACGCTCTTCCGACGGGGACGATTTAACAGGTTTACCGTCCACCAATTTAGACGGCCAGTAGTATCCATCGATGTCGGCGGCGTTAAACGGCACGATTGATACGGCATTGCCCTGATTACCGCCCCATCCCATAATCTGCCCTTTGGCGTTTTTGCCGCAAACGAAAAACACATGTCCGCCGCCTTTGCGGGATTTCACGGCGATACATCCATAGGCAGGCTTAGAAAGCTTGGTTAGACCTGCTTCAGACCATGCCTTTGCACGATACCAATCCTTGATGACGGCGCGCCCGCTTTTGCCGAGACAGTACCCGACAAACAGACCGCACCACGGTGTCTCGTCGTCTGCGTACCACGCTTTTGCAGCATTGGGAAAGCCGCCCATCTCTTTGAGCCAAGACTGGATAATCGGGTTATGTTTCGCGCCGACGATTTCTCTCAATCCGAGGTGCCGGCGGGCTTCTGCCATCCAAGGCAATTCAGTCATATTTTTTTCCTTTAATTGTGTGTTTCAGATGTTGTCCGACCTTCTTGCATCAGGTTTTTTGATGACTGGCTTACCGCCTGTCGTTTCAAGAATCCTTGATTTGCGGCGATAGGTCGGGTTTTTTTCGGGTTAATTTTGCTGACGTTTCCGCCGCTCCATAACACTGCACCCGTGTGCAGGGCGAGACCGAAAATCAGTAGCCATGTGGTGAGGGATTCGATGGCAAAGGCGGCGGCCAGTGCGAGACTGCAAAACCACACGATAGACAGATAGGCGATTGCCGCACTCAACGGCTTATGCGTCTTTCCGCGCGCGTCGAACATGATGATTCTCAGGGCGGAGGTCAGGGATAAAGCAATGATGGCGGTGGTTTGAACGGTATTCATACCTCTTTTTCCTCTTCCAATTCCGTGTTTTTCAGACGACCTTGGTCAATCAGGCGCATGATGCGTTGCAGTCCCAATACCAAACCGGCAGAAAAGAGGGCGGCAGCAGTAAAGCTATTGATGCGCAGCTCGTCGCCCGGCATCAGCCAGTTAACAATGTCTTCCGCGCCGTCGTAACCAAAAATACCGCCAACAAAGGACACGGCAAACAACCAAGCCTTATTGATCGGACGTTCGGCTTTTTGGCTTAGGACAAACAAGGAAGCGCCGATAAGCGCGCCAAACGCGACGGAGGCGTGGACGTGGTAGCTTCCGATGACGATAACGGCGGCATTGACGGCGGTGGTGGTTTTATCGTGGGTCATAACGTTTCAATCCCATAGGTTCAGGGTGGATTTTTCTTGTATTTCTTCGTTTTGCGCGGCTTCGTGCAGCCTTATTTTTATGCCGGCGGGCAGCAGGGCAGGGTGGGCGGACAAGCCGTAATTCGCGGTCAGGATGCGCTCGGTATGCCCTGCTGATGTGCCATAGTGCCGCCATGCGATATTTGCGACGGTGTCGCCTTCTTGCGTTATGTATTCCATTTCAGATTAATTCTGCATCGCAGCGTCTTTCGCCCATGACGGCGGCGGTCGCGTAGTGGGCTTCGCGACGGTAGTCCTCCGCCTGACTTTGCTTCATTTCGGCACGTTCGCCCGCTTTCCCTGATGGTTCCGTATCCGCGTATTTTTCCAACAGTAGGGATTTGGCATAGCAATAGACGGCGCGGCGGTAGTGGATGGTTTTCACGGACTCGCCGTTGATAACGTCGTCTGAATCGCCAGTTTCGGCAAGCGTAGATTTGCCTACCTGAACGGCGGAAATACGGTATTTCTTGAGCTGTCCGTTGACATGTGCGACGGCTTCAAGGGCAGCGTGATATACGCGCGAACTGGATATGTTTGCCTCTATCCGCATCACTTCGCGAAAGTTTGTTAAGTCAATAACGGGGAAAAACGGAATGCTTCGGATTTCGGATTGGTCGAATTCCTGCCGCCCTTGGTCGGGAGTGTCGGCGAAAACCATCGTCATGTTTTGTGTCCATACTGAAGAAGCCCGCCCGATATGCAGGCGGGCTTCGGAATAGAGGCGCAGAGGCTTTTACGGATAAGGCCGTCCGCGATTAATCGGGAGGACTTTCCGCAGGCTTGCGCCCGGCGGGGGGAAGATTTCAGCCTTCAAGCTGTTTTTTGAGTGAGGTAATACGGGATTTGACGCCGATTTTGTCGGAATACTGCAAAGCGGATTCGTAGTAGCTTACGGCACCCTGCACGTCTCCGACTTCTTCGGCGCGTTCGCCACATGCTTTGAAAAATTTGGCGCGGACGATGTCCGTCAGATTGATTGTGTGCATGCCTGTCTCGTCATCCGTACTGCTCAAGAGGGCGAGCAATTCAGCATGATTTTCGGGACTTAAATCGGCACCGGTGGCAAATTGCTCTGCCAACTCTTCGACCAACAGGTCAGGCAAGTCGCGGCGGTAGTCGTCTTGCACCTTCATATCATGCTTGATGGCAAACAGGATGTACGGCACGGCAGTATCAAGGTCGCCAATGTCAATCAGCCACAAAAGTGCGGTAGTGAAGACAGGGTCTGATTCAGACGGCGCCCCTGCTTGGTACACGTCTTCGAGCCACGGCAGATATTTCAAAACCATGCCTTTTTTAGCTTGGACTTTATCGGAAACCGCTTTGATTTGGCTCAATACGGCGCGGTCGGCGTTGAGGGTGGCGAGCAAGCGTCGGTACGGTTCGGCGGCATTGATGTCCTCTCCGTTTTGCGCGGCTTGCTCGGCCAAAACTTGTTGTTTATGTGCTTGGGCGGGTGTCATTATTTTTCTTTCTGTGATGTCGTCTGAAACTCAATCGCCGCAACCCATACGGGGTGAAGCTCGTTTCAGACGACCTTTGATACAGTCAGACGATTTGCGCCTGATTGCTATTTGGCGATTTTGATGTTTTCCACCAAAGCCGCTGCGCCGTACTCTTCGACAACGTAGCAGATGTTTTCCGATTGGTAGTCTGCGATGCGGTCAAATTCAGGCTCGTCCGCCAATTTGCGGCGGTGGCCGCCTTTGTGGAAGTAGATCGACAGATTTTCCAGCGGCGTAACCAGCAGGGTATTTTTCGGGAAATATGGCACAGTAACGACCGGCAGACCGCCCAAGCGTTTTTCACTCATGATGATGTCGGCTGGACGCAGCTCGCTTGCCTTATTGCCTGCCTCTTTAATGACCGCGAAGTATTTTTCGGACAACAAAGATTGATGGCAGATAACAGTCATGCCCGGCATATCGTGGAATTCTTCGTCAATCAGGTTTTCCATGACGTCGGTAACGAGATGGTCGATTGATGTGTATGGTTTACCTGTACCGATTTCGATTGCCGTCGCAGCCCCACCCATGACGTTGGTCGCTGCATTTTCGCGCAGATGCTGTAACCAGCCTTTTTGAACATCCTGCAAGAGCGGGTTACTTGCAAAGTTGGTGGTCGCAGCGGCAGACGTGCCGTTGAAGCCGATGGCAATCAGGCTCAACGCTTTGGATTTGACGAGCTGGTTATTAATCAGCTTGACGTATTCAGGGTGGGCGCTCCAAGAGTCCATATCGTCATAGCTGACTTGAGTGTCAAAATTGACTTTTTTGCACAAATACTGGCGGTCGGTCAGGTTGTGATATGGCTTAGGTTGGCGGCGTACACTGCCGTCGCCGTTTTTGGTATCGGTACGAGAGGCATTCAGACCTGTCGATAAACCGATGATAGAACCGGCAATTTCGGTTTTGCTGATGATGTTGATTTTCTGCAAGAAGGTAGATTGCAGACGCACCGCTTCGCGCATTTTTTGGGATACGGCGGGCTGTACGTTGAATTGTCGCGCAATACCTGCGGCGGTCGTGCCGTTGGCTTTTGCGACGGCATTGATGTATTTCTGAATATATGGGTGCATTTTTAGCCTTTACTTATTATCAATATTCGGAATCTGCGACGGTTGTCGCGCCGGTGTGCGCGGCGGCGGCATTGACAGGAGTCGATTCGACTTTTGCTTTAAATTCATCAAATTCTTTACGCAATGCCGCGTAGTCTTCGACGATTTTTTCAGTGATTTGCGCCGATTGCTCCAATTCCTTGTTCAGGGCGGCAATTTCTTGGCTGTAATCGATTTTCTGCGGTTCTTGGCTTGGCTGTTCGGGGGCTGGTTTTTTGCTGAACATTGCATCGTGAATGACGGCAAAAATGCCTTTTTTCTCTGTTTTCGGTTGGGTTTCGACTTGGGTCATATCTTGACTTTCCATTTGTGTGTATGCGGCTGTGAAATTAGGGTCGTCCGGAGCAATTTGTCGGAATTTGAGCATCGTTGTACCCATCGAGGCGGGCGAGTCGGTCATCGCGAGACCAACCAAATAGGCTTTGCCGGTATCGCCGAACGGCTTCATAAGTTCCATCGACGTGAAGACTTTTTCGCGGTCTTTGATGTATCCCAGCATCTTCTCGGTAGGGTCGATACGGGCATACAAACGGGTCACGCCGTCGGTCGTTTCGGCTTTGAGTTCGAGGACGTCGCCCAAGCCCGAATAGTCGTTTTTTGGGCTGTATGGTCGGTAATGTTCGAGATTGATGCGCGCGCCGTACAACTCTGGGTCATAGGCAGCGGCGGCGGCAATCAGGTCGGCGGATTCGATGTTGCGTCCGTCAACGGTTGCCCCTGATTTGCCGATGCAAAACCAGCGGTCGCTAAATTTTTCTTGGGTTGATTTGGAGGATTTATCCATTTTTGCCTGCTTTGGTGGTTGTCCGCTTTATTTTGTCATTTGCGCGGAACGAGGCAAGCAGCAGGGTTTTTTCATGTGATTTTCAAGTCATGCCGAATGGGCGGCGCGGGCGGATTTGCCCGAAAATCGGAAAATTGAAGATATTTTTTGAACTAATGGAAAAACGTCAAAACATCGAAATCGCGCAGAATATAGACCCGCGCCTAGTGGCGCGGTCGCTCTATTGGCAGGGCTGGAAGATTACCGCCATCGGGCGGCATTTGGGGCTGAAGCCCGCCACGGTGCATTCTTGGAAGCAACGGGAAAACTGGGACGGCGGCACGCCGATGCAGCGCGTCGCGTCATCCATCGAAGCGCGCCTAATCCAACTCGTCAACCTGCCCAACAAATCAGACGGCGTTTACAAAGAGATGCGCCAACTTTCCGCACTGATGGTCGGGGAGGGTAAAAGGTCGTCTGAAAAATCGGAAATGCCGAAGGACAACCGCTTTGACGGCGCAGACAAGCCGCCTTTTGACAGCGTGCCGACCATTGACCGCCCGCCGCGTGAACATACCGAGCGCACCGAGCGCAGCCGCACCCGCTCCGTCGAAAAACCGCCGAAAAACTATATCGCGCCAGAGCAACAACAGCGCATGATTGAGATTTTTAAGGAACAATGTTTCGATTATCAGCGGTATTGGGGCGAGATTTACCGGACGCACCGTTTCCGCAATATCTTAAAAAGCCGCCAAATCGGCGCGACTTTCTATTTTGCCCGCGAAGCCTTCCTGACCAGCCTAAAAACGGGCATCAACTCCATTTTCCTGTCCGCGTCCCGCGCGCAGGCGTATCAGTTTAAGCAATACATCCTCAACCTCTGCAAGATGGTCGATGTCGAGCTAAAAGGTGGAGATACGATCTCGCTGCATAACGGCGCAGAACTGCATTTTTTAGGCACCAATTCGCGGACGGCACAGGGTCGCAACGGCAACTTGTATGTCGACGAATATTTCTGGATTCCCGATTTCGAGCGTTTGCAAACGCTGGCCGAGCCGATGGCAAGTCAAAAGCACCTGAAAACGACCTATTTTTCTACGCCGTCATCCGAAGGCCACCCCGCTTACGGCTTTTGGTCGGGCGCGATGTTTAACGAAGGCCGTCCCCGAAGAGAGCATATCAAGCTCGATTTGAGCCATGCCGCTTTAAAACACGGTCGTCAGGATGCCGATGCGCAATGGCGGCAAATCGTCACGATTCATGATGCACAGGAATCGGGCTGCAACCTCTTTGATATTGATTACCTTCGCCAGCGCAACTCGCCCGACAAGTTCGCGCAGCTCTTTGAATGTCAATTCGTCCCGGACGGCGAAGGCGTGTTTCATTTTGCCGACCTGCAAGCCTGCGGCGTCGAATCGTGGGATTGGACTTGGTACAAACCTGACATGATGCGTCCCGCTGGGAATATCCCTGTATGGATAGGCTACGACCCGAGCTATACCGGCGACGCGTCCGGCTTGGTGGTCGCTGTTCCGCCGCAACGCAACGGCGAGCCATTCCGAATTTTAGAAACACACATGATTAATGGGGCAGACTTTGAATCTCAGGCAAAAATCATTCGCAGCATGACCGAGAAATTCAATGTTGCCAAAATCGTCATCGACGCAAACGGTATCGGCGCGGCGGTGTACGACCTTGTTAAAAAATTCTATCCGCCCGCCATCGGCATGACCTACACGCCCGATATTAAAGGGATGATGGTTTTAAAAACGCAGAATCTGCTCAAAAACAAACGTATCGAGTGGGACGCGGGGAAAATTGATTTGCAGATGGCGTTTTTATCCGTCCGACGCGCCATTACTGCCAGCGGACGGAACATCACTTACGAATCGACGCGCAGCAAAGCCGCCAGTCATGGCGACTTAGCTTGGGCAGCGATGATGTTGTTTTATCAAGAGCCGCTGGACAATGTTGTCAGCGGACGATTTGAGATTGATAGTTAAAGGATTTTTATGTCTGATTTGAATTCGACGGGCAATGAAGCCCGTACAGATTTAGAGATTTTCAGTTGGGGCTACGACGAGCGTTTGTCTTGGCTCGGCGCGGCGTGGGAATGCGCCGACAACGGCCATTACTACGAACTGCCCGTCAATCAAGAGGACTTGATCGGATTGCTGCGTGCCGGCGTACATCATTCGTCCGCGCTGCATTGCAAACTGAATGTCTTAACCTCCACCTTCGAGCCGACTGCGCTTTTAAGCCGCGCCGAATTCAAAAAGCTGGCTTTTAATTTCCTAGTCACCGGCAATGGTTATCTATCGGCGGAGCGTAACCGCTTCGGCAAGGTCTTGGGATTCAAAAACCGCCTGTCCGTTTATATGCGGCGGTCGTCTAAAAAATACGAAAAAGACGGTTACTTTTATCTGCGGTCGCACGTCATCGCGACGGCTGACTTTATCCCAAAATCCGACATTATCCATCTGATGCAGCCCGATTTGGTGCAGGAAGTTTACGGCATTCCCGACTATTTGGCGGGCTTAAGTTCGGCAGAGCTTAACCACTCGGCGACGACCTTCCGCCGCCGCTACTACGACAACGGTAGCCATGCAGGCTTTATCGTGTACGCAACCGACAACAATATGAATAACGACGATTGGAACAATCTCAAGGACCAATTTAAAAAAGCGCAACGCGAAGGCAATTTCCGCAATGTCTTTTTGCGCTCGCCTGACGGTAAACCTGAAGGTATCAAACTGATTCCGATTTCAGAGGTTGCCGCCAAGGATGAATTTTTAAATATTAAAGGAGTAACCTCCCAAGATATGCTGACGATACATCGCGTCCCACCGTCATTGATGGGTGTTGTCCCGACGGCGGCGGGCGGATTGGGTGATGCCCGGACGGCGGCGGAAGTGTTCGCCGCAAATGAAATCGAGCCGATACAGGCGGCGTTTCTTGAAGCCAACGACGCATTCGGCGCGGAAGTGTTTAGATTTAAGCCGTACACGTTGGCAACAGTCGGGAAATAGGAAAAGGTCGTCTGAAATATTTCAGACGACCTTTTACTTTATTCTATCTCCAATCCATCGCATGACTGGAACTGCCATACTGTTTCCGATTGCCATGTATCGCGGAGTGTCTGGGCATTGTTCGGCTGGCTTGTTTCGCCACGGAATCCGAGTGTAGTTATCCGGGAATCCTTGCAGCCTTTCGCATTCAATTGGAGTTAGTTTTCGTACTTTTGGATAATTTATAACGCAATTGCCGTTACAAATTTGGTCTGAGTTAACGCCCCATTCGGTGTTTAACGTTGCTCCAATTTTGGAGATTAATAAAGTTTCACTACCACCAGACAGCGCGCCGCCTGTTCTTTTTACTGTGCCGCCGATATCGGATTCTCGATATGTTCCAAAGCTGCTTTCAATAAAGGCGGAAGATTCTTCCCCCTTTTTCCTGCCCTGTCCAAGATTCCTGCTTTCGCCCGGTTGCTCAAATAGTATTTGGGCGACACGTCTGTTTCGATTACCTGCCACAAGAAACACTCTTCGGCGACGTTGGTGGACTCCGAAATATTTGGCATCCAAGATTCGCCATGCGATTTCGCATTCGTACGAACGCACAATACCTGCACCCGTCCATCTTCCCCCTGTTGGGACAAGCTCTTTGGATTCGCCAAGCAAAGCTGCCAAAAAACATCCGAAGGCGTTGTCTCGTGTTGATAAGACGCCGGGGACGTTTTCCCACAGTACAACTGCGTCGGGCAGTCCGTAGCGTCTTCGAATAGTGTTAATTGCATTTAAAATCCTTACAAAAACAAGCGTCAGGTTTCCGCGTTCGTCATTTAGGCTGTTTCTTAAGCCGGCAACCGAAAAAGCCTGGCAAGGTGTCCCGCCGACCAAAATATCAGGTGCTTCAATTTCGCCTGACAAAATCCGCTCCGGTAACGTCGTCATGTCGCCATAGTTCGGGACGCTTGGGTAGTGGTGTGCCAAGACGGCGCATGGGAATGGCTCTATTTCCGAGAACCATGCCGGTTCAAATCCCATCCCCTGCCACGCTACGGATACCGCTTCAATTCCGCTGCAAACGCTGCCGTACCTCAAAACCATTTATTAATCCTTGTATAAATACTCGTCCCGCATTCTGATTACTTCCTCCCGCTTGTAGAGGTTGTCCCGTCCCACCAACTTCGGCTGCGGTATCAGCCCCGCCCGGCGGCGCGCCCAAATGGTTGTCGTGGACGGCGGCTTTTTGCCCGGTATCGTCCATAGTTTCTTCACTTCGTCCAGGGTAATGTATTCGCCCATTTTTATTCCTTTCCTATTGGTCAGTTTCGATTAATCAATTTTTCATTCATTGCCAGCGACGCTTCACGGGCGGCGCGGGCGGATTCGAGGACGCTTTCGACGGTGTCGTATTGCGGTTTTTCGTAACGTACAGTCTTCGCGCGGATATTGGCTTCGTCGGCGGCTTTGATGGCGGCGAAGTCGAAAACAGGTTCTTTCGGTGTCAATCCGCTGACGAGCGGACGGCGCAGTTTTTCAATACCGTGGATGTATTCGCGGTAGTTTCGTTGTTTTTCGCAGGCGGATTCGTTTCGGATGGCGGTATCTTTCGCCGCTTCCTCGATTTTTTCGCGGGTTTCGCGGCTCATGTATCTCAGCTCTTCGATGCTGGCCATATCAATCATGTCTTTTTGATATTCATTTTCCAGTTCCGGGCTTAATCCTGCTTCCGCCAAACCGACGGCGTTTTGCACCGAAAAACCGTGTTTCCAAATAAGCCATTCTACGGATTCGGTTTTTTCAAGGTCGGTCAGGGTTGCGGCGGCTGGGCGTCTGCTGAATTTTTGTGCAGATTCGGGGTCGAATTTCATTTTCGTAGAGTTATTGACACAAGTCCAAGCGGCGGCGGTGCCGCCGTTTTTCTTCAAAACCCACGAATGGACGCGCGAAATTTCGACGCGTCCGGTTGCTTTTTCGTAAACGCCCATGATGCGGTCGGCAGGGATTTCGCCGTAGCAGTTCGGCTCGGTTGCCTCTTCGCGGTACAGTCCGAGACGGACGTCTTTACGAGATACAGATTCGCCGCCCAAAAGGACGGTAAAACGCATCCAGTCGCCCATGTCGGCAGCCTGTTGGGCGAGCATTAAAAGGTCGTCCGAAGCGTCTGGGTTGATTCGGCGCAGTTCGCGCCAGATGGTAACGGGGCAGCCGCCGATTTGCTGAAACTGGCGGATACCGTGATGACTTGCCCATGCGTCCACGCGGACGGCGGTTTCCGCCATGCTCAACAGCGCGTCAGACTCATAGTCAACGCCCAAGCCGTCGCCGCTTTGACTTTTGCCGTCAATGTTTTTGGCGATATATTTGGCGATATAACCGGCAGCCGAACCGCGCGCCCAGTTGATAGCTTCAAAGTCAACGCGGGCAGAGGCGGGGCTTTGCTTCCAAAATTTAAAGTATTTGGATTCCCAGAATTTCGCCTCGGTTTTCAGACCGGCGCGAATGGCGGCGAGCGTAGGCGCGCTGCCTTGTTCTTCACGGATTTTCGATTGGATTCGGCGGGCTTCCGCGTCCGCTTCTTTTGCCGTCGCCAAGTATTTCAAACCCAGCTCTTCGCGGTTTTCACGACAGGCGTGTTTCGCCACGACGCGGCGGAAGGTAAGGCGGTGTTGCTCTTCCATGAAGACAAGCCCGTGCCAGTGCGGCGTACCGTCGTGATGCGGCTCGGCAACGCGGAAGCCGTAGATTTTGATTTTCAGGCGACCTAATTCCGCATTGATACGACCCCATACTTTATTCAAGTAAGCCTGCGCCTGCGACGGCGTTTCTCCGCTGAATTTCTCGTTCGGCTTGCCGAAGTGGTGCATACGGTGCATACGGGACGGGCAGGTAATCGTAAAGAATTCGCCGACGTGGTTTTTCAGGCGGGCGATTTCCTCGAAGCCGCGAATACGCACCATCAATTCGGCGCGGCGCAGGGCGGGGTTTGAGACAGAGACTTCGGACAAAGCCTCAAGCGTAAATTCTTGCCCCAGCTCATTAATCGCAATCATGGTTTGCAGCATGGCAAGGTTGCGACGCTTTTGCGCCAAACGGCGGAATACCGCTTCATCAGAGGCATAGAGTCCCGTTTTGCGGGACACAAAGCCAGCCTCGCGGCGGTAGCGTTCGGCGGCGCGCGCGAAAATGCGGCGAAGCTGTCGACGCCAAAACTTCGGAGCTTTCAGACGAGCCTCAATCGCTTCGGGGATTTTGTCCTTGAATACTTTTTTGGTATCGATGCCGTATTCGGAAGCGGCATAATGGATCAGACCGGCGAGACTCCAGCCGATACGTTTCTTGAAATAAATATCTTTGGCGGCAGCCTCGGCGAGGACACGGATGTCGTCGTCCGAAGCGTCCAAACCTGCCGAACGGACGGCAGGCGGCAGAATGGTCAGATTGTCGAGCAAGGTTTTCAGACCGTCTTCGGCGCGGACACGCGCGGCGGCGGGCTGAATGCCGCTGTCCAACTGACGGACGACTAAATCGGTAAAGAACGAGCGCGCTTTTGACGCTTCGGCAGGTTTCAGGCTTTCAAATCCCTCACGCAACACGGGCGGAATCAGCAAAAAGGCTTTGGCGGCGTAGTCTTGCTGCGCCGCCTTGCCTTTAATAACGTTATTGCTGATATTGCCCATGATTTTTTCCTGTAAAAGGTCGTCTGAAATACCCGTCTGTCCGAGTAGTCAAGCGTCTGTCCGCTTTGTCTTTGCTCCGTTAGAATGGAAGCTCCTAAACAACCTTCCCGGAGAAATGAAATGAAGCTCAATCGCGAACTTCAAAGAAAAATATTGTCTGTCCTGACAGAGTGCTTCCCCCAAGACCCTCCACCAAATTTCCTTCATACCTTACGCGCCGAATACGGCGAGGATGAAACAGACGGCAATCTGATGTATTTGGAAATGCACGGACTGGTCAACGTCAAACTTACCCACTTCGTAAGCGGGGCGTATTCCATCGATTATGTGAAACCGACCGAAAAGGCTTTTGATTTCCTTGCCGAAGACGGCGGTCTTTCTGCGGTTTTAGGGGTAGTTACGGTCAGACTGGATGCGGAAACCCTGCGGGAATTGGTCGCCTTGAAAATAGACAAGGCAGACATTCCGACCGGTCAAAAAGAAACACTGCTTAAAATTATTCGCTCTCTGCCGGAGGAGGGGTTAAAGCGGTTATCGTCCCGCTTGATTGAGTTCGCTTTGGACAAGGGAGCGGATTTAGTGAAACTGCTTGATATATCCGGCGGCCTCTAATTGTTGCCAGGTGGCGAAATCGGATGCTTCCGACTTCGCCCAACTCCATATCAAATTCTTCAATCGTGCGGTCTGAACATTCAGGCTCGGATACCATCAGTCGATTACCGGTATCGCACCATATGTACTGGTCGGCTTCATATATCTGCATGGTTTCATCTCAATACTTTAAATAGTCCTGAATTCTTTCTTCTATTTCCGCGTCCAGCTTTTTCTGCTCGATTTTGTAGTCCACATAGAGCCAAGCAGCGAGTGCGGCGGCAAAAACAATGCCGATGACTGCGATGATGCTCATTGCCCTACCTCCTGCGGAATTTCAGCGTCGCCGCCCATGTGGTCGAAGGTAGGCGATTCATAAGCGCGGACAGCTTCCGTTTCAGGCAGCGTTTGCGGCGGATTCGGTATGTTTCCATGTGTCGAACCGAGCATAAAAGACGAAGCGGCGAGCATCAGAGCGAGGATGATGTAGCGGATTTTGATTTTCATGATGTTTCCTTGTCGGGTCGGGTTCAGGCAGCTTTAAGGTCGTCTGAAACTGGGTTTACTTTCATTTTTCTGCCGGCGTATGCAGCGCGGGCTATTTTTTCGTCGATGACTTCAAGCTGTCGGGCGGCTTCGGAAAGCTGGAGAACCGGCAAACCCAAGCTGTACACTACGTTTTGCTGATTCAGCATATTGCCCAGTCGGGCGATTTCCTTTATCAACTTCTGACTATCTGCCAGAGCTTTGCTTTGCTCCGGCGTAACCAGCCAACTTCTGACAACTTCCGCATCGTTGTAAGCCGTCAACGTCTGACGGTCTGTATTTCGTTCCAAGAGCGTGTCGCGCTCCAAGCCGTTCATGATTTTTGCGTTTTTGGTTTTACTGCTTACCAACGTTTCACCGATATTTCGGATTGCATCAGCATGGGCTTTAGTCTTGAAAAGACGCGACTGCCGCCCTGAGAATCCCCATTTCGGGACGATTTCGCCGTTCATTTTTCTTTCCCTTTACAACAAATTTTTCTGACTGCTGCCGCCGTGCTGTTCGATGATTTCGTCTGCCGTCATCTGCGGCGGCACCAAGGCGGGGTTTTGATGCAGCGGACTGGGCGGGGAGATGGTTTTGATGACTTCCGTCGCCGCCACGCCCGACCAGCCGCATGAAGCATTCAAGCATTGCACTGAGCTATAACGGACGCGGTCTGTCATCTTCCGACTTGCCGTAACCTTGCAGCGGCTGCCGCAGCAAGGGCAGGTAATCTGTACCCGCATATTTCCGTGTTCCGCCTTACTGATGTTGCGCTGCGTCATTTTCTCTACTCCGTTTCAGGTCTGCCGATGCCGCCTCAAAGGCTCGCAGATACATTTCCGCGTATTCCAGCGCAGCCTTAGCGGCGAATGCAGACAAAGACTTGCCGGAGGCAAAGGCAGCCCGTTCCAGCAAATCAAGCTCTTCGCCGTAGGCTTCGATTTCAATCACGCCAAACGGCGCGCGCGGTGCGGCGGGATACACATCGGCGGCGCGATGGTCTTCGATTTTGTGAATACAGTATTGGCACATGACGTTTCCTTTTTGGGTTGATGCCGACTGTCCGGCGGGTCAAGCGTCTTTCCGCTTTGTCATCACTCACGTTACAATGTCATTTCCAGTAACCGTAAACGGAGAAACTATGTTTGAAGAAGAATTCAATTCATTACTTGATGATGAAAACGAGCTATATCAGCTCTTTATCGAACACCATCAATATCAGATCGCTTTGACGGCAGCCCTGGCGGTTTTAAAACAGCATCCTCTCGGGCTTAATCCAATGCGTGGACTGCTGATTCTTCAACAGTCCCGCTCACAAGGCGACATTGCCGAACTTATACAGAAGACAATCGACGACTTGGACAACGGACTGTTCGACCTATCTTCGTCAATTCCTCAACAGTCATCGATTTGCCGATTTCGGCAATCATCTTCAATGTCTTTTCCATCTGCCCGCTTCGTGCGGGCTTTTTCATTGCTGTCATTTTTCTGTTCCTTGTATTTCGTCCACGTTTTCCTTAAGATTGAACGTTGACCAACAAACTTAAGGGAAAACATGGAAACTTCATTGGTTCAAAATTGCGAAGTCCCCGAATGGGATGCTGAAGTGTTGAAGGTTATCGGCTGGTATCAGCGCGGGTTTGGCGGCGGCGGTCTCGATGCATGGGCTGGTATTCTTTACAATGGGCAGGTTTACCGCCGTATCCGATGTACAGGTATGCGCGAGTTTTTCGGGCTTCCGAACGACCTTCAGGATTTGGGATTCGTCGAACTGCTCGGTGAAAACGAGATCCGCGACGGCTACAAGTTTCTGTTTGAGGAAGGCTCGGAAGGTATTGGGAAAATTCCCGAAGTTCCTGAAGAAGATTGGTAAGCTCCATGCCTTCTTTGGTTGCACACGCAACATATTTCACGATATAGCCTAGCTCTTTCACACTGACGGCGACGACTTCGCCGTCTTTTTTCATTTCTTTCATCTTTCTGCTCCTTGGTTGGGGTTGATGCCGACTGTCCGGCGGGTCAAGCGTCTTTCCGCTTTGTCATCGTTCACGATGCGATGATGATTTCATGTGGGTAGATTTGCCCAACCATTTGGACGGCCTTTTTTAATGTTTTGGCAGGCTTGCGCGGTAGCTCGCTAAAATTTCCGTCTTTGCCGCGTTTTTGGATGGCGAGGAAACCTTTGTCCCAGGTTGCAACCTCGACGAGCGAACCATAAGAGAGTTGGACATTGATGGGTTTCATTTTTCTGCTCCTTGATTGGGGTTGATGTCGTCTGAAATTTGTTTGTACTGCACTGGAAACTTTGCTTTTAGAAAATTCATTTGGGCTTTCGGAATGCCGTTTTTCTGCCATTGAGAAACCGCCCCCCGAGTTATTCCGCAGATTTCTGCAACTGCTGAAACGCCTCCCAATTCTTTAATGAACTTGACTTGCTGGTCTGTTTTCATTTTTCTTTCCTTTTTAAAGTTTAGTGAACTATACAATCCTAAACTTGTATAGTCAAGCATACTAAACAATTAATAGTTTAGAATTCTAAATAATCATTGTTTTTACTAAGTATTTTTTAGCTGGGATTTTTTTGCGATGGACTTGAAAGGCAGACTTCAGGAATTGATGGATGAACACGGTCTAATTACTCAACAGGACTTGGCAGACTTCGCAGGTGTCTCAAAAGGTCTTGTCGGGCAGTGGTTCAATGGGCAGACTGGCTTAGGAAAAAAGCCGTTATTGGCATTTGAGAAGAAGACAAACTTTTCTACTCGATGGCTGGCAGATGGTTTAGGTGATAAGTATAGGAAGGATTTAGGAATGTATAGGTTGTCTGAAAACCTTTCAGACGACCCTTCAGACGACCATATCCGTTTCGAGCGGCTGGACGTTATCGCTGCGCTGGGCGACGGATACATCAACAACGAGACGGCGGAGGTCGTCGATTTCGTCCATGTCGATAAAGCGTGGGCGCGCGAAAAACTCGGCGGCAATCTATCCCGTATCCAAGTCATCACCGCGCGCGGCGATTCGATGCAAGGCACCATCGAAGACGGAGACGTACTCTTCGTCGATACCTCCGTGCGCTCATTCGAGGGCGAGGGCGTTTACCTCCTGTCCTTCGCCGACGGCCTAAAAGCCAAACGCCTGCAAGCCTCCGTCAGCGGCGGCCTGCTGGTCATCAGCGACAACCCGCTATACCGCACCGAAACCATCGAAAACGACAAGTTGGAAAAACTAACCATCTGCGGCAAAGTCCGCGGCGCATGGCATTTGTCGGGATTTTGAGACAAGCGGCAGGGTGGCTTTTTAATCTTGCCTAAAATTTTGGAAGGTTTTGCCGCTGGATTTCGGGATATTTATGATTTGGCAATGGTAAAAAAACAATTGTAATTAACTTAAAAGTTAACTATTATGGCGGAATTGATTTATAAGGGTTTGGTGTTCGACTGCGTCCTGTCTGACGAAGCTGTCGAACAAATCGGATTCGACGGGGAAAACCTGCCGGAGCGTATTTGCGGTGAAGACTCGGAAGAGCTTTGGGTTCGCATCATCCGTTATTGCGATGGTGAAAAGCTGATAGAGCCATTCGAACTCAACCACGAAGGAGACCCTTTCTGGGCAGTCAAAACCGCCCGACCCGAAAGCCTGCGGGCTTATTTTTGGCATGACGGTGACTATATGGTCATCAGCCATTTCATCAAGAAAACCACTCCCAAACTGACCTCTGAAGACCGTGAAAAAATGCGCTTGATTAAGTATTTTTACAATCGTAATGGAGGCTTTTGATATGAATATGCCGATACTCAATAAATTGCTCGGACGTTTCGACTTCCGCAAAAAACATAACCGTACCGACTTGAATATCCAAGCTGTTGACCAGCTGCGCGAAGCCATGGAAAGCAAAGGAATCAGACAGAAAGATATTGCGGACAAGCTGGGTATTTCTCCCGCCGCCGTATCTAAAACGCTGTCAATGTCTGAAAAAAATCTTGAATTGAACACCATCGCGGATTTGGCGACGGCTATGGATATGCGCTTTTCTCTAACTCTGGAACTTGATCCGCATTGTACCGACACGCGCGCCACTGTAAAAAAAGAGCTTATCAGTTACCGTGAAACAACAGTGCTTATCAATACCCGCCTAAATATTGCTAAGGATTTCAACGAATTCGGTGAATTTAGAGAAATTCCAGCCTCTTTTAAAACGGAGCGTGTATGCAAATCATTCTGACCGACATTGCGCCACTGAATCTGAAAATTGATGCTGAAGGTTTGCGTTCTGTCCCTGATGCGCCCGTTTTTGATATTGAAGAACGCCTTGAACTTCAGGCAGACGGTTTCAGGGTGGCAGTCAATGCACCGGCTATCGAAGTCAGATGTTTCGCGGTTTATCAATATCTACTCAAATCTGATGAAGTCAGACGACCTTTAATTGATATTAATATGTCTTACTTGGCGGCTTTTGATGTGATTTCCGATCCCCCTGTGGATTTGACTGAAATGGGAAGCAATCCTGAAAAAATGCGGATTTTGCTCGACTTTACCGAACAAGCTGTCCGTTTCAAAATCAGCACTATCCTGAATCAGTTCGGTATCCGCACCCGCTATCCTTTGGCGGCTTTCGAGGTCAATTTATAGTTTTTATTCTTAAAACAATAAAAGGTCGTCTGAAATATTTCAGGCGACCTTTCTGATAAGGGTGTACGTCTTAATTTGGTATTTGTCGGGATTTTGAGACAAGCGGCAGGGTGGCCGCTTGCGGAATATAACTAAAAAGATATATTATGCAACTTATTGTTCACGATCATGCGGAAGCGGATTTAGAACGCCTTTTCGAGAGTAAGGAGGAGGCGGTCGGTTATATCGATAATGTGATTGCGCTTATCGATGATACGCCTGCGCTTTTTGACAAACTCTTTTCTGAAAACTACTGTCGCGATTACGACCAGCCCATCGGGCTTTTGGGTATGGAATGCAAACGGGTGGCTGTGTTGTGGCGGGCGGATATACGCGTGATGCGGCTACGGCTCGATGAGGAATCTGCGCTTTCGCTGCGTATTTTGTACTGCGTTCGAAATGAGATGCAGCCGAACCGGACGTTTATCCGGAAAATCTATATTTTGGCGGTTGCCGACAAATCCGAGGGCTTCGATTATCAGCCCGATCATCCGATTATGCGGAGAATCCAAAATGACTATGCAAAAATCGAATATTGAAAATTGGACTGCCTTCGGGGCGGTCTGTCTGTTTACGGCTTCTGCGGTGTCTTTTTCCGCACCTGCCGCTGCTGTGACTGTCAGAACTTCTACGGTATTTGTTGCAGGCAAGCAGGTCTTGCCGCTTTCTGATGCGTCAGATGCTTGCTGCTATGTGGAACGTGTCCGCAAAAATCCGCGCCGTGCTGCTGCGATGGATAGGGCAGGCAAAAAACTTGCTGCAAGACTTGATGCGGATACTGCTGGAGCGACGTTTGCATCGTTGCGTCTGAAACATGGTTTGACGCAATCCGCACTTGCTGAAAAAACGGGTCTGAAACAGTCTTATCTTTCGCGCATTGAAAACAACCGCTGCACTTTGAGCAATGATACGGTCGATAAACTTGCGGCGGTATTCGGTATCGGATCTCTTGATGTGCGGGCGGCTTTTGACCGTCAATGGGACTTTGTGGAAGGACTCAAATCATGATGCCTGTATCACTGCATATCCAATATTGCGATAGTATTATCCGCCATGCGGACGATTTCCGTTACAGTCTGATTGGCATTTATCCGGGGGTCTGCCCGCTGCCGTCGCGCGATTTTGTATTGGCTCAATTAAATCTTTCTCTGACTTTCGAGATTCCGACTTCCAGAAAGGATTTGAGTTTTGTGCCTTTGCGCTTGGAGATTCTTAGGGATGCCGATGTTTTGTCAGTATTCGAAATGCCACCTGTCGGCAATGCGCCCGTAGTATCGGAAAATCCTGAAGTATTCAGCGGATTGGTGCATCATAGTTTGGATAATCTTCCCGTATCGGTTGGGGATAAAATTTGGGCGAGACTTGTAGCGGGGGATGTTGTGGCAAATGGAAATTCCCTTAAGTTTATCGCTATGTAAGCTGAAATTTTGAAAGGTCGTCTGAATTTTTTCAGACGACCTTTTGTTTCGTTCAGTGTTTGGAAAATGCGGCGGCAAAGTTTGGGCTGACTTCGCCTTCGTAGAGGACAATCGGTACGTCTATCAGACTTTGGAGCTTGACGGCGGTGGTCAGTCCGTTGCCGTCTAGGGTGTGGACGGTTTCTTTCCCCACCCATTTCTCTGCGTCGATTTCGGGCTTGAATCCTTGCAGGGTTACGGGGCTTTCAGGGGCGATGTCGGGGCGGCCAACGGCTAGGGAAATATCGAATTCCATTGCGCCGCGTTTTAGTTTTTTGTACGCGGAACGCGCGCCGGTGGCGGCGGTTTTGGGGCTTTGGTAGGTATGGCGCAGGGTTTTGATTTTTTTGCCGGTGGTGTCCGCCCGTTTGATTTCGGTTACTTCTTTGGTGGTGGTTTTGTGGGTTTTGCCGTCTTTGCGCTTGGTCTTGTATTTTTTGGTGGTGGTGGTGACGGTTTTTTTGACGGGGTCGTAGTTGTCTTCGGTGATGACGACTTCGTGCTTTTTCCCCGTCCGCTTGTCGATGTAGTAGGCGCGGACGGCGTTGTAGCTTTCGGTATTGCTGTATCTGAATGTGTATTGGTCGCCGCTGTTGCGGGTAATCCTGATTGTGGGTAACGGCTGCCCGCTGGCGGTCGTGGCTTCGCCCGATGAAACAAACAGGAGGCGGCCATGTTTGACTGTTGCGATGGCGTCGTAGCGTTCGGCAAGGCGCGACAAGAAGGCGGCGTCGGATTCGTTGCTTTGGTCGATGTGGTCGATTTTTTCTTCTTGGTAGGCTTTGCCGATGATTGGTGTGTAGCCGTTGGCGGCGGCAATGGATTCGATGATTTCTTTCAGGCTGGTTTTGTGCCAGCTTTTTTCTTTTGCTTCGGAAAAGCGGTCGGATGTGTCGGCGGATTGGGCGGTGATGTGCAGGGTGTCGGGTGCGCCGCTCCAGCTTACTTCGGTTATTTTATAGCTGCCTTTATCGACAATGCCTGTTTCGATGTAGCCCAGCGCGATGGTTATCTCGGCAGACTTCGGGGGCAGGGCGAGCGCGCCGTCGTGGTCGGACAGGCTGACGGTCAGCTCGTCCGCCTCGAAGCCGCTTTTGTCGGTCAGGCTGATGGAGATGATGCGGGAGAGGGCGTCGGTATTGAACGGCTTGCCGTTGATGGACAGCTTGGCAACGGGTGTCAGATGGTTGCCGCCCGTGTCGGTTATGGCGTTAAAGATTTTAACGGCTTGGTCTTTGATGGTGGTCAGGATGGTCATGGCGTTTTGCTTTTCGGTTTAGATGCCTGCGATACGGCGGGCGATGGACACGCCGAGTTGCAGGGCTTTGCCTTTTAATCCGAGCGGGCTGTCGGATACTTTTTTCAATTCGAGGCTGAAACTGATGGCGCGGGCTTTGCTGTCGTGCATGAGCTGACCTCTGTCCTCTTTGATGGACGTGATGACGTATGCGCCCATTATCTGCCCGGTACCCAGTATCAGGTTGTACGGCTTGCCGCGCTCTGCCATGAGGCGGAGCATGGACAGGGAGGTATCGCCGCCTGTGATTTCTGGGCGCAGTTCGGCGGATAGGGTGATGGTTTCCGTATCAGGACCGATGTATTGCACGGGGTTGATACCGCCGCCGACGGTTGATTGTTCGGGATGCCGCCAGCCGTTTTGACGGCTGATGGTTTGGAAAGGGATGGTGCGTAACATAAATGGGAAAAATCCGAGTGTTGCCAGCATTTTTTTATCCTTAGTCGTCTTTGAACGCGCTGCGGGCGCGGCGCGCTGCATTGGCGGTTATTTGTTCGATTTGGCGGCGGACTTCGCGGGCAATTTCCGCCGCGCTGCTGCTTCCGCCGTTGATGGTGATGTTGATGTTCATGCCGCCACCGCCGCCACGGTTGAAGTCGGCGGCAACGGGAACGGCTCCGGCAAGGGCGGGGCGCGGCTCGGGCGTAGAGGACGGCAGGATACTGCCCAAAGCGGTCAATCCTGCTTTGCGGATTTTGTCGAGTACCCGCCATCCGCCAAAACGTGCGACGTCGCGTTGATTAAAGACGACCTCGCCTTTGTGGACGATACCGGCGGGGGTATTGACGCCGCCCGCGCCGGTATAACCGCCCGTCGAATAGCCTTTGTTTGGGATGTATGCGCCTGATCCAATGCTTGAACTGCCTAAACTTGGCATGGTTAATTTAACGGAAAAGGCTTTTTTGAGCCATTCATACGCACCCATCGCGGCAGATTTGAGGGCGTTCAATGGTCCAAGGGCTACCTGCGCCGCCTGTGCAATCGGATTTTCTCCGCCGAATACTTTTTTGATCCATTCCCAGCCTGCGACCAGTGCGGATTTGACTTTCTCCCAGTTTGCGAACAGTGCAATCAAGACGCCTATCGGACCCGTAAAGGCAATCAACAGCGGGTTATTTTGAAATACTTGTTTAATCCATTCCCAGCCTGCAATCAGGGCATTTTTGATTCTTTCCCAATTTGCGAAAAGTGAAATCAATGCGCCTATCGGACCTGTAAAGGCGACAAGCAGAGGGTTGCTTTGGAATGCCTGCTTAATCCATTCCCAACCCGCAATCAGAGCTGCTTTGACTTTATCCCAATAGACGTATAAGGCGACGAGGGCGGTAACGGCAAGAATCGCCCATCCGAACGGGTTTGTAAGCAGGAACATTGCCGCCTTTAATCCGAATGAAACGAGAGCCATCCCGAGACGGGCTATCCAGCCTATCAGTGTCCCCATGCCGCCGCCTGCAAACCTGATGATGGTCATGAATCCGCTCATGACGCCTGTTATCCCGTGAACTGCCAGCCCTAGGGCTGAAATGGCGGTAGCACCCACGGCGAATAGGGCAATCAGCTTCATGATGGCGGCGGCGGCGGTGGGATTTTGGGCAGCCCATGTGCTTAATTTGCTGTTTACGTCGGCTATCCATTGGGTCAGGCTTTTGAGTTCCGGCGCTACTGACTCCCCCATCGTAGCGAGGAAGTTGGTAAACGTCCCGCTGGCTGCGTCCCAAAGGTTGGTCAGTGTGCCAAGCTGCTCATTCACGCGCTGATTCAGGCTGGCCTGCGCCTCCATTTTTTTGGCGAACTCTTCATAGCCTGTTTTTCCCTTCTCAATCATCGTGTTTAATGCTTGCAGGGTCTCGGCGTCGTCGCCGAATATCTTTTGCAGTATCCCCAATCTTTTTTCTGTGGTTAGGCTTTTGAGTTTTTCGAGCTGGGCATACATTTTGTCGAAGCCGCCGAATTCGCCTTTCCCGTTGGTAAAGTCTAAGTCTATTCCGCTGCCTTTGGTTGCTTTGGCGATTTTTGCGGTATCCATCATCCGTGTGAATACTTTACGCATGGCATTACCGGCGGATTCTCCTGACAGTCCTGCTTGGTCGAGCATACCGACCAACGGACCCATCTGTTTCATTGCGGCTTCGCCCTTGATTTTCAGGGTATCAAGAGCGGGGGACAGTTTTGAAAATGCGCCCAAGATGTTGCCGTCCTCGACGCCTGTGTAGTAGAGGCGTTGGACTTGGTCCATGATGGCGAGCATCTCTTTTTCGCTGGCGCGGGTCGCGTCTTGGAGTTTGGCAGTCATCTCGGCGGCGGCGTCAGGGGCTTTTTTGAGCTGCACCGACAACATGGCTGCGGCCTCGCCCGTGCCGCCCAAGATGGTTTGAGCGGATACGCCTTGGCGCATCAGCATGGTCATGAGATTTTTAAAATCTGCCGTCGTACCCGGCAATTTGTCGCCCAGCTTGGTAGCCAGACTGTTGATTTTTTCATATTCGGCGGAGACGCTGCCGTCTGATGTCATCATGGCGGCGCGCAAATCTACGGACGCCGTTTCGCTTTGTGCATATGCGGTTATCGGCTTTTCTAACAGGCGTTTCGCGCCGTATGCGTGAGCAGCGGCGACGCCTGATGCCATAATGGCTTTTGAGTTGATGTCGTCCAGTTTTCTGCCGGCATTTGCCCATTTTTGCTGCGCGGCGAATTTTTTGTTTGTTTTCTCCATCTGCTCGGCAAGTGTTTTTTGATTTTGGGCAAGATTGACGGTGGACGTCCCGGCGGCTTTCATTTCTTTTGCAAGCCGACCGGTGCTTTTCAGTTGCCGCTCTTGGGTTTGCTCCAGTATTTTTGCCTGCTGGACAAGTTTTTTCATTTCTCGGCTTTGTGCTTGGGTTGCGCCGCCGCTTTTTTTCATTTCGGCGAGCAGCTCCCGCTGCCTGTTGCGGTTTTCTGACAGCTTTTTATTTGTTTCGCTTAGGTTTTGGCGATATTTTTCAAGCCGCTTTGTGTCGTTTAGGGCTTTATTCAGGCGCATTTGCTCTTGTTCGGTTTGTTTTAATCTCCCGCTCAGCCCTGATGCGGCTTTGCTGATTCGGTCAAATTGTCCGCTTGCCTTATCGGTGGCTTTGAGAATAATATTAAGCGTCTTATCGGTCATGGCGTTTTGCCTGTATTTAAGGGATGGATTTGATATGTTCGGTTTTTTTAAGCGTCAGCCTGTAAACAAACAGCCTGCATTCACGCCGTCGAGACGTCCTAAGTCTCCGGCGCAATTGCGGCGCGAAACTGACGAATACATCCTGAAAGTTCAAAATGAAAGTCGTGTTCTTTGCGAGAATTACCGCAATATGACAGCAGCTAAGTCAAATCCTTATCGGAAGGCGGTCAGTAGCGCGATTGCTTTTTTCTTCGTTGGGAAATTGTTCAAGTAATTTTTAATTGAAAAGGTCGTCTGAAATGTTTCAGACGACCTTTTTTATTGCCCTGCGTTTTCGGATTGGATCCGGTTTATTTCTTCTGCTTTTGCCGCCCAACTGTTTAACCTGTATAGGTTTTGTTCGGCAAACCAATCAATCGACCCTTTAAATGTGATTGCGCAGAGGGCGAGGGCATCGTCTATTGGGTAGAACTTTTGCTGTTCGCCGTCAACGTCATCCTCCCAAATATCAGGGACGGAATTTATCAGTCGGCTGAAAGTGTCTGCTCGGTAGCGGAATCTTGGATATAACCCAATTCCGCAAAGGCTTCCTGAATCTCTACTTTCGCTGACGGCGGCGCTGAAAAAAAATCTACGGCGGCGTTGAGGGCTTGTGCGTCCGCCATGCTGAATCCGCCATATTGAGCCATGCCGATTTTGGGCGTACTGATTTTGGAGAGCAGCTTTTGGATGGTTTCCGTGTGTTTGATTTTAATCAGGTCTTGCCCTAAGCCTGCCATGTCTTTGGCGAGCGGTTCGCGGAGGGTGTAGGCCGTGCCGTTTGATACGGTTACGATAATGGTGTTGTCAGGGTTGATTTTGATTTTGGGTTCTTGCTGCATTTTTTGCGCCTTTGAATTGATTGTTGTCGGTCGGGCTTTTGCTGCCCGACCTTTGCTTTTTGACGATTACAGACCTAATGCGTTGCGGATGCCGGCGCGAATGTCTTTACCGCCGATGACGAGTTTGTTTGCCATCAGGTCGCATTCGAAAATGACTTCGCCGTCAACTGTTTCTTTCCAGTAGGTCAGGGCGTATTTAAATGTCTGTTCGCCGCCTTCGCCTGCTTTGTCTTCGTTGCGTGTGGTCTCGATGATGCGTCCGCGGGCTTCGCCTACCAATGTTTGATAGGTTTCTTCGTCCTCTTTGTGCAACGCGCCTTGGTAGCGCAGCAGGTTGCCATTAATTTTATGGCTGATTGATTTGAACAATTCGAGGTCAAAGCCCTTGCTTGTCATCTCAAGCTCGAGTTTTTCAATGCCGTGAATGACTGTGTATTCACCTAGACCACCGCCCGGCGTGTAGTCTTCGGTTTTGAATTTGATGTCGGGGCGTTTGACGGTCATCAGGACGCCGTCTTTGTTGAGGCCGTCGGTAAATACGTTAAAACTTTTGAGGATGCGTGGTAACTGCATTTGCTGTCCTTATACTGTGGTCGGTTTGATGTTTGACGCAAACTCGATGACGCGGTCGGTCAGGTTGACGATAAAGCGGTCGGAGACGTGTTGGTTCAGTTCGATGTTTTCCAACGGCGGGGCGACGGTAAATTCGTAGTCAAATGCGAAGATGCCGTTTGATACGCGCTCTTTTTCGATTTTTTTCGGGTCGATGAATACCTGCGCGCCCAATAACCAACCTTTATAGACTTTTTCCGCCAGCTTCGCGTTGATTGTGTTGATGATGTCAATCATCAGGGAAGGATGCATCGGTTTATCCATTGCCCAGAGGAAACTTTCGGCAATGGTTTCTTTGATAACTGATGAAACACGGACAGTCGGTTCAAATGCCCAAATCGGGTCTGCCGAGCATGTGCGATTTCCCCAAACACGATAACCTTTTTCACGAATCAGGGTTGTCACATCGGCATTGTTGATGGTGTTCGCGTCTGAATTGATATTCAGCAAACCGAAACTGCGGGCATGACGCAGGGCGGATACGCCCTGAATTTCGGTATTTGAAATGGATTTATGCGGACCAATCTTTTGGTCAAGCATGGCGCGGGCGCCCAATACGCGGGCAATCGTTGCAGCAGGGGCGACAACATTGGCTTGGTTGTTTTTACCTTGATTTGATGTGCCATGCAGAATATTGAGTACTTTATTTAAAACTGCCCCTGAAATATCGCCGGGGACTGCTGGCGCTTCTGCCGGTGCTGTCTGTGGAAATGCCATAAAGTCATTGTCAATCAGCATCAGGTTTTTATCACCGAAACCTTTGCGATATTGAATAATTTCTGGGATGGTTTCATAACCACCTGATGCCGCATAAACAAAGCCGTCTAAGGCATTGGCGGCGACGACCAGTTCGGCGGTTACTGATGCGTCATCCAATTCAGGCGCACCAATGATTTTCGGTTTGAACCCTGTGTAGGCAGGAGCTTTTGCCAAAGCCTGTACGCCTTTTATTACGTTTGCTTTTTTCTCGGCGGCATCATCAGTATCAGAAACACGAACGACGACAATTTGAGCGTCTGACTGGTCGTAGATTGCATCTAATGATTTGGCGAGCGTACCTTGTATGCCGGCACTGTCGATTAAGCTACCGACGGATGTAGAGAAAATCGGGGTGTTGAGCGGGAAAACAGATGGGTCAGCATCGTTGCCAGTTGCTACAATGCCGATGATGTTCGTGGCGATGTCAGAAATAGCGCGTGCGCCATGTGTGTATTCATTGGCGGTAACGCCGTGCATTCGTTTGGCTGTCATGGTAAATCCGTATCCTATAAGATATTGAAACAGTATTTATTTTTTGTTCTTTCTTGGCAATCAGCCGTTGTTTTTTATGTGATTTTTAGTTTTATTAAATAGGTCGTCTGAATTTCAGACGACCTATTTTTTTAAGCCTTAGAGATACCCCAGTTCTTTGGCTTTGGCGATGATTTTCTCTGCCACTTTTTCTTCTACGGCTGGCAACAGATTAGAGCCGTTGTCACTTGACAAGGAGATAGGCAGAATCTTGTCTTTTTGAGCCTGCTTATCTGCCTCGGTCGGCGTGATGGCTGTGTCTGTCCAAACTTGCTCACTCATAAGGTAGGCTTCGAGGTCATACACTTTGTCGCCGTAGGTTTCTTTAAGCCATTCGTTGTACTGGTCTTTCAAGGTGTGGCGGAATTCAGATGTTGTTTTTTCCCAGCTTGTTTTATTGTCTGCCCAGTTTGTCATGACAATATAACGAGGGGATGTCTTAGGTTCGACGAGTGCTACACATTTTTCAATATAGGTTTTAATGCGTTCAAGGACTGCTTGATAGTTTCCTTTGTTCGCACTATTCATGTCGTATTTGCCTGTACTGATGACGCAGATACCGTCGATGTTGCCCGATTTTTTCAAACGCACCGGGTATTTTTTATCGATTTCAACAGTATTTACTTTTGCACTCATTGGTGTGACTTTAACTTCTGTACCTTGTCCGCTAATAGCAGCGTCAATATCATCGCCAATCACAACGAGTGTGGAATGCATGCTGAACGGGGTCACATTTTCGCCATAGCTCAACGTACCATCTACAGTGACGTCTTTTCCTCGTGCCGGGATGGTATCTACTTTAAAGCTGATATCAACAGGGCTGCCGTTCATTGACATCAAGGCATAAGCGGCGAGTGTGCCACCTTTGGCGTTATTCACGACCGGGATGTTTTCCGTTTTTCCTAACTCCATCGCCTGATCGCCGATACGAGCGCTGGTGGAGTCTCCGAAAAAGCTAATACTCCGTTTGAGTGCGACTGGCGGCGTGGTCGGTTGGACTTCTTTGGGTGTTTGGCTTGTTTCTTGTCCGTCTGAACCTGTGGCTGATTCAGATTTATTTTCAGCCGGTACTTTCGGCGAAGTTGTTTCGTTTGCCGCGTGTTCCGTTACGGCTGGCGTTGCCGGGGCGTTTGTTGCCGGTGAAGTTGTTTCAGTCGTTGAAGGTTTCGTTACGTCTGGTGCGGTCGGCGTATTCTCTGCTGGCGTTGCTGGTGAGATGATTCGCGCTTTCAGGCTTTCAAGCCATTTTTTCTCGTCGCCTGTGAACCCATTACGAACGGCAATATCGTAAGCGGATTCGCCAGTGGCTCCGCGCGGAAGCGTCATTTCAAAATTCAGGGCGCCATCTTCTGATACTGTCACTTTTACATCGGCGGCGTCACCTGTTTTAACCGTCACTTTTCCAATTGATACTTTAATGATGGAAGTAGATGCGGGATTGGTCGACGGGGTTGCTGCCGGCGCCGTCGGTGTAGTTACCGAAGGCGTGGGTTGTGTTGTTGTACCGGACGCAGAGGATGTGCCATCTAATCTTTTTTGCACTTCTAATGCCAGTTTCTTTGCTTCTTTCGAATCGTCCGCTGCGGTGCGGGCGGTTTCTGCCATTGCCAAGATCGCGGCTTCGGTTTTGGTGTTTGTCGTCATATTTTTGACCTTTGTTTTAATGGGCTGGATGCCCGTTAGTTTCTATGTTTACCTAGTTTTAGGCGGCGGGTTTTGATTTTTCAAGTTCGGCAATAAGTTCGGTAATTTTGTTGTTTATTTTGGCAAATTCTGCTGTCCATTCATCAATTTTGGTTTGTACTAAATAGTCAAACCATCCAAGTGGTTCATGTTTTTTATGTATAGAGCCGTCTTTTGTTTTGCCGTACCAAACTGTCGATATATTCGAAAGTTGATTGTGAATGAAATTGCCAGCTACTTCGCAGGTGTCAAATTCTCCACTGTAAAATGCACCACTTAGCAATCCATCTCGGTATTTAATGCTTTCGCTTACATATGGCTGTCCTACCTTGCCACGAGATTTTGTCAAACTGCTGTACGGCGTGATATCACAATGGTTTCCCACAATAGACGATGCTTTCATATGTCCAAAAACAATCTGTCGGGCATAGTTACCAGCCGGAGAATTTTGAACATAATTCGCCCTAACTTGTGTTGCCAGCATTGTTCCGTACTTTGCTTCTGCACCGACTAACATCCCATATGTTTGGGTATTTATCGACGCTGTTGCTGTTGCACCGGAACCGCCACCACCAGTAATGGTTACGGTCGGAATTTCCGTATAACGACTACCGTCACGGCGAACAATTATTTCAACCACTTTCCCATCTTTAATCTTCGCTTGGCCAACTGCTCCGAAAGCTTCTGAACCGCCACCCGTAATGATGACTTCTGGTTCTGATGTATAACCACTACCTCCGTTTGTTACAGTAATTCCAGATACTTGGTGCATCCCGAAAAATGGACCAAACGGGAGCGCGAAAGTGAATTGGTTTCGGTCGATGATGAAATGGTTATGGCCGTAGTTACACATCAAACCGCGCGGTGCGTACACGGTATTATCTGCAATTAATTGGCGACATCTTAACCACCATTGGTTCTTGCTCCTTCTGGCTAGGACCCCCGTCGCACCGTTGATCGGATGGATGCCTATAAAGCCGCTGACGATGATGTTCCCCATGATTTCAATGTTGCTATCCTGATAGAAGAAACTATAAGGATCAGCTATGTTTCCAGCACGGCCATCTTTTGATGCGAATATTTCTTCAATTACTGTTGATATCCCGTAATACATTGCAATGCCAAAGTTATTAATTAACCTGACATTGTTCCCGGTATGGATATCCATTACCTTTCTTTTTCCAAGACCGAAGATGTTATCGTGGATGTAAATATAAGACATCGGCAGATAACGGCTTGTACATTGTTGATAGCCCGGGTCCAAGCTGATGATGGAATTGTTCCAACCTCTCACATGCTCAATATGCGCGTCTGGATGACCTACCACCGAATCAGGCGCATATATCCCGCAAAGCTCATAACCAATAACTCGGATGGCTTCAACGCCGCATGTATAGTTATGGGTAAAATATCCCCCAGTAATACGGGTATTTATTGCGACACAGCCTTTTTCTATTGCTACTGCCACTTCACCCGGCTGCACATCTTCGCCTGATGGAGAGCCATTCAAACCACAAACGACCGCCCCACCTGTAAAGCCTCTTACGTCAAAAAATTTGACTTCATTGTTTCGACAGTCAAATAACCTCCAGCCATACCCACGGCTCCATATTTGACCACCATGCCAAATGCCCCATTCAGGTGATGTTGTTCCATCACTCTGCGGGAAAGCGGAGACGCCATCTTTATTAAAATATCCGCCCCCACTTAGGAAACGTTGCCTTGATTCTTGTAGGTATAACTCTTTTTGCTTTTCTAAATTGAAGTTTTCCGGCGACCGTACTTTGGACGTATCACAGGAATTGTTCATGTACCTAGCTAAATCATGGGCGTATGTTGTTGTGTTGTATCCGAAGGCAACAACCCCTTTAAGAGACATCCCCGAACCGATATGCGGCGCTTCTGCCGTCCATCCGTCGATATGTGGCACCCATCTTTTATCAGGGTCTGCCATTCCCGATTTATAACCATACTTTTCATAAGCACGGGTTGTGATTTTTCCGCCGTGAATGACGGTATTGCCGTGTGATTTATCGCAGAGGTGGAATACATCTTGCCCCATCTCTTCGACGCAGAATTCAGCTCTTGAAAAATCGAAAGTGTTATAAATTGAGTGATGGAATGAGATACATGGCTGTTGACCATTAACGGTCAGAGTGATGCCCCCAACTGTGACCTGTCGTCCGTCTGCTCCATAATATTCGGGCTTATATTCGATATTTTTTGTTACGGGAAAATAGCCGCCCCTAGACGTGATAAACACGTTTGACGGCAATTTGTCATACCAGTTTTGGATATGTCTGACAATTGCGATTGCATCTTTCTTCGATACGTTTTTTCGGTAATATCCATCGAAAACTTTTTTCCGCAGATCAGATGGCAGGGCGTCTTCTATGTAGAATCTGCCTTTTTCAATTGCTATTTTTGCGTATTCTGCACTTTGCAATCCTTCAAACTTGGTTTGTTCTTCCAAGATAAGTGATGGGGTATCAATACTCCCTAACGCTCGTCCTATTTCTTCTGATATTTTGGTAGGAGTCACGATACTGATATCGCTTGGTTTGCCGTTTAGATTCAGACGACCTTTTTCATCAACGCTGGCAACAATATCTTGGGGCATTGATGTATTATCATTCCCCACTTTTTTTATACTGCTTTTGACTGATTCTTCGACTAATGCATTGACTGAATCAGCAATACCTTTTTCGAACTTATCTGTTCTTTTTTTTAAATCAGCAACAGATTCAGCAATAGCAATTGTTGATACTTCTAAATTGGATAGATTTTCAGCCACGCGAAATTCCTTTATTCCATTTCAAATTTAATTTCGATGACTTCTAAATCTTCGATCGTTTGCGCAGACTCAATACGATTTTGTAATGACTGCCGTTGACCAATGACGGCAGCAAGCATTGCATTGTATGATTCTTGTTTTTCAAATACTTTTTCTTTCAATTTTATTGGCGAGATACCGCGAACGTCTGCAATTTTGTCCAGAATAGGCGTTTCGGCGTTTTTATCTTCAGCCCATGCCCGAGCTTCTTTACTCTGCAAGCTCCAACTTTGTACTTCATAGTCTGGCAAATCCGCCGCACCTGATTGGTTATCAATAAATTCTTGTGATTCTTTATTAATTCTTTTGATTAACAATCTCTTGGCGTTATTTAATTTTTCTTCTGCGGCAGCGGCTTTTTTGGCTTGGTTTTCAATCCATTTTTCACCGTCCCATTCGCAGTATTCGTTCGCTGGGGCAATCACGGTCAGCTCGTCTGAAAGACTGCCAACTTTGTCGATGATGACGGCAACGCCGTCTGCTTTGCGGTACACAACCTTTCCGCGATAGTCTTCGATGACGTCCCAACCCTCGCCGTTCCATCGGGCGACGTATCCGGCTGAAATTTTGGGCGGCAATGTGTCAATACAGCCTGCTGGAATCAGATAACTACCGTCGCGGGCGTAGATGTCCAATTCGGCATTGATCTGACCGATATAAGTATTGTCTGCATCAAGCTGACAGACGGGTTTAGTCCATTTGATGTTTTGGCTCATTTCTGTTTCCTTTTCCATAAGGTCGTCTGAAACGTGGTTTCGGTTTTTCAGATGACCTTTTTCAAATTAAATTTTGATGATGTATTTCATGGCTACGTTCATCGGGCGCGTTTCCACACCGCCTGCGGCGTCGGTTGTTCCCTCTGTATCGACGGATACAAGCGATGAATTCTGACCCCGGTCGGTATCGGCGCGCCGTTGCACCCCGATGCCGTGTGTATGGCTGCGGAACTCGTCCGCCTGCCAACTGCCTAAAACGCGACCGGCGTCCCGACCGCGCCCGGCGTCCCAGCCGCGGATAAATTCGCCGCGCAGGTCTGGCAGGTTGAATGTTGTACTGCCGTTGCCTTCGCCGTAGCGCGTCCCGATAACGGCGAACAACGTGGCATAGGTCTGACGGGATACCGCCGCACCGTGACACTCAAGCCAGCCGTAAGGCACTGCTTCGCCCGCTAAGGCGACAACCGTGCCGCTTGGTGCTGATACGTTGACAAATGTTTGGTCAACTTTTGCCACCAGTCCGGGGACGTCCCAGCCGATGGATATCCGATGCTTTGAGCCGCTTGAAGATGGCGAAACCTCGATTGTTTCGGCTTTTAATTTTGACAGGGCATACGATGACGGCACGGTGTTGGTGCCGGTGTGTTCGGGATTGTGCGAAATGCTCCGCTGTAAGAGCAGCGGCGAATTGTCGTATTCGATGCCGCCGTTGTTTTTTAAAGTCAGTGCTTTATTGCTGTTTTTGTTGCGTAAAAAAACCTGATCAGTGTCGGAGTCGATATGGATATATTTATTGGCGGAGAAAAGTGCAGGCGAGGCTGCTACGGCAATGCCTTTTGTAAATACTGTATTGCCGCCGAATGTTTTGTCGCCGTTGATGGTTTGATCACCGGTAATCTTGACGGTGTCGGTGTTTTCGTTGATTCTTTTGTCAATTGCCTTGACGCGGACGTTTAAATTGTGTGTCCTATTTGCGAGAGCCTGCAAAGGCTGGTTTATTGGTGCATCTGCACCGCCGATGACTTTGTCGCCCGGCTCAACCAGATAAACATTTTGTGTGAATTCGTTTTTTTCGATTGCGTTTGCCATAATTTTCCTCAAGCTGCGCCAAAGTTGTATTCGCCATTAAATTCGATTTCGCCATTCCAATAGATGGCGTTACTCCGGTAATCCATCTCAACCAATCTGCAACGGAGCGGCGCGATTTGCTCTAGCCATTTTTTTATCTTTTCGGCCTCGCTGTTTGTAATCGGACGGCTTAGTTTGATTTTGTATTCTGCCCAGTCGCCTTCTTGTCCACCAAAAACGAATGTTCCGTCAAAATAGGCGGTTCCATCCCAATACAGACTGCCGTAGTTTTCAATTATCTCGATGTCGCCATATCCTAAATCTTTGAATAATTGTCGTATTACGGACGGCGTCCCTTTTCTTTCGTGGATTTTGATGTATTCGGCGATAATTCGCCGACGGGCGGCTTCGGTTTCGGCAATGTCCCAGCCTTCATCGCTGCCGATTGAGTTTTCCCACGCCAGCCAAGGTAGCCATTCTGGTGGGCAGTCAACTGGGCGGCGGGTTCGTGCGATTTCATTCAAGTCAAATAATTGCGCCAGTTCCGCTGATGTCAGTTTTGATAGCGCGTGTTGCAATTCGGTGCTGCTGCTTGGTTTTATGCTTTCTGTCATGTCATATTCTCCAAGCTGATTTCGCTGATTTCGATGTATTCTCCGTCGCTACAATTTATGTCTTCTAACGGTGATGCCATTTCGATTTTTTTAACGCCGTCGGTATCCAGCGCACCGATAATTTTTGACAATGCGACGCTTGCACCTAATCTGCTGTTTTTTTCGAGCATTTTTTTTAAGTCATCAAGCTGCTTGTTTTTTACCAATGTCAAATCCGGACCCGATTCGTATTTAATCCTTGCAGCAATCCTGACTGCCTTCGGGCGACCGGCTTTAACTTTTACGGTATCGCATAAGGGGCGGCGGGTCTCCGCGCTCAAATAATCCTGAGCCGCCTGCAAAATTTCTTCTGATGGCACACCGTCCGCTGCCTTAATAAAGACGCAGACCGTACCTGCAACCTCTCGGACGGCGCGCGCGTCGATGATTTTTGGATGGGCGTCTAATGCATGGGCTTCGTAGGCGGCGCGCGGACCGGCTGCGGCGAGTTTTTCGGGGTAAAGTTGGACGCGACGGCGCAGGTCGTCGTCTGTTTCGTAAAGTGCTTCGACGGGAGGCAGGGCAGTTGGGTCAGATTGACGCACTATTTTTCTTGTTATCCCCTTCGCGGCGGCAAGGTGGTCTAAATCGCTACCTTGAGCAAATGCCAGCAGCGTCGATGCTGCCGCTTGGTTGATGCGCTGCCTAAGTATCATTTCTTGGTAGGCTTGCTGTTGCAGGTCTATTGTCAGCGGCTCTGATTCCAGCGACAGGGTTGCTGCAATGGTTTCTCGGACGGATGATGGGACAAGCTCAAGCAGTGCTGTTTTTTTGCGCTCGAAAATCGTTTCAAAATCTAATTCTTCGATGACTTTCGGAGCGGGAAGGCGGGTTAAATCGATTTCGGCCATTTTCTTTACTCTATTTTGAATATTTGCTCTGTCCCATCTTCAAGGGCGGTATGTATGGCTACTTTCAGACGACCTTCAGCGGCGGCCTGTACGTCAAATTGGATTTGGCTGATTTTGATTCGTGGCTCCCATGTTGCGATGGCAGTTACTATTGCTTGATGGCTTACGGCAATAACGGCAGGGGTCATCGGCATATCTATCAATTCAGGGAGCAGGCTGCCGTAATCTTCTCGCATTACACGGGTTCCGATGCGGGTGAAGAGAATGTTTTTGATTGATTGGGCAATGTGTGTTTTTAATCCGATCAAGCGTCCTGTTTTGTCGTCGGTCATTGCGGCTGTCCTGTCGTTCCGCCACTGTCTCCCTTATGGGTATGGGTGGTCAGGTTTATTCCGTTGCTGATGATGCTGCCTGATTGTTGACGAATTGTTCCGTTAATAACGGCTGCCGCTCCACCTTCGCCCCCGCTGCCTGACATACCGCCTTGGTATGTGAGCAGCCCTTTCACATTTAGCGCGCCTTCAATATCGGTTACTGGGCTATCAATAGTCAGATGTTTTGTGTGTACCGTTGCAGATTTTTCGGCAGTTATGTCTGCGGTTTGTATTCCGCTGATTTTTAAATGGCGGCGAACGTGGTCGTAGTTGAATTCCGCACCATCTGGGAACCTGACGACGGTTTCATTTGGGTTTTGTGATGGTGCTGGGTATTGGGTGCTGTCGATACCACATAAGACGGTACCGTTTTCTGTTTCACCGCTTGGCGATAAGATGAGGCAGGCTTCGCCGATGCTTGGCAAACGCCAAATTGATACGCCACCGGCAGCAGGGGTCTGATATTTGAGCCAGTCCGTAAATAATCCGCCATGTTGTACTCGGATACGGTTTGACACTGGGTCAACCTCTTGCACGGTGCCAATTTTTATAAGGTTTTCTAATTGACGGGCTGTCATGGGATTATGCTGTCTCCGATTTTTATATTTTCTGCTGCCGCCTTGCTGGCAAACATGGCTCTTCTTGCAAACCTCCAGCCATTTTCGTTTTGCAATTCGAGATCAACGAACCACAATCCGCAGAAAAATAATGGTCGGCTTTTGATTTTCAGTATGGTGCAAGGTTCTTTAAACATGATGCCTTATCAAATTTGGAAAAGCCGCCGTTGATGGGCGCAACGGCGGCTTTTTGGTAGTGCCGTCTTTCCGGCTGTCATGCTTACAACTTTCCAAGGAGTATCACTTCAGATGACAGGCTTATTTTACAAGTCCCAAAAATACGGGCAAGCGACGGCTGTTCTGTGTGTGTTTTTTAAGTTTCGATACGGCAAAATGTAAAAGGTCGTCTGAATTGTTATCAGGCGACCTCTTTTCGTTTTAGATGTTTTATTTGTTATTTAATGTGTTACTTTTCAATTTTGAAAAATATTCTGTTTTTAAATCATTAGGTTTTTATTTAATCTTAATCCCTTCCTCTCTGCCAGATTCCAAAAAGCCCGTCTTAATCAAGACGGGCTTTTTTCTTGCCTTCAATTCAGGCGGCAAGCTGCTTCAGTCTCTCTTCAGAAAAGAAATTACTTTTATTCTCAATTTGTTATACATTTCGGCTCCATCTATACAAATCAGTTTTGCAGGTGTATCCTTCACTCCGTTATATACATTCATAAAAAATCCATCTTTAAAAAGGTCGTCTGAATACGCCGGCCTGACACAAATCCAAGGACACTGCCATGACTGATTTTACCGTATGGGAAACCGCGCCGTTTGGTGCAACCATCGATCATATCCTGCAACGCTACCACGATGTACACCGCGGGCAATTTGAAGAGCTGGTTCCGTTGGCTCAAAAAGTCGCGGAAGTTCATGCCGACAGTTTTCCGGCTGAAGTGCCGGAGTTGCTTGCCTATATGCAAAACGAACTGCTGATGCACATGATGAAGGAAGAGCGCATGCTGTTTCCGATGATCAAACAAGGCGTCGGTCGCGGAGCGGCAATGCCGATTAATGTAATGATGCACGAGCATGAGGAACACGACCAAGCCGTAGCCAAGCTGCTTGAGTTGACCAATAACCTGACCGTTCCCGAAAACGCTTGCGGAAGTTGGACGCGCCTGTATACATTGGCACGCGAAATGGTGGACGATTTGACCAACCATATCCATTTGGAAAATGAAATCCTGTTCCCGCGCGTATTGGCTTCTTAAAAATAAAGCTTGTCCAAAGGTCGTCTGAAAATTGTTTTTCAGACGACCTTAATGTTTTGCCAGTACGCAAAGAGGCTGTTTTCTGTTGGATGAAATCACCATTTCCCTGTCAAACCGATGCGCAGGGTGCGGCCCGGGGCGGGCATATAGGAGCGGCTCATGGGGTCGAGGTAATAGCGGTCGGTCAGGTTGCTGCCCGTTAGCTCTGCGCTGAAATGTTTGTTGAATTTGTAACGCACATAGGCATCCACGACAGTAACGGGCTGCCAGTTGGCGTTGCCGTTGTCGCTGTTGAAAGCTTTGCTGTTTGCGCCGTCACGTTGCAGGTAGTATTCGCGCCAGCGGGCGGAGGGCTGTTGTTTGTCTTCAACGCGGCTGTGGAAGGTCAGGCGCGAACCGATTTCAAGTTTTTCGTTTAGGAACCTGCCGCCGAGGTTGGCAACGACCGACCAGCGCGGCTGGATGCGGTTGATCAGCCAGCCGCTGGCGAAACCGCCGTTTTGACAGTAAGGCACGGGGAAAGTGCGTCCTTTTTGGACAAACATTTCCACATCATATTGCTGTTCGATGGCGCGGTGGTCGCAGACTTCGTTTTTCATGTTGCGCACGACGGAAAGGTCGCCGAATACTCTGCCGTTGTCGAAGCGGGTTTGGAGTTCCAGTCCGCTGATGACTTGTTTGTCGTAATTGCTGATTTGCCAGGTGGCATAGTTGCGGTCGATGACGTTGTGGGTTTTGTTGTGGAAGTAGGTCAGCCGCACGTCCGCGTAACGCATTTTGGGCAGCAGGCGGGTGAAGTCGTGGCTGAGGGAGATTTCCCAGTTTTTGGCATGTTCGGGTTTGAGCGGGTTCAGGAGTCTGCCAAACGGGACGCTGAAACCTTTGGCGATGCTGTGGTTGCCGAAGCCGAATGTGCCTTCATACATGCTGGGGAAGCGTTTGAATTCGGTATAACGGGCGAACAGGCGGGTGTTGTCGCCGAGCTGGACGGTGGCGGAGAACATGGGAGCGAAGGCATGGCCGCGTTTGTTCCACATTTTGCGCAGTTCTTCTTCGGTCAGATGCCGGTATTCGATAGCGGGATTGTTGACATCGGTTGTTACGGCGGCAGCATAACGTTTTTCAACTTTGCCTGTGGCAGGGTTGATGCCGGTTTCATTTAAGAAATTGAGTGCGCCTGTCCGGACGGGGTTTTCTTCGGGATGCGAACGCCGCCAGTAGATACAGTTTCCATTTGCTTCGTTTTCGGTGCAGTTGGGTATTGATTTCCAGCCGCTGCTTAGATCTTCCGCTTCCATAAAACGGTTGCGCAGCTCTGTCAGTTTTTCGGGTTCTTCCGGAAGTTGGGGGTGATTATCTTGCCAGCGTTGTGTTTCTTCGGGTCGGTTATCTAATGCCCAGAGATATTCGGGAACGGGTAGGCTGTTTATCCAATTCCAAAAACGCTTGTCGTAGGCATCATATTCGGCTTTCGCCCGTATGGTCGCAGGGTCTTGGTCGTAAGCTTTTTGCGCGGCGTGATATTGGTCGGACAATTCTCGATAGGCTCGGTATTCTTCAGGTGTGGCAAGCCGGCTCTGCAGATAGACGAAATCCCTGCTGTTGTCCGACAGTACGTCGAATTTGTTTTCTCTTTCCAACCATGTTCGGTTTTTGTCGATATAGTCTCGGAGGAAGTTGTCGGTTTGGTGGTAGTCGGTGTAGCGGCCGCCTGCGTTCAGAGTCAGCCAGGAAGTGGGCTGATATTTGAAGTTGAAGCCAAGGTTCCATTCGTCGCGTTTGCCTTTACGCGGCATGGTCAGAGCGAAGTTGGAATTTAAGGTGGTCTCAGGGTCTTCCCAGAACAATTTTTGGGATTCTTCTTCGGGCAATGCGAGTATCCAACTGGTATCGCTGCTGCCTTTGAGTTTTTCGCGCTGGTAGTCGCCCATCAGGGTCAGTTCCAATTTGTCGGATAATTTCATTTTATTGGACAGGTTGATGCCCAGGCGGTTGTTTTTGGCGCGGTAGGCGGCGGCATTAAAAACGTTGAAACGGTTGTTGGTATTGGGCGGCAGTTTGTCCCATTCGGGTTCTTTGCCTTTGTAATACCAGTCTTCGGCGTATTTGTCGTTGAATGCTTTGTCGAGGAATAGGGTCGATGCAGGATAGCCGCCCGTGGAGTTGGTTTGCGAATCGTTGAACGTGCCCCAAATCCCCGCCTTCAAATCTACCCAGCGGCTGTTCTCGGGGTTCCAAGAATAATCCAGATTGACGGCGGTCTGTTTTACCCATGCCTGCGGCCATTCCGCCATCAGCGTGCCTTTGGTGAGCTTACTCATATCGGTTTGGGCGGAGCCGTCGGATTTGAGTTTGCTGCCGCCGATGTTGCCGAAGAGGATGCTGTACGGCATGATTTCGCCGAAACGGGTGTTGGTATGGCGTATGCCGAGCTGTATTTTTTGGTTGTCGGGCAGTTTGAACGTGCCTTTGCCCAGCCACGAACGCATATTCAGGGATGTGTTGGCCACTTCGCCGGACGGATGGTAATACGTACCGACATTGGCGGTATATTCCTGAATATCCGTAACTTTTTTGGTAAATTCTTCTTCGGTCATGGAGCTGGCATTGGGGAGGTAGCCGTAGCGTTCTGCGCCCTTGCTGCCGGCAAAGTAATTGCCCTTGTCGCGCCATGCGTAGGCAATCAAGCCGTCAAACACTTCGCCGCGCATACCGGCTGAAATACGGAAGGCATTGTCTTTAAATAATTTCCCGCGCCCGCCGAAACGCTGTTTCTGCCTGTCGCTATCATCCAGCATAATCGCCCATTCCATGCGGTCGAAAGAATAAGGTTTGGGATAACGGCGGTAGTCCGTACCCCAAGTTTCGGCGTGGGCATATTCCCGCTGTTTGATGGTATTGTTGCCGGTTTCCATTTTGACTTCCATGCCGAATTTTTGATCTTTCGGCACGACGTCGTCGATTTCCAGCGTTTTCATGCTGACCGAACCGCCGATGCCGGTGCGGATGTCGCGGTTTGCCGATGCGCCTTTTTCTACATACACGCTGCTGATAAGGTTCGGGTCGATGTAGTTGCGGTTGGATATGCCTTCAAAGCCTCGCCATACGCTGATTGCCTGTTCCGTACCGTCTACCGTTACTGGAACTTTGCCTTCGCCCTGAATGCCGCGTATGTTGGGGTCGAGCGCGCCGCTGTTGCGCGCGTCACCGCTGAACACGCCTGCCATACCGCCGATTAAATCAGCCACGCTGCTGCCGCGGTAGGTCTCGATTTCCTGCTTGCCTTTGTACATATTGCTGATGTCACGGCTGTAGACTTGGGTGTAGCCGCTTTTATCCCGGTTGCGATGGGCTTTGACGGTAATGGTATCCATCTGCACGCTTTGGGTGGGGGTAGTATTTTCCGCCCATAACGGCGTATGCCACAGCATACTCAAGAATAAAACCAATATTTTGGGCGTAGAGGGGAATTCGACGGATTTGACAGGTTTCATGATGGATTTTCCTTTGTTCGCAACAGCTTGAAAATAGGCGAAATCTGAAATGCTTCCAGATGGCATCGGAAAATAAAACGCGAACCGAATGTAATGGGGTTGCAGCCAATTGATTAAACGGTTTGTTCGGACCGTTGATATGGATGCGCTTGCTTCACGCAAGGGAAGGGCATTTTGACAAAACAAAAGGAAAATATCCGTAGGTTACCGATTGTGTGGAAAGGAACGGCGGACAAAATACTTTGTTTCTTTAGAGCTGCAAAATAACATAAATTGATTATGATTATTATTTATATAATAATTTTAACTAAAACCCGATAATGTGTAAACAGACGTCAAACAATACAACTTTGGCATTTGGGTACCTCGGAAAATCATATTTTTGAGTTTGGACGGGCTGGGGGTGTATTGGATTTCGTAAAAAGTTTGCTGAGTTTGAAGTTGATTGAATAATGGCTTGAATTTGATTTGCCGATATAAAAAGGTCGTCTGAAACCCTGATTTCAGGTTTTCAGACGACCTTTGGCATGGGTGCGGTCAAGGCAGTTTGGGTCTGACTTTGACGCTTAAGGGCAAGTGGTCGGAGAGGCGTTGCCAGTTTTTGCCGTTGTGGATTTGGGAGTCTAAGACTTCCAAGTTGCGGGTATAGACGCGGTCGAGGCTGAGGACGGGCAGGCGGGCGGGGAAGGTTTTGGGGCGTTTGCCGTTGCTGTCCACGAATACTTCGTTCAAGTTCAAGGCGTTGCCTAAGGATAGGGCGGATTTTTGCCGCCAGTCGTTGAAGTCGCCGGCGAGAATCAGCGGACTTTGCGGGTCGATGTGATGCACGACGTATTCGAAGATGGCGCGGTATTGTTTGGCGCGGTCGGGTTCACGCAGGTTGAGGTGGGCGCACAGGCAGACGAGTGGGGTGTCCCAGCCTTCGGGCAGGACTTCGCAATGGAGTACGCCGCGCTGTTCGAGTTTGTTGACGCTGATGTTGAGGTTGTGGCGGGTTTCCAGCGGCAGGCGGCTGAGGATGGCGTTGCCGTGGTGGCGCTGCGGGTATACGGCGTTTTTGCCGTAGCTGCGGTTGTAGGAAAGGCGGTCGCCGAGGATATCGTAATGCGGTTTTTCGGGAAAATCGGGCAGCCTGCTGCTGCGGGTCAGGTGTTGACCTTGCACTTCCTGTAAAAACAGGACATCCGAGCCTATGCCGCGCAGCTCTTCCGCCATGCTGTCCACTTGAACTTTGCGGTTGAGCGCGGACATGCCTTTGTGCATGTTGTATGAGGTGATGGTAATCGGGCGGGGGGACATGATGTGTAACCGTAGTGTGTGAGTAGTTTGTCGTTGTATTAATAGTATAACACTGCAAGTGTTTGGTTTCAGTAAAGATTTGATGGTTGAACGGCTGCTTGAAGGTAAAACGTCGTCTGAAAGGTTTCAGACGACGTTTGAGGGGGGGGACAAGCGCAAAACGGTTTATTTTATGAACTCGTCCATGCCGTCTTCGCAGCGGATTTTTTGTTCGGACAGCGTGGCTTTGAGCAGGGCGTCGTTTTGCGGCAGGGCGTCGCGTTCGGCTTCGTGGTGCCAGAGGTGGTAGGCGATGCCGGCGAATTTGAGGTTGTGGCGTTTCATGCCGTTATGGAAGAGGCGGGCGACGAACTCGCTGTCTTCTCGCCCCCAGCCGACAAAGCGGTTGTCGAAGCCGTTGACGGCGAGCGCATCGCTGCGGAAAAAGCCCATATTGCAGGTTTTGATGCCTTTGTGTTTGCGGCTGCTTTGTCTGCCGATCAGGGTGGACAGGCTGCGGCAGCGCAGGGCGGACAGGCGTTTTTCTATGCCTTGGCTGAACGCGGACAAATCGGGCAATTCGCCGGAATCTAAAATTTCTTGGGTGCGCCCTTGGGTCAGGATGACGCGCGAACCCTGTATCAGCCTGCCTTTGCGTGCGAGCTTGAGATGGTCGGCGATGAAGGACGGGTCGAGTATCATGTCGCCGTCGATAAGGATGACGTAGTCGCTTTTTGCCTGCGCCAGCGCGCGGTTGCGTGATTCGGCGGCGCGGAAGCCGTCGTCCGGCCGCCAAGAATGTTTGACGGGGATGTCGGTGTGGCTGCGGATGAACTCGACGACTTCGGCGGTGTCTTGGCGCGAACCGTCGTCCGCGACGATGATTTCGTCGGGCAGGCGGGTTTGCGCGAGCGCGGATTTCAAAACCAGCTCCAGCGCGTCGGGACGGTTGTAGGTGGTTACAATCAGGGCGACGCTGATATTGCGGTTGCGTTCGTAAAGTTTGACATATTTGTAGTACGAACCTTGGGCATTGGCGATGGAAATGGTCAAGCCGTCCGCGCCGTAGGCGAAACCGCGTTTGAGCAGGTAGTTTTTGACAAACGATACGCTGCCGTGCAACAGGGCTTTGAAGGGCGAGCTGTCTTTTTTGTAGCGGTTTTCTTCGGCGTAGAGCGAGCTGTATTGCTGCATTTTTTGAATCAACCCTTCGGCGTTTTCGAAGGAATAGTGTTTCAGACGACCTTCGAGCGGACGGACGTTTGCATCGGGCGGCAAAATCAGCGATTCATGCACCTGACGGTCGGAAAAACGGGTAAAACGGCGGTGGTAAAGGCGCGGGATAATGTCGGGATACCAGCCGCAGGCTTTGATCAGGCGGCCGTTGTAGTGGTTCAGGCGCGAGAGCGAGAAGATGTTTTGTTCTTTGTTTTCCGCCACGGCTTTGCGGATGGCGGCAATCAGTTCGCCATCTGCCACTTCGTCGCTGTCTATGCTGAATATCCAATTGTTTTGCGCGAGGCGGGCGGCAAGGTTTTTCATCGGGCCGAAGCCGATGAAGTCGTATTTGTAATAACTGACGTTGGTGAAGCGTTCGGCGATTTCAAAAGTGCGGTCGGTCGAGCCGTTGTCGAGCAGCAAAACTTCGTCGAAGTCTTGAAGCGCGGTCAAAACTTCGTGCAGATAGCGTTCCGAGTTTTTGACCAACATGGCTGCTGTGGCGGGAATTTTCGGGTTCATGATGAGGTCGTCTGAAAAGGGGTCGTCTGAAAAATCAAAATCGGGAAATCAAGGCAGTTCGGCAATGGCGGCGGTCAGTTCTTCGTGGAAAGCGTGTATTTTAACCGATATACCGCTACAATACGCATTTCCTTTTTTCAGACGACCTCCTCCGATATGCAGCTTATCCTTGCGCCCATGCAGGGGCTGGTGGACGATGTGATGCGCGATTTGCTGACCCGTATCGGCGGCTACGACGAATGCGTCAGCGAGTTCGTCCGCATTACCCACACCGTCCATTCCCGTTCCACCTGGCTCAAATACGCCCCCGAAATTGCCAACGGCAACAAGACCCCCGCCGGTACGCCCTGTACCGTCCAGCTTTTGGGCAGCGACGCCTACAATATGGCGGTCAACGCCTTGGAAGCCGTCCGCTTCGGCGCGGACAAAATCGACCTCAATTTTGGCTGCCCCGCCCCCACGGTCAACAAACACAAAGGCGGCGCCGTCCTGCTCAAAGAGCCCGACCTCATCCACCATATCGTCAAAACCCTGCGCCAACGCCTGCCCGAACACATCCCGCTCACCGGCAAAATGCGGCTCGGTTACGAAGACAAAAGCCTCGCGCTCGAATGCGCCGCCGCCATTGCCGAAGGCGGAGCCTGCGCCCTGACCGTACACGCGCGCACCAAAGTCGAAGGCTACGAACCGCCCGCACATTGGGAATGGATACGCAAAATCCGCGAACACGTCGCCATCCCCGTAACCGCCAACGGCGACGTGTTCAGCCTCAAAGACTATATCGGCATTAAAGAGATGACGGGCTGCAACAGCGTCATGCTCGGCCGCGGCGCCGTCATCCGCCCCGATTTGGCGCGCCAAATCAAACAATACGAAAACGGCGAAACCGTCCGCGATACCGATTTCGCCGAAGTTTCGGTGTGGATAAACCAATTTTTCCATTTGTGTCTTGCCAAAGAAGCAAACAACAAATACCCCGTCGCCCGCCTGAAACAATGGCTGGGCATGATGAAGAAAGAATTTGGAGAAGCGCAGGAATTGTTTGACGCGGTAAGGGCGGTCAAAGACGCGGAAGAAGTCGCGCGGATTTTGGCTGAATTTGAAGACAAGATGAATGCCTGATAATGATGAGGTCGTCTGAAACCAGATTTCAGACGACCTTTGTATATGAAACGCCAAACCGGCGGTTAATTTGTTTAACCGCCGGTTTGGTGTTTAAAAGCAATCAGAATTTGTCATTCGGCCAGCGTGTGCTTTGCAGAATGCTTGCGTCGACGTCCTGAATATTGCGATGGCCGGTAAACGCCATGGAGATGTCCATTTCTTTATACAGGATTTCCAGCGCGCGGGTAACGCCTTCTTCGCCGTATGCGCCCAAGCCGTAGAGGAATGCGCGGCCTATCATCGTGCCTTTCGCGCCCAAAGCCCATGCTTTGAGGATGTCTTGACCGCTGCGGATGCCGCTGTCCATCCACACTTCGATGTCGCTGCCGACTGCGCTGACGATGTCGGGCAAGGCTTTGATGGCAGATATGGTGTCGTCGAGCTGGCGGCCGCCGTGGTTGGAAACGACCAATGCGTCCGCGCCGCTTTTTGCTGCTTTTTCCGCATCTTCAGGTTCCATAATGCCTTTGATAATCAGCTTGCCGCCCCACAAATCTTTAATGCGGGCAACGTCGTCCCAGCTCAGGCGCGGGTCGAATTGTTCGGAAGTCCATGAAGACAGCGAAGACAAATCGCCGACGTTTTTGGCGTGTCCGACGATATTGCGGAACGTGCGGCGTTCCGTGTTCAGCATTTTCATACACCATTCGGGCTTGGTCGCCAGATTGATTAAATTGGCGATGGTCGGTTTCGGCGGTGCGGACAGGCCGTTTTTGATGTCTTTGTGGCGTTGACCCAAAACCTGCAAATCGGCGGTCAATACCAATGCCGAACATTTGGCGTCCTTCGCACGTTTAATCAGGTTTTCCATAAACTCGCGGTCGCGCATCACATAAAGCTGAAACCAAAACGGCGCGCTGGTGTTTTCGGCAACGTCTTCAATCGAGCAGATGGACATGGTCGAGAGCGTAAACGGAATGCCGAACTTCTCCGCCGCCCGCGCCGCCAAGATTTCGCCGTCTGCGTGTGCCATGCCGGTAAAGCCCGTCGGCGCAATCGCTACCGGCATTTTCACATCCTGATCGATCATTTTGGTCTCTAAACTACGACCTTCCATATTGACCAATACCTTTTGTCGGAAGCGTATGTCTTTGAAATCCGAAGTGTTTTCGCGGTAGGTGGTTTCCGTCCAAGAACCTGAATCGATGTAATCGTAAAACATGCGCGGCATTTTGCGCTTGGCGACAAGGCGCAGGTCTTCGATACAGGTCATTTTGCTCAAATCGCGTTTCATTGTTGATTGCCTCTGTTAAGGGGTTGCTTATGCTATGACTGGGGTCGTCTGAAACGGGTAGGGCGGTTTCAGACGACCTTTTGCAATACCATAATGATTTAGTATGAATTAGATAATCTATATCAATCGCAATTATAAAGCAAATGGTTTTAACCCCGTCAAAAGCAGGGTAATAGCACTTTTCAGACGACCTCAGCTTCAAGTTTCAGATAAAAAAGAGAAATCTTTAGGGAGATAAAAATCAATTCGCACAGTCATTTAAACAAACAATCGGAAGCCTTGTGAATATACTTGACTGAATCACTCAGATATTAGACAATCGCACCACTATAAAAAAGCCGACACAGGCACCTACCATGAGACTGACCACCAAAGGCCGCTTCGCTGTAACCGCCATGATCGATTTGGCCATGAACGCGCAAACCGGCGCCGTCAAACTCAGTGCCATCAGCGAACGCCAAAGCATATCCCTATCCTATCTCGAACAGCTTTTCAGCAAGCTGCGCCGCGCGCAGTTGGTCGAAAGCCTGCGCGGTCCGGGCGGCGGCTACATCCTTGCCGCCCCCGCATCGGAAATCAACATCGCCCAAATCATCGCCGCCGCCGAAGACCGGCTGGACGCCACCCGCTGCGGCAGCAAAGCCAACTGCCACCACGGCGCGCCCTGCCTGACGCACGACCTTTGGGAAAATTTAAACAAAACCATCAATGACTACCTCAGCAGCGTTACGCTGCAAAGCATCATTGAACAGAAAAACTGTAACGACGGCAGCCAAGTCGTTACCTTTACACACATCCATTAAGTAGAAACCAAATAAAAACGAAAGAGCAAACCATGACCGTCAAAACCCCCGTTTATCTCGACTACGCCGCCACAACCCCCGTTGACAAACGCGTTGCCGAAAAAATGATTCCCTATCTGACCGAAACCTTCGGCAACCCCGCTTCCAACAGCCACGCATTCGGTTGGGAAGCAGAAGAGGCCGTCGAAAAAGCCCGCGCCGACATCGCCGCCCTGATTAACGCCGACCCCAAAGAAATCATCTTCACCAGCGGCGCGACCGAGTCCGATAACCTCGCCATCAAAGGCGCGGCAAACTTCTACAAAACCAAAGGCAAACACCTCATCACCGTCAAAACCGAACACAAAGCCGTGCTCGACACCATGCGCGAACTCGAACGCCAAGGTTTTGAAGTAACCTACCTCGGCGTACAAGAAAACGGCCTGATTGATTTGGAAGAACTCAAAGCCGCCATCCGCGACGACACCATCCTGATTTCCGTGATGTGGGTGAACAACGAAATCGGCGTGGTACAAGACATTCCCGCCATCGGCGAAATCTGCCGCGAACGCAAAATCATCTTCCACGTCGATGCCGCCCAAGCCTGCGGCAAAGTGCCTGTGGACGTTGAAGCCGCCAAAATCGACCTGCTGTCCATGTCCGGCCACAAAGTGTACGGCCCCAAAGGCATCGGCGCACTGTACGTCCGCCGCAAACCCCGCGTCCGCCTCGAAGCCCAAATGCACGGCGGCGGCCACGAACGCGGCTTCCGCAGCGGCACCCTGCCGACCCACCAAATCGTCGGCATGGGCGAAGCCTTCCGCATCGCCAAAGAAGAACTCGAGCAAGACATGGCGCACTACCGCAAACTGCGCGACATCTTCCTCAAAGGCATCGAAGGCATCGAAGAAGTCTATATCAACGGCGACCTCGAATACCGCGCCCCGAACAACCTGAACGTCAGCTTCAACTTCGTCGAAGGCGAAAGCCTGATTATGGCGGTGAAAGAACTCGCCGTATCCAGCGGCTCCGCCTGCACCTCCGCTTCGCTCGAACCCAGCTACGTCCTGCGCGCGCTCGGCCGCAACGACGAACTGGCACACTCATCCCTGCGCATCACCTTCGGCCGCATGACCACCGAAGAAGAAGTGCAGTTCGCCGCAGAACTGATCAAATCCAAAATCGGTAAATTGCGCGAACTGTCGCCGCTGTGGGAAATGTTTAAAGACGGGATTGATTTGAACTCGATTGAATGGGCGGCGCATTGATTAAGGTACAAATATTTAGCTGATTGAACTTCAGACGATCGATCTTTACATATATAGGTCGTCTGAAATTAAGCTAATTTTGAATCAAAATTGTTGGAATACAGATAAACAGATAACAAATGGAAGAAATAAATACTTTTGTCAATATTATTGCGGGTCTTGTCAGTATTTTCTCTGCTGTTAAAACATGGAGATGGAAAAAGCAAACAGAAAAATTAAAAAATGAAATATCAAACCGCAGAGATTTGCATGATATGGTTTTGAATCTACGCTATTGTTCTGAAAAAATTGGAAAATTACCTGCTAGACATACACGAGGTGTGAAAATTGATAAAGAGATCGCAGAAATTGAGAATCTTATGTCAGTAGTATCGCAATTAGCTATTGCTAGTGATGCTAAATTTTCGAATCCTGTACTAGGGCAGAAGATCAATGATTGGAAGATTACTCTCTCTAAATATAATCGCTTTTATGAACAAAAAAGTGCGGAAGAGTCTATCTTGGACATTAAACATACCTTGCAATCAGATATTGCATCAATGATTTCAAATGGCAATAAATATTTATAACAATAGGATAAAAAGATAAAAGGATTTTATGATGGTAGACGATAGACAGTATTTTGACGTACAAAAACTTCTAGAAAACCAAAAGGAAGAAATTGCAAAAATTAAATTTCATATAAGTATGTTGAATACCTATCAAAATTATGCGAATAATCCGATCGGATCGTTAGTTATTGAGTTTGATTGGTCTGAAGAAGATTTAGATAAAGCTCATGACATATTTGAAAAATATGATAAAAAAATTTCTGAGGGGGAGTTAAATGGTAACTTATCTGCCTTGATGGAAACAGATTTTAAGGCGGATTTGGGTCTTGGTTATCAAGAGGTTAAATCTGTTGTGCTAGCTTTCTTTCGCGAGAGTCGGTGGGTTACTGTTTGTGTGGAATTTGTAAAATCATATCGATATGAACCAGTCGAATTTAGTGAGATTACTTCTTATATCAAAAAATTAAATCAGCAGTCATAGGCTAGGTTAAAAACTAACAAATCTGTTAAACCAGTAGAAATGTTAGGTTTGACAACCCAAGCCACACATTAAAATCAAAAAAGGTCGTCTGAAAACCCTAAAAGACCTTTTCAGACGACCTAAAAGCCACCACATTAAAATCAAGGATACAAAACCATGAACGAACAAGATTTAGATTTGGACAATCTCGACAACCTGCTTGAAGATTTTGACGGCGTTACCGTGGAAGGCGGCGTCGATTCTGAAAACGACGACGGCTGCGAAGGCGGCGCGTGCAAAATCTAAACTTCAGGCCGTCTGAAAATCGGCAAACAAACCACTTAAACCATCAAAAAACATTAAGGAAACCACATCATGGCATACAGCGATAAAGTAATCGACCACTATGAAAATCCCCGCAACGTCGGCACATTCGACAAGGGCGACGATTCCGTCGGCACCGGCATGGTCGGCGCGCCCGCCTGCGGCGACGTCATGCGCCTGCAAATCAAAGTGAACGACGACGGCATCATCGAAGACGCCAAATTCAAAACCTACGGCTGCGGTTCGGCCATCGCTTCGTCCAGCCTGATTACCGAGTGGGTCAAAGGCAAAAGCCTGGATGACGCGCTGGCAATCAAAAACAGCGAAATCGCCGAAGAATTGGAACTGCCGCCTGTGAAAATTCACTGCTCCATCTTGGCTGAAGATGCGGTAAAAGCGGCTGTTGCCGACTACCGCAAACGTCAGGAAAACAAATAATCCGATTAGTGGGTGCTTTGTCGGTAGACATTCACAGGATTTCTGAAAGTCTTAGAGTTTTCAGGAAAAGCAAACATAACGGTTTGTTCCTCTCTTAAACAGACAGGGTGAATTGAGGACACAGAAACTTAATCCTTTTGAAGTTGTCGCCAAATTTGGGACTGCCTGCCAATCTATCCCCTCTCCCCGCGGGAGAGGGTTAGGGAGAGGGCGATAAGCCACAGGCTTATATTTAGTCGATATCCCTGCAAAATCAAAAGAGACGGCATGCCTTCTCTCGTGAAGAAGAGGGTAAGGACACAGAAACTTAATCGTTTTGAAGTTGTCGCTAAATTTGGGACTGCCTACCAATCTATCCCCTCTCCCCGCGGGAGAAGGTTAGGGAGAGGGCGATAAGCCATAGGCTTATATTTAGTCGATACGTTTGCAAAATCAAAGGAGACGACATGCCTTTTACCGATGAAGAAGCCCAATCTCTGCTTGCCGTCAAAGGCATAGGCAAAACTGTATTGCAGCGTTTGCAGCAAATGGGTTTGGATGATGTTGCCACGCTGGCGGCAGCGGATTTAGACGATGTTTTGGAACAGGGCGCGAAATTGACCGGCTCGACCTGTTGGAAAAACAGTCCACAGGCGCGGGCAGCCATGCAGGCTGCTGTTGCTTGGGCGCAGCAGCGACAGGCAACGGAAAATTGAACAAGGTTAGATAAATGGGTAAATGCGGTATCGCGAAAATACTGTTTTACGCATATAGTTTGATACTGCTGGTCGGATATGCTTTATTTGCGGTGGTGAATTACTATCCTCCTGCACAAAGCATTGTTTTAAAAGAAGGTGCTCGGGTAAAATTATCCTATGTTGCGCTCCAAAACAGTCAACCGCCCCTTATTACGATTGAGCGTGAATCCGGGCAGGCGAAACTGCATGCGGCAAGTGTGGAACCCTTGCCTGACGACATTACTTATCAAGTCTATACGCCACAAAGCACAAGCAAAAGCACAGCACATGCGCGGCGGCGGATAGATATCCGCTGTTTGGACTGCGCGGATACGCCGATTGGGTTAAACCATATCGAAGTGGAAATCTTGTCTTTGCGTCCTGAGATACGGGGCGAAACTGCACGGGTATATTTAGCCTCTCGGACCGGGTTGGATTCTGCATTCCGTACGCCGCTTAACCGTGATTGGGCAGGCAGTATTTATGGCTGGCTCAGTCTGTTAGCACTCTTCCCCGTTTGGCTGGGTATTTGGCTGATTTGGGCTGTGTTGCTGTATCGTCAGCGGCACCGCAGGTTGCCAAAAAGTTAACTCAAGTTTCAGACGACCTGAAAACAAGTATTTTCAATCTATATAAAAAGGACAAATATTTTGATTACCATCACAGAAAACGCAGCCAAATACATCAACAACTACCTGACCAAACGCGGCAAAGGCTTGGGCGTGCGCTTGGGTGTGAAAACCAGCGGCTGCTCGGGCATGGCATACAACCTTGAATTTGTCGATGAAGCGAACGAGGACGACCTGATTTTCGAAGAACACGGCGCGCGCGTTTATATCGACCCGAAAAGCTTGGTTTATCTAGACGGCACGCAAGTCGATTACACCAAAGAAGGTTTGCAGGAGGGTTTCAAATTTGAAAACCCGAATGTCAAAGACTCTTGCGGCTGCGGCGAGAGCTTCCACGTTTAAGACATAAAAACGGCGGGACAGTATCAAAACCGTCCCGCCATTTTTTCGCTTCCTGCCTGTTGTAGCTGCCTTTGCCTTTTCTTTTCCGTTCCACCTTGTGTCGGAACAAATCGGATTTCACTAAGGCTTTTAAAGCATTGTCGCGTATTTTGCCTTTATTGTGTTGCACTTTACTGCTCATATTCAGTCCTTTGGGTTAAGAATCAGCGAATTATAAGGCAAAATCAGGTTTCTGCCGAAAATTTCACATTAATTATCCCGCCATGTCCCAATATTTCACACTCTTCCAGCTTGAACCCGCTTTCGATATCGACGCCGAAAGCTTGGAGCAAACCTACCGCGCCTTGGCTGCCCGTTTCCATCCCGACAAATTCGCTTCAGCCTCCGCTTTCGAGCAAAAGCAGGCAGTGATGATGTCTTCCACCATCAACGATGCCTACCGCACCTTGAAAAATCCTATCGACCGTGCTGCGTACCTGTTGAAGACATTGGGCATCGACGCCGACGCGCCGGAGCATACCTCTTTCGCTCCTGAATTTCTCATGCAGCAAATGGAATGGCGCGAAGCGCTGATGGATGCGCAAATGGAGCAAAACAACGAAGCCCTGCGCGCGTTGGATCAAGAAATCAGCCGCGAACAAGACAAGCTGTATCAAGATTTGCGGACGGCCTTTGCCGGGAAAGACCATGAAACCGCCGCCCAATGGGTGCGCCACGGCAGGTTTTTAAACAAACTACGCAACGAAATCGCCGCCGCGTTGCAAGATTAAATACCCAGATTTTGAGCATCTGAAAGGTCGTCTGAAAAACGGAATAAGGTTTCAGACGACCTTTTGTCGTATGGTTTTGCTGCTGATTTATAGTGGATTAAATTTAAATCAGGACAAGGCGACGAAGCCGCAGACAGTACAGATAGTACGGAACCGATTCACTTGGTGCTTCAGCACCTTAGAGAATCGTTCTCTTTGAGCTAAGGCGAGGCAACGCCGTACTGGTTTAAAGTTAATCCACTATAGAATTTGTCGGTTGATGGCTTATTCAGATTCCGTTTGCGCCAATTCCTCCGCCGCTTTTTGAACCATGTCCGGCGTGAGTTTGTTCAGGCAGTCGGTGTGTCCTAACGGGCATTTGCGTTTGAAGCAGGGCGAGCATTCGAGGTGCAGGCTGACGATTTTGGCTTTTTGGCTCAAGGGCGGGGTATGGTCGGGGCTGGATGAGCCGTAGGCGGCAACGAGTTTGCGGTCGAGGGCGGCGGCGAGGTGCATCAGGCCGCTGTCGTTGCAGACGACGGTGTCGGCGCAGGAGAGCAGGTCAATCGCTTCGGAAAGGTTGGTTTTGCCGCAAAGGTTGGTGCAGAGGCCGTCTGAAAGGCGGTTGATTTCTTCGGCGATGTCGAAATCTTTTTGCGAGCCGAACAGCCAAACCTGCCAGCCTTCCGCCAGATAGCGGCGGCCGAGTTCGGCAAAATGGCGCGCGGGCCAGCGTTTGGCGGGGCCGTATTCCGCGCCCGGACAGAAGGCGAGAACGGGTTTGTCTGTGTCCAAGCCGTATTTGGCAAGCGCGGCGGCGCGGCTTTCGGGGGAAATGGTGAAACGCGGGTTATCGGAATGTCCGTTGAAGTCTGCCTGCGTCGGGTGGGCGAGGGCGGTGTAGCGGTCGACCATCAGGGGCAGGGCGGCTTTGTCGAGTTTGCGGATGTCGTTGAGCAGCAGATAGCGCGATTCGCCGACGTAGCCGGTGCGCTGCTTGATGCCGGTGGCGAAGGCGATGAGGGCGGATTTGAGCGAACCGGGCAGGACGATGACTTGGTCGTAACCTTGTTTGCCCAGTTCGCGCCCGAGGCGCCAGCGTTTTTTCAGTTCCAACGCGCCGTGTCCGAACGGGTTTTCAATAACGCGGCTGATTTCGGGCATACGCTCGAACACCGCCATCGACCATTTGGGCGCGAATGCATCTATGGTGCAGCCGGGATGGAGTTCGTGCAGGCGGCGGTAAAGCGGCTGGGTCATGACGCAGTCGCCGATCCAGCTCGGGGTGATGATGAGGATTTTTTTGGACATGGTGGTAGGGTGGGTTTGTATTGCGCGATATTGTATAGGAAACCAAGGCGCATGGGGTTGGCGAGTGCGGTTTGATGGTGTTGTTATGCAAAAGACCGAGGGGTCGTCTGAAAAGGCGGGTTGAAATCAGTGGCGTCATGTTGACTGAATAAGGGTTTTGAATAAAAATCGAACCCTTATAGTGGATTAACTTTAAACCAGTACGGCGTTGCCTCACCTTGTCGTACTATCTGTACTGTCTGCGGCTTCGTCGCCTTGTCCTGATTTAAAGTTAATCCACTATAATATCAATGGGCTTGAAAGTGCCGCTCTGAGGAGGTTTGAACGTATCGTGTTTTTTCAATTTCAAAACAAGCAACAGCGGTTTTTTTCTTTGTTGAGCGCGGCTGTTGTGATTGTCATCGTTATGACCTTATGGTCTTATGCTTGGGCGCAATATTTTGATTTAGGGGCGAATGAACCGAAGGAGGCGCTTGAGATGGCCGGGTTTGGTCTGTTGGTGCAATTTTTCCTATGCCTGCCTTATCTTTATTTCAAGCGATATATGCCTGCCTCTCTTTGGGCGACATCGATTCTTAATGGCGCCTATCTGTTTTTGTATTGGAGCAATTCGACGCCGCTTTGCTGCGGTGATATGGGGCAAGGCTTGATGTCTATGCTGTTTATGTTTGTTTCGGGTGTATATTTCGTTGTCTCCTGTTTGGTGATTATTGCGTGTTTGCATGCTAAAAAGGTCAAGAAAATCGGACAGCCCTTATAAGCCGGCATAGATAAAGATAGAACAAAAGGTCGTCTGAAACCCAAATTTGAGGTTTCAGACGACCTTTTTTACTGCGTCGCGTTCAACTTTAAATATTGCGTCAACCGATTCAAACCAAACCCAGCTTTTTCAGCAGCGCGGTGCTGCCTGCATCCACAAGCCTGAAGGTTTCGTCAAAGTCGCCGGTGTACCACGGGTCGGGGACGTGGCGGTAGCCGCTTTCGGGGATGAGGTCGGTGAGTTTGAAGATTTTGTCGGGGTGTTTGCCGAACATTTTTTCCAGTTCGGCAAGGTTGTTGTCGTCCATGGCGATGATGAAGTCGAATTCATCGAAATCTTCGGAACGCACTTTGCTGCTGGTAAATCCTTGATTGTCGATGCCGTGGGCGGCGAGGGTTTTGCGCGTGCCTTGGTGCATGTTTTCGCCGTCGTGCCAGCCGGATGTGCCTGCGCTGTCGGTGCGGATGCGGTGGGCTACGCCTGCTTCGCGGGCGCGGTGGCGCAGGACGTATTCCGCCATGGGGGAGCGGCAGATGTTGCCGAGGCAGACGAAGAGTACGGAATGGTTTTTCATAGGCGGTTTAGGCGTGTTCGGAGAAGAATGGGTTGTGTCCGTCCAGGGACAGGGACTGCGCGTAGGTCGGCAGGTCGGCATTTTCCGGCAAAACGTCGTGCAGGGTGCGGATATGCTCGACGCGGCATTCCGCCATCAGGTCGAGGAAGTTGTGTTGGATGACGGCGATGTTGTCGGAAGATGAAAGGTTCCACACGAACACTTGCGGGACGACTTCAAACGCGCTGTCGGTTGCGTTGAAACCGAACAGAATCTGCCCGCCCGCCCTTGCGGCGATGACAACGCCGACGCGCGGACTCTGCATGCGGATGGCGCGGATGGCGTTGGTGGCGAACACGTCCATCGCCATGCGCTGACGGGTGTGGCTGCCGTCGGTCAGGGCTTGGAGCGGGGTGTTCGGAGACAGCGGGTTGGTGAAGAGGGTAACGCCGGCGGTGGCAAGGCTTTCCTGCCAAACCTGCATCAGCGGCAGGCCTGCCTGTTGCAGGTTGACACCCAAGGCGGTTTGCAGGTTTTTGTCGCCGTAGCCCAGTGCGTACACGACGTGGACGGACTGTCCTTCGGGGCAAATCAGCGGTTTGTCTTCAAAGGTTTGCAGGAACGCGGCGGCGGATTCGCTGTTTTGTTTCGCGTTCCACCACTGTTCGGGCGTGATGCCGCTCAGGTCGTCTGAATGGGCGAGGAAGGGCAGCCATTGGGTGTTTTGCGTTAAAGCGCGCAAGTGGGGATAGTTGGACAGGCAGGCGGTCAGTGCCTCGGTAGGCAGCGTCAGGGACAGCGATCGCTCCTGTTTGCAGCCGGCGACGATGACGACGGGCAGGGCAAACCATTGGGCTTCGTCGTCGTTTTCGGCGGATAACACTTGATTGATGCTCTGCATCAGCGCGTTATAAGTCTCTACATCGGGCGCCATGGTCATGGCGACGGACAAGTTGACGTAGTAGTTTTGATGAAGCTGGCTGCGGATTTCGGTTTGCAACTGCCCCACGGCGATCTTGCGGGTTGCGGCGGTCGTGCCGTGTGCGAGCAGTGAGGCGTTTATCAGTAAATGGTTTTTAACCGGAGTCTGCGGATAAGGGCGTGTGTCGTGGAGGATGAAGGTGTTCATATGGATATAAATCGGTGGTTGTCCGGACAGCTCGGATTATAACAATATCGGGATACGGATTGGGAAAAGGTCGTCTGAAAACGACGCTTCGGCAGCGTTCAAACAAATATCGCAAGCTGCCTCAAACTATTTTGACGTTTTCAGACGACCCTTTTTCTAATTTTCTTTTCTTTCTTCTTTTGCCCAGTGTTCCCTTACCCGCGCTTTGCCGTCTGCGTCCAAACGGCGGTAAAGGTTGATGACTTCCTCGGCGGAGGCGGTGTTTTCCGGCTGTGCCACGCCGAACAGGGAGCGAACATAATCATCCGCCGGATGGTTTTGAATATCCTGCGGCGTATCGACCTGCACCAGCCTGCCTTGGTGCATCACGCCGATGCGGCAGGCGAGTTTGGCGGCTTCGCTCATGTCGTGGGTAACGAAAACGATGGTGGTGCCGAGTTTTTTGTGAATTAGGGAAACAGTTTCCTGAAGGGAAGCGCGGGCGAGCGGGTCGAGGGCGGAGAAGGGTTCATCCATCAATAAGATGTCGGGTTTGGCTGCGATGGCGCGCAAGATGCCGATGCGCTGCTGTTCGCCGCCGGAGAGTTCGTGCGGATAGCGGTTTAAGTAGGTTTCGGGCGGCATACCGACCAGCTCGAGCAGTTCGTTCACGCGCGATGTGCGCTTCGGTTTGTCCCAGCCCAAAATGTCGGGCATCAGCTCGATGTTTTGCCGAACGGTCATGGTGGGGAACAGGGCGATTTGTTGCAGCACATAGCCGATGCGGTGGCGCAGCCCGCGGATGTCGTAATCTTTGATACGCCTGCCGTTGAAATAAACATCGCCGTCGGTCGGCTCGGTCAGCGCGTTAACCATGCGCAGCGTGGTCGATTTGCCGCTGCCCGAACCGCCTACCAACACGAAAAACTCGCCTTGGTAAATGGTCAGGTTCAGTTCGTTTACAGCGGTGTGGTTGTCGTAGCGTTTGCTGACGTTTTTGAATTCGATTAAGGGGGTGTTGTGTTCAGGCTGCATCATAAATATCCTTTGCAACTTCGACAAAGCGGCGCGGCTCACGTTCCAACAATTTCGGCAGATCGTCTGAAACGGAGGCAAGTTCGCCTTTGGCAATGGCGGTATAGGTAGAAACCCACGCTTCAATCTGCCAATCGGGCGTGTCAGGGTACTCGGCTTTGCGGCTGGCGAAGGCTTCTTCCACGGTTTCATTGTGGTAGCGGTGTGGTTTGCCGGTAATTTCGGTTAAGACGGCAGCTATTTCAGTGAAGCTTAATGATTGGGAACCGGTCAGCGTGTAGGTCTGATTATCGTGGAGGTGGTTACCGCATGCGATGTCGGCGATGACGTTTGCCGCCGCTTGGGCGACATCGCGCTGCGAAACGCAGGCAACGCGCCCGTCGTCGGCTGGGCCTGCGATGATGCCGTCTGCGTTGGCAATCGTTGCCATCATCTCACTGTAAAAATTGTCGCGCAGAAAGGTGTAGCGCATATTGGTTTGTCGGATCGCATTTTCAGTAACCGCATGGGTGCGCGCCAGTGTGAAGGTGCTGTCCAACGCCGCCTGTGCAAAAGAGAGATAAACCATATGTTGCACGCCCGCTTCCGAAGCAGCCTGCACCAAAGTCAAATGCTCTTGTTCGCGCGTCGGGCTCTCGGCAGCGGACACCATAAACAGCACCTCCACCCCGTTTAACGCCTGCTTGGCAAGCTCCAAATCGTCATAGGCAAACCGCCGCGCTTCGCAGTTCGGCAGGGCGGGCGCTTTGGTGGGGTTGCGCAGCGGCAGAATAAGCGGCAGGCCGCGTGTGTTCAAATGACGAGCAACCATGCCGCCGATGTTGCCGCTTGTGCCTGTGATGGCTAGGTTCATGGGAACTCCTTGGGAAGTGGAGGAAAATAATAGGGGAAGGGTAGCTGAAAAAGTGGCTTTAGGGTAGACGGGTTTTCAGACGACCTTTTAGAAGTAGTAAAGGTCGTCTGAAAAGCAAAAAACAGTCCACAACTTCGTTTTGAAGGTGCGGACTGTTTTGTTTGGGCTAGGTTAGGGCTGTATTTCACGCTGCCCTATATTTGCAACCGTTTAGCGGAATTCAAACAACTCCAAATGTTGCGACCGCGTTTTCAGGCTGCCTGAGATGCTGCGAGTGAAATTGCGGTTGCCACAAAGCCATAGGCTGCGGTTTGCACTGTCGCGGACAGTCTGCCCGATATGTTCGGCGGTGAGCCTTTGGGTTTCGGAAGGGATATAGTGGAAATTGACATTGGCTTGTTGTGCTAAATTTTGCCAGTGGGCGAGCGTTTCGGCAGGTAGGTTTCTATCGGCATGAAACCAGTCTATTGGCTGGGTGGCGGGCTGTTTGGCCAGTTCATTGAGTCGTGCGAGAAAAGGGGTAAAACCGATACCGTTGCTGACCCAGATTTGCGCTTGTCCATCGGAAAAGTCGAAACGTCCGTATGCACCGTCGATTTGCACGGTGTCGCCGATATTCAGGCGCTGCGGCAGGCGGCGGGTGTAGTCGCCCAAGTCTTTGATCACGAGCGTGAGCTGTTGGTTATCAGGCTGCCAGTCGGAGGCGATGGTAAAGGGGTGGCTTTCTCCGTGTGTGCGTAAAAAGAGGAATTGACCTGCGCGGTGTCCCTGCCATTTCGGGGAGTTCAGGGTCAGGGAAAGTAGGTTGCCGTTTTGATTTAGGGCGGATACGGTGGCATTTTGCGGGTTGCCGATGCGTTTGAATAGGGCAATCAGCGAGCAGGCGATGCCTGCAAGCAAGGCGGCGATGAGCAGCCAGCCCAGCGGTTGCGACCAGTAGGCAAAATTTGCCAGTACGATGGTGTGCCACACAAGTGCGAGATAAACGGGGACGATAAGTATGTGGAGTTTGGCAAACCAGCGGTAGGGTATGCGTTTGATGAGTGCGGCGATAAGCAGGACGAGGGCAACATAAAAAGCGATTTCGCCAACTTCTTCGGCAAAGTGGCGTTGGGTAGCCAGCCAATCTTTTAATGTCAATATTTCCTGCATCGGTGGGCGCGGCGGCTTTTTGCCGTCAAACAGACCGAGCTTTACCAGCCATTTGGGGAATTGCTTACTGGTCCAGTGCAGGATGCTGCCTGAAAGGGCAATGATGCCGAGCCATTTATGCAGGCGGTACATTTTGTCCAGCCCGCCAAGCGGCGTTTCCAGTATTTTGGGACGCACGGCAAGTATCAGACAGGCACTCATGGCCAGTATGCTGATGGTGCCGGTTAGTTGCAGCAATAGGTTGCGTACGGGAAATACGCCCCACTGATCTGGAAATGATGTAGCAAGCAGCCATAAAGCGAATATGCCGCCGAAAAATATGGCTAGGGTAAATTTAATGTTTTTCATGGTAGTGTTCCTTATGGATGGGAATATGAAGCGGTCTGCGCCGTTTGTGGGGATTGTATGTGGGGAAAATTAGGTGGAAATTATTGGTGTGGGTCAGGGTGGGAAGGGTTTACCTGTTGAGGTCGTCTGAAAAGTTTAAAACAACCTGACCTTTTCAGACGACCTGAAAAGCAGCAACCCGTTTCATCGGCCATGATTCCGTTGTCCAAACGCGTTCAAATTCTTCGGCGAAACCGTGTTGTGCGGCGTAGGTTTGCAATTGTTGCAGCCAGGTTTTCGGGGCGATGTCGGCGGCGGCGCGGGTGGTGTGCAGCAGGTAGGGGCGGGTATCGAAAGCGTGGATGATGTTTTGGCTGACGGCGTTTAAGGCTTGGGGATTGTGGTCGGTTTGTTTGGCGATTTTTTCGTATTGCGACAGGGCGGCAGCTTTTTCGGTTTCGTGTTCGGCGGCGGTTTGCGGGCTGTTTCGGGCGGTGGTGGCTTGGATGACGATCAGGGGCGGCAGTTGCCCTTCGGTAAGCGCGGCGGCGAGGCGCAGGTGTCCGTCTAAAATCAGCCAGCGGTCGGACAGGGCGGGAAGTTCGTACACCAAGACGGGCGGCAGTTGGTTTTGCTGTGCGCGTTTGCGCCAATATTTCAGACGACCGTCTTCGGCGTAGTGGGTTTTCAGGGCGATGAAGCGTTCGGCTTGGGTATAAAAATTGTTGTCCAGCACGTCGAAACGGCTGCCTGAAAACAGCCATTGGGCGTAGTTTTCGTCGGTTTCGGGCTGCCCTAAGGCAGTGTCGTGCCAACATTCACCCCATTGCGGGGGCAGGGTTTGGGCGGGGCGGTAGTCGAAGTGCCATTCGCCGATGCCGAGCAGCCCTGCGTTGTGGGTGGCGAGTTGTTCGATGAAATATTTGTTCCAAAACAGGCCTCGCTTTGCGGCGGGTTGGCGGGCGATGTGTTCGTTTACGCGGCTGCCGATGTGCCCGACGGGCTGATATGCCTGCCAGCTTTCGGCGTAGCTGCGGATGAGGTAAACGTCGTATAAATCGTGGCTAAAGAACGACCAGAACACGGGTTCATCGTTGTAAGTCAGGCTGAGGCTGATACCGTCGGGTGTGTGGAGTTTCAGACGACCTTGCGTTTGACGGTCGATATGCAGGGCAAGGCTGTTGGGTGAGGCGGGATGGTGGGTCAGGTTGTCGCTGTATTGTTCCAGCGCGGCAGTTAGCGATTGGTAGTGCATGGGGTGTCCTTTGTAAGGCGTTCATATTCAATAACTGATGACAATCATCGTACTGCCGTCTTTATTGTGGTAATACGCGCCCGCATTGCCCCAGGCAAATTGACGGCATTTACCGGATGCCGATGTTTCAGTGGAACATGGGGCATCGCCCAGCTGTTTATCCAGCCATCGATCAAACTGTTTTCTACGTTGCAATTCGCGCTCCTCCGACCATGCTGCCCAGCTATTGTCCTCGCCTATCGGACAGAAGAATATGGATAAGCGCTCCAGCCGCTGCTGCTCGAACTGGGCGGTAAGGGTGTATTGTTCGGACTGTTTGGTAAATGACAAACTGAAAAATGTTATTCCCGCTTGCAGATGATTCGGGCTGGATTTTGGGAAGGATGCAATCCAGTCATCAAGTGTGGTGCGTGCGCTAATCATGTTGCCGTCCGGCAGGGTGATGCTGCCGTTTTCAGGGTTTATCTTCATCGGTTTGAATTTCCAAATGTAGTTTTCAGACGACCTAAGGCCATGTTCGTTTTATCACGCCTTTAAGCCGCACGATTTTTCATTTCACCCACAACCGTCCCTGTCTCGCTAAATTCAAAGTCGCCAGCAACAGTAACATCACCAAGCCGGAGCCTGCGGTGGCGAGGAAATAGCCTAAAAACAGTAAACGCTGTTCGGCGATCAAATGGAAACCGCAGCCCGTCATTGCCGCCAAACCGAACGAGAAACCCCAAAAGCTAGGGCTGAAACCCTGTTCCAGCATCCAAGGCAGAAGGCGCAGCAGTAGCAGGAATTGCAGGCAGCCGTAGCCGATTAAAAGCAGCGCGAAGGTATCGATGTGTCCGCCTGATGCAGCAAAATAGGCGCCGCAGCCGACAAAAGCAGGCGCAAGCTGAATGCCGACAATACCGCGCACAGGAGCGTTGACGGGTGTGCCGGTACGCAAACGGCTCAATATGGCGGCTTCCAAGCTAAGCCATGAAAACATCCCCGCGCCCAAAAACAGCCAGGCGTAATCCGACCAACCCAATACCGCCATTGCGGTCGCGCTGACAAAATTGGTGGCAACGGTGGGCAGGTACACAATCGGCGTGGTGGCATCAAGGGTATGGACGCCGCGCCACAAGCCGCCTGCGCGGTACATGGCAAATGCTAACTGTCCCGCCGTTCCGAGCAAAATCAACCCTTTTGCCGGTAGCGTTTGGTAGGGCAGTGCCGCCAAACCTGCCAGCATAGTGGTAATCGGAATCGCGCTGATGAAACAGCATTGCACCAAATCCTGCAAATCCTGCAAAAATTCGGGGAGGAAAAAACGGATTTTGATGATGTAGGCAATGACCAGCATCAGCCAAAGCACGAAGGCGGCGGCTAACAGCGTTTCCGCAGCCCAATGCGGGAAAAGTCCGATATGCGCGCCGTAACGCCAAGACAAACCGAGCGCGAAAAGTCCCAACGGCATGCTGAAATAGCTGAGGGGGACGGGAAATTTTTTGGTACTCATGACAATGTGTGTGTTAAGGAAAGGCGGTAGTATAGCCGATTCAAATCGGTAAGCGCAGCTTGGGTCGAGACCCGATAAAGACGTTAAATTTGCCTGAGACATTGGGTTTCAGCATGAGCCGTATCGGGTATGGATATGCTGATGTTTGAGTTTATAGATGCGGTTTTCAGACGACCTTGTCAGATTCCGAGGTCGTCTGAAAAAGCAATCGCAGCGGCTGTTTTAAGCAGGTTTGCGGAAGGTAATGCAGTAAAAGCGGTTGCTCCACAGCAGCCGCGTTTTCTTTTCCTGTACGGTTTCGGGGATGCAGTTTTCGATTTGTGTCAGGTCGAAATCGGTGTCTTGGAAGTAGTTCCGCGTGAATAGGCTTTTTTTGTATTGTTGTTGGATGAAGTCAGTGGTTTCGTCTGCAATCATGATTTTGGTGCCGGGCTTGGCGACGCGCAGCATTTCGTTGATGGCTTTTTGTTTGTCGCTGAAAAAATTGATGCCGCCTACATGGAATACGACGTCGAACATATTATCGGCAAAGGGTAAGTCTTCGGCGTTGCAGTGTACCAAGTCCAAGCCCGCTGCTTTTTTCCGCCATACGTTGCGGCAGCGTGCCAACATGCCGAGTGACAGGTCGGCGCCGGTCAAATCCAGCGCGGCGGGGTCGATGTTGGCGGGCAGGTAGTTTAAATCGACACCTGTGCCGATGGAGACGTAGAGCGCACTGCAGTCCTGCCGCCATTCCGGTTCGTTCATCAGGCTGCGCCGCATTTCGTTGATGCTGTTGCCGTATTTGAGGCGGGCTATCCAGCGTTCGCCGAAATCGTACCAACGGGCGAGGCGGTTGTACATTTTCATGTATTTGGCGTTGTCGCCCGTGACGTTGTCGGAATTGAGGCACAACAAGATACCGTCTTGTTCGGGCGGAAGCGGGTTTTGTAAGGCGGGTTTGAGCTTTTGGATGAGCTTGGCGGAAGGCATGGTGCTTCTCCTGTTGAGGGTTGAGCGATGCGTATTTCGAGTCGGGATTCGGCAAAACCGTTAAAGCATTGGATTCATCTGTCCAACTTATCCGGCGGGGTCGTCTGAAAGCTTGATTAGATGGGGAACAGGCGATTTTAGGGTGGCTGCGCCGTTGCTATGTTGATTGAAATAAAGACCGTCTGAAATCGTGTTTCAAACGGCCTTTTGACATAGTTTAAGACAAGGATGAATTAGAACTTGCTTTTGATGTCGTCAATCAGGTTTTCGGCTTTTTCTTTTGCCTCGTCAACCAGATGTCCTGCTTCTTCTTTGCCTTTTTTCAATACGTCGCTTGCTTTTTCCTCAATGTCGGCGGCAACTTCTTTGACTTTGCCGATGCCTTGTTGGATTACGCCTTCTGCTTGGAGTTTGGAGTCGTTTAACAGTTCTCCGGCTTTTTCTTTTACATTACCGCTGATTTGGTCTAATTTGCCGCTCATGATTCATTTCCTTGATGTTTATATTGATCGAGGACCCACTATAGTCTAATCAACAGCTTATTGCAACTTGAGGGGTCGTCTGAAAATCTGTTTCAACAAAATAAAAACCGTTTTTCAGACGACCTGAATCATTTGCCCTTATCGTTTATCAAACCGTTTTTCTGCAAATAATCCCGCGCTACGTCCGCCGGTTTTTCTCCGCCCACTTTCACGCGGTAGTTCATTTCAGTCATTTCGGCTTCGCTGATTTTGCCTGCCAGTTTGTTCAATGCGTTCACGACGTCGGGATGCTGTTCGGCAAACTCGGTTTTCATCAGCGGCGCGCCTTGGTAGGAGGGAAAAAGGGCGATGTCGTCTGAAAGGACGGCGAGGCGGTATTGTTTGAGGTCGCTGTCGGTGGAGTAGGCTTCGACGAGGTCGATTTTGCCGTTTAGGAGGGCGGTGTAGCGCAGGGCGGGTTCGAGGGTTGAGAGGCGGCTAAACTGTATGCCGTGTTGTTGCAGACCTTTGTAGCCGTCGGCGCGGTCGGTAAATTCGAGGGTAAAACCGGCGCGGATTTGGTTTTGCACGCGTTTGAGGTCGGATATTTTGTGCAGATTGTGCGCGGCGGCGTAGTCTTGGCTGACGGCGAGGGCGTAGGTGTTTTGGTATGCCATCGGCGGCAGAAAGGTCAGCCGGTGTTGTCGGGCAAGCAGATCTTTGGCGGCTTGGTAGGTCTGTTCGGGGGAAAGGCGGCGGTTTTGCTCTTCGGCAGGGACTTTGACCAGACTTTCAAGGACGGTACCGGTAAATTCGGGGTAGATGTCGATTTCGCCGCTGTTTAAGGCGTTGAACAGGAATGAAGTTTTGCCGAAATTGGGTTTGAGCGCCACCTGCGCGCGCGGATTATTTTCTTCAATCAACTGTTTGTACATATTGATGAGGATGTCGGGTTCGCTGCCGAGCTTGCCTGCGATGGTGATTTTTTGTGCGGATGGGTTCGTTTGAAAAATCGGTGCCAAACCGATGGCGATAAGGATGGCAAGCAGGGCGGCGGTAATCGGTATTTTGTGTTTGGACTTTTGCAGTATGCCGATGCCGCCGCTGACCAGTACAGCGAGCAGGGCAGACAGCAGCGCGCCGGTAAACGTCATTGCCATGTTGTTGCGGTCGATGCCAAGCAAAATCAGGTTGCCCAAGCCGCCCGCGCCGATGAGCGCGGCGAGTGTTGCCGTGCCAATAATCAATACGGACGCGGTGCGGATGCCGGAAATCATGGCGGGCAGCGCCATCGGCAATTCAATGCGCCACAACGCCTGCCAACGGGATAAGCCGAACGCGGTGTGCGCTTCTTTGATGGCGGGATCGATTTGGCTCAAACCGAGATAGGTGTTCTGAAAAATCGGCAACAGGGCATAGAGCGTCAGCGCAATCAAAACCGGCGGCGAACCGATGCCGACAAAGGGAATTAGCAAGCCGAGTAGGGCGAGGGACGGAATGGTTTGCAGGATATTGGTTACCTGCAAAACACCTTCCGCCCAACGCCGTTTGTCCGCCAGCCATACGGCGAGCGGCACGGCAAGCGCGACGGCGCAAAGCAGGGCAATCAGGGAGAGGCGGAGGTGTTCAAGCGTCGCCTGCCAAAGTTCGGCGGGCGGGACAGGGAGGAAATCGGGCATAAAGAATTGTCGGAATTGAAAATATTTCCGACAGTATAGCCTAAGGGGCAAAGAAGAGAAAAAGGTCGTCTGAAAATCCGTTTTCAGACGACCTTGGCTTATGGGAATGCCTTACATCACATCTAACACGTCAATGCCCAGTAAATCCAAGCCTTGTTTCAGCGTGTCGCCGGTGAGCTTCGCCAGTTGCAGGCGGCTGTTGCGGGTTGCGCCTTCGGCTTTGAGTATCGGGCAGGCTTCGTAAAAGCGGCTGAACAGGGTGGCAATTTGGTAAAGATAGTTTGCCAGATAGTGCGGATACGCCGTGTCCACCACGCTTTGCAGCACGTCTTCAAATTTCAGCAGTTCGGCAGCAAGCTGTTTTTCCAGCGGTTCGGTCAAAACGGTGGGCGCGGCCGCGTCCCATTCGCCGGCCTTGCGGAACACGCTTTGTACGCGGGTGTAGGCGTATTGCAGGTAGGGGGCGGTGTTGCCTTCAAACGAGAGCATGGCGTCCCAGTCGAACACATAATCGCTGGTGCGGTTTTTGCTCAAATCGGCGTATTTAACCGCGCCGATGCCGACGGTTTTGCCGATTTTAGCGGCTTCATCCGCGCCCAATTCGGGATTTTTTTCTTTCACCAAAGCGGTGGCGCGCTCGACGGCTTCGGTCAACAGGTCAACCAGTTTCACGGTGTCGCCGCTGCGCGTTTTGAACGGTTTGCCGTCTTTGCCCATCATGGTGCCGAAGCCGATAAACTCGGCTTTTGCATCTTCCGGCAGATAGCCTGCTTTGCGGGAAGTGGTGAAAAGTTGTTCGAAGTGCAGGGCTTGGCGGTGATCGACGACGTACAGCAGGCGGTCGGCTTTCAGACGACCTATGCGGTAGCGCAGGCACGCCAAATCGGTGGAGGCGTAGAGGAAGCCGCCGCCTTGTTTTTGCACGATAAATGCGGCGGGTTCGCCTTCTTTATTTTTAAATTCGTCCAAGAACACGACTTTCGCGCCGTCGTCTTCGACCGCCAGACCTTTTTGAACCAAATCATCGACCACGGGCTGCAAATCGTCGTTGTATTTCGATTCTCCCGCCACGTCCTCAGGACGCAGTTTCAAGCCCAGCGTGTCGTAAACGGCTTGGGCGTGAGAGAGCGAAATATCGACAAACTGTTTCCACAACGCCAAAACGGCCTCATCGCCGCCTTGCAGCTTCACAACGTATTCGCGTGCGGTGTCGGCAAAGGCAGGGTCTTCGTCAAAGCGCACTTTGGCGGCGCGGTAAAACTGCTCCAAGTCCGCCAACTCAAACGCGGCATTGTCTTTTTGCTGCTCGACCAAATAAGCGACCAACATGCCGAACTGCGTCCCCCAGTCGCCGACGTGGTTTTGGCGGATGACGGTGTTGCCCATAAATTCCAACACGCGAGAAATGCTGTCGCCGATGATGCTGGAACGCAGATGGCCGACGTGCATCTCTTTTGCCAAATTGGGCGAGGAATAGTCGATGACGACGGTTTGCGGTTTGTCGGTTTTCGCTATGCCGAAACGCGTGTCGTTCAAAGCCGCGTGAATGTTTTGTGCGAGAAATTCGGGGCGCAGGCGCAGGTTGATGAAGCCGGGGCCGGCGACTTCCGCGCTTTCAATCACGGCGTTGCCCGCCAATGCTTCGGCGACCTTTTGTGCCAATTCGCGCGGATTTTGTTTGGCTTTTTTCGCCGCACCCATCACGCCGTTGATTTGGAAATCGCCGTGTTCGGCGTTTTTGGTCGGCTGCAAAACAACGGGGCTGTCGGTGATGCCTGCGGCGGCAAAGGCGGCGGCGGCTTCGCGTTCGACGGTTTGATGTAGGTTCATGAAGTTCGGTCTCTCGGTTAAATTCAAATCAGGCGGTATTTTAAAAGAATTTGGGGTGTTGAAACAGGGCTAAGGTGAAAGGTCGTCTGAAAACCTTGGATTTGGGTTTTCAGACGACCTTTTGCGCAGAAAATAGATAGGTTAATGCCAACGGCTGTCGTTTTCACATGGAATGCCGTCATGATCACCGTCCATTTTGGTATTCGGACAGAATTTAACGAAGAATTCTGCCTCACTTAAGGAAGTCATTTGGGAACAATATTGACGACCATCGCATTTGAATTCGTTTTTTGATGTTGAAGAGACAGAGGAGTGATCAGATTTTTGGGTGTCCGTAGATTTATGTTTAGCATTTGTACGACCACGGCTGTTGACCGCATCCAACCACTCTTCGCGTTCGGCTTTTATTTTGGCTGCAACTTCTTCCACCATCGTCTTCGGCGGTGCGACTGCTGCCGCTTGCGCCTGTTGCTGGTATTTCTGCCAGTAATCCCAGCCGAACCATCCGCCGGCGGCAAGCAGGGCGATGATGGGGATAAGCAGCAAGAGCTTGGAAAAGGTTTTTTTATACGGTTCGGGTTCGGTGTCGAAAAAGTCGAATTCATCGACACAGTCAAGGGAGAAGCAGATATTTTCGGCTTCGTCGCGTCCGCGTCTGCCTTTGACGATGTCGAATGAGACGCGTTGGCCTTCGGCAGGCGGACGTGTCAGTGTGGTAAAGGCGGAAAGCGGGGCGAACACTTCTGTACCCATGCTTTCTTCACGGATGGCTCCAAATTGGCGGTTGTCATTCCAGCGTGTAATCGTACCGTAATAGCGCATAGTTTTATGTAATTTGAATAGTTGTTGTTTGGGTTGTATTTTAAACGAAATCTGTAAAGGAACAAGGGGAGCGGTTGATATTTAAATGTAAATTCTATGCCATCGGGAACGGCAGGTTTCAGACGACCCCTGTCAGGTCGGCATGATTCGATAGGGAGGGTGATGTTTTAAACAAAAAAGGAAACATATCGTTTCCCTTTTCTGTTATTCAATAACGTAACCTTCTTTGTCCCAATTTGTCTTTTTCACTATTTGGTCGTTGGCGTAAACCGTTTCGGACTTTTTGGCTCCGTCGTCATACCATTCCAAGACAACGCCGTTACGTTTGCCGTTGGTAATGGTAATTTCAGAAAGGGCGCGGCCGTTTTCGTCCCAACTCATGATTTCGGTCGGTTTGTCGTTGACCATGGTCATTTCGGTTTTCGGGCTGCCGTTGGGATACCATTGCTTCCAGTAGCCGTTTGCCTTGTCGTGTTTGAACTGGATTTCGCTTTCTTTCGTACCGTTGCGGTAATAGCGTGAGCCGACGCCTTCGCTCAAGCCGTTCAGATAGGGCATGACTGCTGATTTTTTACCGTTGGGGTACCAGTTGGTCCATTCGCCGTTCGGCTTGCCGTTGCGGTAGCTGCCGATCATTTTCTTTTGCCCGTTGAAATGCCAGAGTGTCAAAGTACCGTTGTTGAGGACGGGAACAAAGGTTTTGATCTGCGCCGCCGGTATTTCATACGGGTCGGAATATTTTTTCATGGACGGATAGTAAAAGTCCTGCACTTGTGCTACGCCGGATTCGACGGTGTATTGGCGGACGTAAGCTACCGATGACATTGTCGCGGTAATTTTGCCGTTTTGATTGAAATAAACGGAGTGGGTTTGTGCCGAAGCTTGAAGCGACGCGCCAAGCAGGATGCAGGCGGTCAGGCTGTTTGTCCAAAAGTGGTTCATTGTCTGGTTGTTCCGATGTGGCGGAGATGTAAATAATAGGTATTTAGTTGAGTCGTCAAGTCGATAATATTTGAATAAAGCATATTCCGGCTGTTATTCGTCATTATAATCCATCAGGTCATGCGGGTTAAATATAATATTTTTATGAATGCTTATTTAAATACAGACAATAAATATAAGAAATGGTTCCGATTGGAATATTGATTTTGTGTGTAGGGAGGTCGTCTGAAAACAGATTAAACGGATATGTTCAACGTTAATAATAATGGTTTGGAGCGAGCGTAATCATGAAAATACGGCCGAAAACCTATATGCAGAAGATTTTCGGCCGTATCAAAATCAGCAAGGGATTATTCCAATCCCAGCAATTGCTCTCGGGTCAGCAAGAATACGAATCCGTCGCCGCCGCTGGTTTCCAGCCAAGTGAACGCCAATTCGGGATAGGCAGCTTCCAATACGTCGCGGTTGTGTCCGATTTCGACCAGCAATACGCCTTTGGGATTGAGGTATTTGGCTGCGTGCAGCAGGATTTGGCGGGTGGCGTCCAAACCGTCTTCGCCGCTACCCAAGGCGAGTTCGGGTTCGTGCAGGTATTCGTCGGGCAACATATCGACTGATTCGGCATCGACATAAGGCGGGTTGGAAACGATCAGGTCGTATGTGCCTTCCAAACCTTCGAACAAATCGGTGTGAATCAGGTTGATACGGTCTTCCAGTCCATAATCTTCGATGTTGATGGCGGCTACTTCCAGCGCATCCAAACTTAAATCGACGGCATCAATTTCAGCGGCGGGGTAATGGTGTGCCATTTGGATGGCGAGGCAGCCACTGCCGGTACACAAATCCAATGCGCGGTGAACCAATTCGGGGTGTTCTATCCATGGGGTGAGGCTGTCGCCGAGCAGTTCGTAAATAAACGAACGCGGTACGATGACGCGTTCGTCAACATAAAAATCGAAATCGCCTTGCCATGCCTGATGGGTAAGGTAGGCGGCGGGGATGTGTTCAACTGCGCGGCGTTCCAACACTGCCAACACTTCTTCTTTCTCACTTTGCAGCAGCTTGGCGTCAAGGTAAGGTTCCAGCGTGTCCAGCGGCAGATTGAGGGTATGCAGGATGAGGTAGGCGGCTTCGTCGTGCGCGTTGTCCGAGCCATGCCCGAAAAACAAACCGGCATCGTTGAAACGGCTGACGGCGAAACGCAGGATGTCGCGGACGGTGGTCAATTCTTGGGCTGCTTGGGTAAACATATCGCACTCTCAAATAATGTAAATTAATGTTTGCATTATAACAGCAAGGTCGTCTGAAAACGGTGTTTGCTTGAATATAACGTTTTCAGACGACCTCGATAAGCATAGTTCAATCTCAATCCACCCCGCGGGCGCGGTTTTCATGGAATTGAGCCTGCCAATCGGCAAATTTTCCTTGCTCGATGGCTTCGCGCATTTCTGCCATGATGACTTGGTAGAAATGCAGGTTGTGGATGGTGTTGAGTTGCGCGCCCAAGATTTCGCCGACGCGGTGCAGATGGTGCAGGTAGGCGCGGCTGAAGTTTTGGCAGGCGTAGCAGGTGCAGCTTTCGTCTATCGGGCGTTTGTCGAGCTTGTGTTTGGCGTTTTTGATTTTCAAATCGCCGAAACGGGTGAACAGCCAGCCGTTGCGGGCATTGCGGGTGGGCATGACGCAGTCGAACATGTCCACGCCGTGCGCCACGCCGTAAACGAGGTCTTCGGGTGTGCCGACGCCCATCAGGTAATGCGGTTTGTGTTCGGGCAGCATCGGTCCGACGGCGCGCAGCATGCGGTACATTTCGGGCTTGGGTTCGCCGACGGACAGTCCGCCGATGGCAAGGCCGGGAAAGTCGAATTGTTCCAAGCCGCGCAGTGATTCTTCGCGCAAATCTTCATACATCGCGCCTTGCACGATGCCGAACAGGGCATTCGGGTTCTTCAAATCTTCAAAGGCTTTTTTGCTGCGTTCTGCCCAACGCAGGCTCATTTGCAGGGATTTTTGCGCCTGTTCGTGCGTTGCTTCGCCGGGTGTGCATTCGTCCAACTGCATCACGATGTCGGAATTGAGTACGGTTTGGATTTTCATGGAGATTTCGGGCGAGAGGAAGAGTCTGTCGCCGTTGATCGGGCTTTGGAAGGTACAGCCTTCTTCAGTGAGTTTGCGCATGTCGGAGAGCGAGAAAACCTGAAAACCGCCCGAGTCGGTCAAGATGGGTTTGTTCCAGCCGATAAAATCGTGCATGCCGCCGAATTGTTCGATGACTTCCAAACCGGGACGCAGCCATAAATGGTAAGTGTTGCCCAAAATAATTTGTGCCTTGATATCGTGCAGGTTTTGCGGATTCATCGCCTTAACCGAGCCGTAAGTGCCAACCGGCATAAATACGGGCGTTTCGATTTTGCCGTGGTTCAGTTCCAGCGTGCCGCGTCGGGCATGACCGTCTTTTTTATGTAAGGTAAATTTGAGCATAGGTTGTATCTATAAATGTAGAAAACGGCGTGCGAAGCCGCCGTGCAGTCAAACGATTGAGGTAAAAACGCGATTATAAAGGATTTTCATCGCAATAGCGGTGTTTGAATATTATCAGACGACCTTATTCGTATCGAGATGTTCACTGTTGAAAATGTTTCAAAAAAATCACAATGTTCCGACAATGTCGTCTGAAACCTCGTTTTCATGCTTGCCATTGCGTCAAAGTATCGTCTATAATCCGAACCCTGTTAAACAGGCACGTAGCTCAGTTGGTTAGAGCACCACCTTGACATGGTGGGGGTCGTTGGTTCGAATCCAATCG
>CAUSDA010000002.1:0-73442 GCA_963529965.1 uncultured Neisseria sp.
CTTTGAACTAAGGCGAGGCAACGCCGTACTGGTTTAAAGTTAATCCACTATATTTTTACCCTAAGCCTTTGTTGTCTTATCTGAATTTTGGTCAACATGCGGTTAATCGTGTTTGTTTTAAAAAAGTTTTTTGGAATCCAGCAACAAGGTGACAGGACCGTCATTGCAGAGTGAAACCTGCATATGGGTTTGGAAGCGGCCGGTTTCTACCGTCAGACCGTGGGCGCGCAATAATTCGGCGGTGCGTTGATACAGGGATTCTGCCTGTCGGGCAGGAGCGGCTGCGGAAAAAGAGGGACGGCGGCCGCTGCGCGCATCGGCATAAAGGGTGAACTGTGAAACGAGCAAGACTGAGCCGCCCGTGTCTTTAAGCGACAGATTCAATTTTCCGGCTTCATCTTCAAAAATGCGCAGATTGGCTATTTTGTCGGCGATATAGGAGGCATCGGCCTCGTTGTCATCGTGTGTAATGCCTAAAAGAATCAAAAAGCCGCGACTGATTTTGCCGCTGGTTTCGCGGTGTCCTTCGCTCAGGACGTCAACTTGGGCATGGCTTACTTTTTGAATAACGGCGCGCATGAGGTTTCCTCGGATAGGGATAGTGCAGCAAGGTGGATGATTTCGCTGACTGATGTTGATTTGTCTGGGGGAGGTCGTCTGAAAACGATTGGCTCTAGTCTAACAGAGTATTTCTGTTGGTCTAGAGCCATTTGTTTTATAGTGGATTAACTTTAAACCAGTACGGCGGTGCCTCGCCTTGTCCTGATTTAAATTTAATTCACTAGATAAGTTTGGATTTTATAGCGGGATGCCGTCAGGTTTAACGGTTTGCTTCTTTTTGCCATTTTGCCAACAGGGGGCGCAAGGCATCGGGATTTTCATAACAGCCGCTGATGGCTGCCTGCAACCAGCGGCAGGCAGTAGGAATATGGCTGGAGACACCTTGCCCGTGGTAATAGAGTCGTGCCAGATAGTATTGCGCTTCGGTGTGGCCTTGTTCCGCCGCGATTTCAAACCAGTGGGCGGCAGATTGGAAATCGGCTTCGACGCCTTGTCCGTAATAATACAATTTACCCAATGCGACGGCAGCATTTTTGTGATGGAATTCGGCGGCTTCCAGATAAAGTTTTCTGGCGCGGTCGTAATCCACTGCCGTCCCTATGCCGTAATGGTATGCTTCGGCATTGCGGAAGGTTTGTTCCGTTTTTTGGAAAAACAGGGCGGCTTCCCGGATTTGTTCATACTGTTGGGGATTGTGCAGCGCGGCATCGCTGAGCAGCTTTTGGATGGCGGTGGCGCAGCCGAGTGTTGCGGCACGGTGGTAATAGTCGTGCGCTGCGTGCGGGTCGGCTTTGACGCCGAGTCCGTAGCGGTAGAGGTCGCCCATAATGCGCAAGGCCTCCGGATGGCGTCGGTCTGCGGCGAAACGGGTGTGGCGCATGGCTTGGAGCGGATCGCGTCCGGTCAGTTTGCCTGTCAGGCTGTGTTGCGCCAAAGCGGCGGCGGCGTCCCCGCTGCCTTTTGCGGCGGCTTTCCGATACCAGGTCATGGATTCCGCCTGATTTTGCGCGGCAAGCAAGTCACCCAACATAACTTGTGCAGCGATAAACCCAGCTTCCGCTGCCTGCCGTAAATGGATTTCGGCTTGGGCTGGGTCGGCTTTCATGCCGATACCTCGGTAGTACATTTTTCCCAGTTGCCAATGTGCAGGGGCAAATCCTTGTTCCGCCGCTTGTCGGTACAACTTGAATGCGCTTTCAAAATCAGGCTTCAGGCTGTGGCGGTAGGCAAGGCAGTATTGGGCTTCGGCGGAGTTTTGCGCTGAGGCAAGCTGCGCCCAGTGGTACATTTGGGGTTCGTTGCGCTCTTGGTAAAAGCGCATCAGGACGTGCTGCGCTTCCGGCATTCCTGCTTCGGCCAGGCGGGTATAGGCAGATAAGTGGTGTTCGGTCGGGATGCCTTGCTGCTCGCTGTTTTGCAATAGCGAGAATTCTTCTTCAGGTGTCAGTTCGACAGGTTTGGGTTGCGGCTTGGGCGCTGTGGCCAGGCGTGTCAGACCGGAGGCGTAGGTGATTTTGTTGACTTGATAGGCAGTACCGGCGTACCGATTGCCTGCTGCCTGTTGGGGCAGCAGTGCAGGGCTGACTGTGTCAGCGGTCATTCTGTTTGCCGGCTTGACAGAGAGCGTACGGGAAGAGTCGGGTACTGCAGTCATAAGATGAAATGGGAAAAGGGACTAGGTTGGTTATTATACTGTTTTCTGTAATTTATTGTTAATGATATGACGAGAATATCGGTAGTTATTTGCAATGGCGGTAAATGGAATAAATACAGTTAGTTATATTTTCTCTTAATATTGTGCGGTATGGAAGTCCAATAAAGGCATGGTGGTTTGGATGTGTTGGAAATTTTAAATATAAACAATAAGATAAATTCTTATCGGCTCGGGCGGCAACTGGGTGCAGGCGGCGATGGGCAGAGGGTGCGGTCGGTTTGGCGTGGATTGGCAGGTTGTGTCAGTTTCAATGGATTGTAAAGGAAATAGGAGGCTGTCTTTTGTTTACAACAATCTGAAGATTGAAGGGATGGGGTATTGTACAGTGAATCTAGGTGGCGAACTTTAAATCGGTACGCCGTTATCTTGCTTAAACTCAAATAAGATGATTTTTATCGCATCTGTTGAAAGGCATGACAAAAGGTCGTCTGAAACTTGATTTTTCCGTTTCAGACGACCTTTTTGGCAGTAAATAGCTGGTTTCCGGCTTTAAGCTTTGTTTTCCGGCGCTTCTTTTTTAACCGGTTTCTTGCCATCCTGCGGAGAATGGTAGGCGTAGTAGTCATACATACTGTTGGCTTCGCGCTTCATGCCGTTCAGGATGACGCCTTTGATATTGATCTTGTTCTGACGCAGACGGTCGGCACTGATTTCAAGCTCTCTGGTGGTGGTGTTGCCGTAGCGGCTGACCAGTAGAACCGTACCTGCCAGTTGTCCGACGATGGTTGCGTCGGTCACTGCGAGGACAGGCGGGGTGTCGATAATCACGTAGTCGTAACGTTTTTGGGCGTTTGCCAGCAATTCTGTGAAGCGGCTGTCCATCAGCAGCTCGGACGGATTTTTAGGATAACCGCCGTTGCTGATGAGGTGCAGGTTTTCAATCTGCGTTTCACAGACGGCTTTGGCAGGGGAGACATGGCCGGAAAGGATGTCTGCCAAGCCGTATTCGGGCGTCAGTTTGAACAGTTGGTCCAAATAGCCTTTACGCATGTCGGTATCGATCAGCAATACGCGTTTGCCTGATTGTGCCATTACGGTGGCGAGGTTGGCGGAAATAAAGGATTTGCCCGCTTCCGGAGCCGCACCGGTAATCATGAGGACATTGTTGCGCGCATCCAGCATGGAGAAGTAGATGTTGGTACGCAGGGCGCGGATGGCTTCGACGGCGACATCGGAGGCGTCCTCGTTTGCCAGCAGATAATTGGAGCGGCCGGTCAGGGATTTGAATTTGCGTTTCAACAGGTCGCGTTTTTGCTGGGTTTTGGAGTAGGGTACGAGGGCGGCGACTTCGAGATTGAGGTTTTCAATCTCTTCAGACGACGTGATGCCTCGGCGCATACGGCCTTGCAGCATGACCCACATGGAGGCGAGCGCGCCTGCGGCAAGCGCGCTTAATGCGGTAATGACGGCTTTGCGCGGGGCGATCGGTTGTTCCGGCGTGTAGGCATGGTCAACGACGCGGACATTGCCTTGCGCGCTGGCTTTCATGATGTTGAGTTCTTGTTGTTTCGCCAAGAGTTGGACGTAGGTCGCTTGGTTGGTTTCTACGTCGCGGGTCAGGCGGATGACTTCCTGTTGGGTGTTGGGCAGGCCGGCGATTTGCTGGTTGATTTTGCTCTTGGCGCGTTCGAGTACCGCCAGTTTGTCCAAAACGGCTTTATAGGAAGGGTGTTCCGGAGTGTACAGTTCTGCCAAACCTGCTTCTTCGGTTTTGAGCAGGGTGATTTGGGTTTCGATGCTGGTCAGGCTTTCAAGCGCGCCTTTGGACTCAAGCGGAATGTCGAGCGAACCGGCGCGTTCGCGGTAAGCATTGAGTTTGTTTTCTGCTTCTTGCAGGGTTTCTTTCAGACGAGGCAATTCTTCGCTGATGAACGCCAAGCCGCTGGAGGCGACTTGAATGTCGCGTTCGCGGTTTTGCGCGACGTAGTTGTCGGCGATGCTGTTGAGGACGGCGCTGGTTTTTTTCGGATCAACATCGGTGTAGGCAAGGTTGATGATGGGGCTGGTTTTGCCTTTGCTGATGACCGAGAGTTGGTTTTTGATGTTTTCGATGGCGCTGAGCTTGGAAAACTTGGTCAACTCGAAATCCTGCTCTGTTTCGGCAAGGATTTGGTCGACTTTCAGAACGGTTTCGTTATTGATTTTCAGCGGAGTACCGACGCGACCTTCTTTGGCTGTACCGTTTGGGAGCGTCAGGATATAGTTTTTGCTGTCTTTGACGGTCAGTTTGAAGGGTTTGTTGATCCATTCTTCGGAAACGGTAAATGTACCGATTTTCAAAATCGGATCGTCGTTGCCGCTGAGGTTGTGAATCATGTTGCCGAAAACCGGAAAATAGGTGGCTTTGACTTCTTGGTCAAGCTGAAGCTCGTCAACGGTTTTGCCTATAACCATGCGGGATTGGACCAATTCGATTTCGGCTTCGGAAGGTGCCGGCTCGTTGGAAAGCATGTTGTTGATTTCGGTCAGAATCTGGTTTTGTTTGGTTTCGATTTCCAACATGGCGTCGGCGCGGTAGACAGGCGTGGACGCAAAGCTGAAAACGGCACCGAGCAAGCCGCCCGCAATCAATGCGGTGGCGATTTTGGATTTGTGCAGCCACAGATTGTGCAGTTGTTGGCCGAAATCGATTTCGTCGTTGTTGGAGGATGCTGATGACGGATATTGTTTATACATCAGTAGGCTTTCTGTTTGGATTTAATTGATTGAATCCGGCGTAAGTGAGTGTTATGCCGGGGTTGGTCCGTTCAATTTTTCAGCCCAAGTCTCGGCTGCGCTTTGTATTTGTTGGAATACGGCTTCAAACATTTCGCTGCTTTGTTTGAACGGGTCGGGTATGTTTTTCTTGGGCAGCCATTGGGCGAGCAGGATGGTTTTCCCGCGCGCGGAAGGCAGGATGTCGGCAACCATATCGATATGGGCCGGCTCCATCACCAAAATCAGGTCTGCTGCGTTGCACATTTCAGGGGTCAGTTGGCGGGCGGTGTGTCCGGCAACGACTACGCCGTGTTTAAGGGCGGTTTTAATGGCTTGGAAGTCGGCATCTTTTCCCGCCAATGCGTTGATGCCGGCCGAACTGACACGGTGTCCGGGCAGCTTTTTCTGCAAGATGCGCTCCGCTATCGGGGAGCGGCAGATATTTCCCATGCATACTACTAAAATATTTTGAAACATAAGAGAAGCGGTATTTTTTTCTTGTATAGGGTCAAATCATGATAAAACGGTTTGAGGTCGGATATTTGGTCGGTCTGAAAGGGTTTTGTTTATATGTCGTCAGACGATAAATAACCGGCCTGCCGTTTTGCCTGACAGCAGGTGCTGTCAGGCGCCGTCAGGTTATTTGAACGTGTTGTCGATGGCGTTGACGTTGCTGAAGAAGCTGGTCAATTGCGACACTACGCGGTTCCAACGGGTAACCGGGGCGGCAGTCACATAAACAACGTCGTTCGGACGCAGGTCGAAGTCGCTGCCCAAGGCGTAAGCGGTCGCGTCTTTCAGGTTAAGTTGGTAAATGTGGATAGGTTTGGCTGCATCTTCGGGCGCTCGGCGGATGACGAATACGCCGGTTGCGTCTGCCAAGGCTTGGTTCATGCCGCCGGTTTCACCCAAGGCTTGAGTGAGGTTCAGGCCGTGGTTGCCGATAGGCAGGGTGGCTTGGCGGCCGACTTCGCCCATAACGTACACTTTGCTGTTGCTGTTGTTCGGAACGTAAACGATGTCGCCGTTGCTTAAGAGGTGGTTTTGCGACATATCGCCGTACTGCATGATGTTTTGCAGGGAGATGGTGCGGTCAACGCCGTTGTGCGTCCATTTGATGTTGTGGGTGTCGGCATTTTGCGCCACGCCGCCCGCTTGGTTGACGGCATCGAGGATGGTCATGGGGACGTTGGTAATCGGCAGTTGTCCTGCTTGTCCGACGGCGCCGGAAACGGATACGCGTTGCGAGCGGAATTCGGTTACGTTGATGGTGACTTGGGGATTTTTGAGATAGCGTTTCAGACGACCTGTCAGGATGTTTTGCAGCTCGTCTATGGTTTTGCCTTGCGCTTGGATTTTGCCGACCAGCGGATAGGTGATGTAGCCGCCTTCGTCCACCCATGCGCCTCGGCTGACTTGGTTGGTTTGCGGGTTGCTTTGTTGTACGGGCGAATTGAGGTCGGTGTGCGCCCAGACCATGATGTTCAATACGTCGCCTTTACCGATGTGGTAGCGGTAGGCGGCTTTGCTGCGCTCAAGCGCACTGTTGTTTTGTGACAACACTGGCGGTTTGCGCATTTTTTCAACGAGGCCGAAGGTGATCGGATAGATGGCGACGCGCTTGTCGAATTTGGTGTCTGCTACGGTTTCGCCGTTTTCGTAAACGATGGTTTTGTTGCGTGTGTTGATGGTGGAGCCGGGAATGACGGTGCTGCTGTTGCAGGCGGTCAGTGCCATCAGGGACAGGCTGATGAGGGCAAGCTGTTTTTTCATGTCGGTATCCTTGTCAGTCTTATCGGGGTCGTCTGAAAATTTTCAGACGACCTTTTTGTGGAATGTTTTGCTTTGTCGGTCGGGTGTTTAATGTGTCTGCTGCCAAATCAAATCGCAAATATCGTCTTTGGGATTAAAGCCGGCGGGGGCTTCGAGCAGCAGGGCGCGCAGGGTTTGTTGGTCTGAATTTGAGCACGCTAAGTCCATACGCATAATTATGTCATTTAATTGCGCCCATGGCAGCATTACTTCGCTGGCGGTCATAATTCGGGGATGAGTGGTTTTTTGCACTTCGTCTCCGATGAGTAACTCTTCGTAAAGTTTTTCGCCCGGACGCAGTCCTGTAATTTTAATTTCGATATCGCCGTCGGGATGTTGGGCATCTTTCAATTTCAGGCCGCTAAGCGTAATCATTTGTTTGGCTAAGTCAATGATTTTAACAGATTCGCCCATATCCAACACGAATACGTCGCCGCCTTTGCCCATTGCGCCTGCTTGAATGACGAGTTGGGCGGCTTCGGGGATGGTCATAAAGTAGCGGGTGATGTCTTGGTGGGTCAGGGTGATGGGGCCGCCTTCGGCGATTTGTTTTTCAAACACGGGGACGACGGAGCCGGAGGAGCCTAAAACGTTGCCAAAACGCACCATGCAGAAGCGGGTCTGTTGGCCGGGTTCGGCGGCGAGTGCCTGCAGACAGAGTTCCGCCATGCGTTTGCTGGCGCCCATGGTGTTGGTCGGGCGCACGGCTTTGTCGGTGGAGATAAGCACGAAGGTGCTGACACCGGATTCGACGGCGGCTTGGGCGCACAAGAGCGTGCCGAAGACGTTGTTGCGTATGCCTTCGACGGTGTTGAACTCGACCATGGGGACGTGTTTGTAGGCGGCGGCATGATAGACGGTTTCAACGCCGTATGCAGTCATGACGCTGATCAGGCGTTCTTTGTTTTGCACGGAGCCGAGCAGGGGGACGACTTCGATTTGACTGCCGGCGGCTGCCTGAGTTTCGCGCAATTCTTTGTCTATGCTGTACAGGGAGAACTCGGACAGTTCGAACAGCAGCAATTTGGACGGGCGGCATTTCAGGATTTGGCGGCAGAGTTCGGAGCCGATGGAACCGCCCGCACCTGTCACCATCACGGTTTTGCCGGTAATGTCCGCGCCCATGAGTTCAGGGCGCGGGGCGACGGGGTCGCGGCCGAGCAAATCGACGACGGAGATTTTTTTCAGCGCGCTGACTTTGATTTTGCCGTCCACCAAGTCTTTCATGCCGGGAATGGTCAGCACTTCGCATTTGTATTTTTCGAGGCTTTGGATGATGCGGCGGCGTTCTTCCTGAGTGGAGCTGGGGATGGCGAGCAGGATTTTTTCCACACCGTAGCGGTCGATGAGCGATTGGATGTCTTCAGGGCCATAGACGGTCAGGTCGTAGATGACGGTGCGGCGGATTTTGGGGTTGTCGTCCACAAAGGCGACGGCGGAATATTCGTTGACCTGTTTGATGGCTTCCAGCAGTTGGCGGCCGGATTGTCCTGCGCCGTAAATGATGACGGGCACCATTTGTTTTTTGTGGCGGTCGGTCAGGATGGCGCGCAGAATCATGCGCGAACTGGTGATGCAAACGACCAGTAGCAAGAAATAAACGACGGGCAGGGCAAGGTGCAGTTTTCGTTCGAAAACCAGAGTGGTCAGGCAGAACAAGACTGCCGAAATCAGGCTGCCGAATGCGGCGGCGGTCAGGACGCGGGTGCTGACGAAGCGGGTAACGGCGCGGTACAGCCCCAGTCTGACAAACAGGGCGATGGTCAAAAAGGCGGTCGAGCCGAAGGCAAGCCAGTTCGCCATGCTTGCCCATTCGTCGGAGTATTGGACTCGGAGGCTTTGCGCAAACCAAAAGGCGATAAAAATCATCAAAACGTCGTGGATGACGAAGAAGGTTTTCTTGACGTTGCGGGGCAGGGATAACAGGGTTTCCAAATTCATTTTGGTATGTTCTGAATAATGTTGTGGGTGGGTTTCAGACGACCCCGGTCATGCAAAGGTCGTCTGAAAAGACGTTTGTTGCTACGGAGCGTTGGTTTTCCGTATGTGTCGGCTGCTTGCCGGTTCCCTTTTTTATTCGGCTGAAGCGGTAAACCGCCGCCGTCCCGATGATACGGGCGCGGCGGTTTGTACTTTATGCTGTGGCTTCTGCCAACACAGCTTCGATGTGTTCTTTGCAGAACGCGATTTCGTCGTCGGTCAGTGTCGGATGTACCAAGAACATCAGGCTGGTGTCGCCCAGTTGGATGGCGTTTTTCAGCCGCTCTTTCGGCCGCCACGGCGTGTTGTCGAAGGCTTTTTCCAAATAGACTTCGGAGCAGCTGCCTTGGTAGCAGGGGACTTTGCGCGCGTTCAGTTCGCTGACGATGCGGTCGCGCGTCCAGCCTTCTTTGAGGTGTTCGGGTTTGACGAAGGCGTAGAACTTGTATTGCGCGTGTTCGATGTAGTCGGCGACTTCAATCAGGCGGATGCCGGCGAACTTGCCCAAGCTTTCTGCCAGTTTGGCGGCGTGCGCTTGGCGGCGTGCCGTCCATTCGGGCATACGTTTGAGCTGGATGCGGCCGATGACCGCCTGCATTTCCATCATGCGCCAGTTGGTGCCGAAACTTTCGTGCAGCCAGCGGAAGCCGGGGGCGTGTTCGCGGTGGTACACGGCGTCATAGCTTTTGCCGTGGTCTTTGTACGACCACATTTTGCTCCACAACTCTTTGTCGTTGGTGGTGACCATGCCGCCTTCGCCGCCGGTGGTCATGATTTTGTCTTGGCAGAACGACCATGCGCCGACGTGTCCGATGGAACCGACGGATTTACCTTTGTATTTCGCACCGTGCGCTTGGGCGCAGTCTTCGATAACCCACAAATCATGTTCTTTTGCCAAGTCCATGATGCCGTCCATTTCGGCGGGCATACCGGCGAGGTGGACGACGATGATGGCTTTGGTATTCGGCGTCAGCGCGGCTTTGATGGTTTCGGCGCTGATGTTTTGGCTGTTCAAATCCACGTCGGCAAACACGGGGTTCGCGCCTGCGGTAACAATGCAGGAAGCGGAGGCGAGGAAGGTGCGCGAGGTAACGATGACGTCGTCGCCTGCGCCTATGCCCATTGCTTTTAGCGCGACATCAAGCGCCAGTGTACCGTTGGAGAGGGCAACGGCGTATTGCGTGCCGGCGAAGGCGGCGAATTCTTTTTCAAATTCGCGGCATTCGCTGCCCGTCCAATAGTTGACTTTGTTGGACAGCAGGACTTTGGAAACGGCATCGGCTTCTTCTTGGGTGAAGCTCGGCCACGGGGAGAGGGATGTGTTAAGCATTGGCTTTTCCTGCGAAAAGGCTGGTGGAGTCTTTGGGGGCGACTTCTTCCAGCAGTTGGCGGTTGATTAAGGTGTATTTTTGACCGTTGATTTCGACGTATGCACCGTCGTAAGGCGGAAACCAGAAGGCGCGGATTTTTTTCTCGACGTCGTCGCCGTCGCGGATTTGCTTCATGGCTTCCATTTCGTCGCGGCTGACGTAGCGGCCGCCGATGTTGGGCGTGGTCGGCAGTTTGGCTTGCGCTTCGACGGCGCGGGCGATAATGCGTTGTGCAAACGGCTCCAATGCCCGCATGGTCTTGCGTTCAAGCGATTGGGCGGTTTCGACAGAAGAATCAATGGGGAAGCGGTCCACTTCGATGATTTCGCCGGTGTCGATGGAGGCATCGACGTAGTGGGCGGTGCTGCCCCATTCGGACAATTCGTCCATGATGGCGAGGTTGTAGCCGCCCGTGCCTTTGTATTCGGGTAACAGGGCCGGGTGGAAGTTGATCGTACCCAAGCGCGGGACGGTCAGGAATTCGTCGCGCAGTTTGCGCCAGTAGAGTACGGACAAGCCCAAGTCGTATTTCAGACGACCTTCTTTCATTGCTTCCAAGGCGGTGTCGAAAGTGTAGAGCGGCAAGCCCAATTCTTTGGCGGCGGCGGCCGTCGGCGAGCCTTGCAGGTGGCTGTCGGTCAGTACGCCGACGATTTCGATGCCGTTTTGTGAGGATAAGAGCCGGAGCAGGTTGGCGGAAAGCCGTTTACGTCCCATGAATAATATTTTTGTCATGTAAGAGTCCTTTTTGTTTTATCAGCTAATGTGTGATTTTGTTGAACAGTCCGAAGGGGCAATCAGCTGCGCTAAATCTTGCAGGGAGCTGATCCACGCATCGGGATGGTGTTCTTTGTTAAAGTTTTTGGGTAAGTGGTGGTGAATATTGTGCTCGGACGGATGCAGTCCTATGGTGATCCAGCCCAAAGCGTTCGGCGCGATGAAGTCTTTGGAAAGGTTGTCGCCGATGTAGATGAAACAGTCTGCCTTTTCGGCATATTTGTCTTGTAAATAGCGGAAGCGTTTGCCGTCGGGCTTTTCCGAAGCGCAGGCTTCGGAGACGAGGATGTCGTCAAACAGGGAATACAGCCCCAAGGCTTCCAGCTTCAAGCGTTGGGTCAGGCTTCTGCCGTCGGTAATCAGCGCGCGTGCGGCGAAGGGCGCGGTCAGCTTGGACAGGAAATCATGCGGGGCATACGGCGTTAGCGTCGGGCGGTGCAGCCGGTATTGCCACAGAAGAACCTGTTTTTCCGATTCGTTGAAACCGCAGTGGCGGCACAACTTGTCCATCCAGTCTTTGCCGTCGGGGTCGATACTGCGCCATAGGTCGTCTGAATCCCAATCGGGATACAGGGTGGCAACGGTATCGACGATTGCACGGATGCCGGAGAGTTTGTATTCGTATTCCGAGTACAGCGTATCGTCCAAGTCGAAGACAATGACGGCGGTTTCGGGATTAATCGTTTTCATGAACCAAGACCTTGGCATCGTAGCGCAGCATGATGAGGTTGTTTTCCCAGTCGTCTGAAAACGGAATTTCTTCGTTGCGGAAGTATTCGTGCATCAGCCAGCCCGGGTAATTGCCGCCTGCGGCATACGTCAACGGGAAGCCGCCGCCGAAGCGGGGGTTGATTTCCACGCCGTAGAATTCGCCGGTTTCTTCGTTGCAGAAGAATTGCGCCGTAATACAGCCTCGCGCGCCTTCCAATACCGCCATTTTTTCCAGCAGCGTTTGGTAGAGGCTGTTTTTGCGGGTAACGCCTTTGCTGACTTCGCCGGAGCGCACTTCCAAGCGTTTTCGCGGGATGGCGCATTTCAGACGACCTTCATGGTCGTAATACATATCGACGGTAAATTCGGAAAATTCGTTTTCGATGTCGATAAGCTCGCAGAACATCAGCTTGGGGTCGTCCACGATTTCAGGCGTCAGGCAGGCTGGCGTGTCGATCCGTTTGGCACCGATGGCGCGGCTGCCGTCGTAGGGTTTGGCGAAGCAAGGGAAAACCAGCTTCTCGCGGTCGTAAATTTCGGGCGAACGTATGCCGTAGCGGGCAAACAAGCTGGCGGTTTTCCGTTTGTCGCGGCATTGCGCGATGAATTCCGAGTCGGAAACGACGATGTGGATGCCTGCCGCTTCGAAGCGTTCGCGCTCGTCTGCCAGCTTTTGTAGTTCGGTGTCTATGGTCGGGATGATTAAACCGATGTTTTCGCGTACCGCCAGATCGAAAATGCTGTCGATATATGAATCGGCGCTAATCAGCGGCACTTCAAACGAACCGTCCGAAACGTGGCAGGCGGAGGACATACGCGGCACCAAATCCGTCGTCAAAATCTTGACGTCGTCTGAAAACTTGGCCGCTTCGGTTTGAAAATCCTGTACCAATTCAACGCGCCTTCCCGCGGAAAGGATGAGTACGTTATTTTTTCGCATCAGTGTCATTTCCTGTGAAATAGGGCATGGTGGCTTCTCCCTCAGCCGAAATACCTTCTTTGATAAAGACTTTTTTGACTGTCAGAAACAGGATTTTCATATCCAGCCAAAAACTGTAATGGTCGATATACCAAATATCGTGTGCGAACTTTTCGTCCCACGAAAGCGCGTTGCGCCCGTTGACCTGCGCCCAACCGGTTACGCCGGGCCTCATTTCGTGGCGGCGGTTTTGAAATTCGTTGTAAAGCGGTAGGTAGCTCATCAACAGCGGACGCGGGCCGACCAGGCTCATCTCTCCTTTTAGAACGTTCCAAAGCTCAGGAAGTTCGTCCAAGCTCGTCGCGCGCAGTTTCTTGCCGAAAGGGGTCAGCCGCTCGCTGTCGGGCAGCGGGTTGCCGTCTTGGTCGACCGCATCGCGCATGGAGCGGAACTTGATCATTTTGAACGGTTTGCCGTCTTTGCCCGGCCGCTCTTGGGTGAAGAATACCGGTTCGCCCAAGTTTTTGCGGATGAGGTATATCAAAATCAAAAATACGGGCGAGAGGAAAATCAGTCCTGAGGCGGAGGCGATGATGTCAAACAGGCGTTTGAAGAATTTACTCATGGGCTAATCTTTCAATCAGGTTGACGATTTTTTGATACGCCACGTCGCGCTTGAAGCGGCGGACGATTTCGTCAGATTGAACGGGATCGTTTTTGCGCGCCAGAATGTCTTTGGCGGCTTGAACGAAGCTGTCCACATCGCCGGAACGGTAGTCCGCATGCGGCAGCAGGGTGAGAACTTCGGCAACTTCGTCGTTGACCTGGCTGTTTAAAATCGGTTTTTGCAATGCCATGTAGTCGGACAGTTTGTTGGTAATCGACTGCATGGCGTAGGAATGGATGGCGTTGACGGAGATGTCGCAGCCTTTGGCGACCGACATCATTTCGGCGTAGGGGATGTAGCCGTAAAACTTGATGCCGTCGCAGGCGTATTGTTTGAGCCTGTCCAAATCGGGGCCGCCGCCCATGATGTGCAGCTCTACATTTTCGCCGCCGTCCAACAGTTTCCGAACGCCTTTGCACACGGTTTCCACGTCATAGCTGTAACTGAGCGTACCCAAGTAGAAAAAACGGGTTTTGCTGTCGCCGAAGTCTTTTGCCGGCGCGGCATCGAGTTTCGGAAAATCCGCGCCGATATAGACGACTTCGCCGGGTACGTTCGGATTGGCTTCTTTGGCGCGGTCGAGGTAGGTCTGCGATACGGCAACCAGCGCGTCGGCGTAGCGGTAGGCACGGTTGGCGCGGGAAGAGAAGGGCAGCAGGTTGTGCGGGATTTTTTTCAAAAACGGCACGACCGAGGAGAAGGATTCCGGCCATACGTCCTGCACGTCGATAATCAGCTTGTAGCCCAAACGCGCTTTGTGTTCGCCCAAAAGCAGGTTGGTGGCGATCAACGGATAGGCGGAAAAGACGACGTCTTGCTCGCCCGGGCGGCAGTTGTTCAACCATTGCTCAAAATGTTTGACGAACACATGATGGCTTTTGACGCGGTCCAGCGAGACGTTTTTGCCGTAGCCGCTCTCTTCCAGCAGCATGACTTTCAGACGACCTTGCGAAGCAGATTCGGCATCTTCAGGTCGTCTGAAAGATTTGTCGTAGTGTTTGAAATTGCTGGTAATCAGCAATACATCATGAGACTGCGACAACAGCTCGGCAAGATACCAGAAGCGGTTGAAATGAGGCTCGGACGGCAGCGAACAATAAGGTGCGACGATGGTGATGTTCATTTTTCAGACGACCTCACATATCGTAAGCGGCCATTGTGGTGCGATAGATTTCATCATCGGAACACAAGGTCTCAACGTGTTTATGCAGGGCTTTGCCCATTTTTTCGCGCAATTCGGGCTGCTTGATGAGTTGATCGACGGCTTCGATAAAGGCTTCGTCTTCGCCGAAGGGGAAACAGTATCCGGTTTCGCCGGTAATGACCATTTCGGAAATGCCGCCCATGTTGTAGGTCACGACGGGCGTGTCGTAGAGGCCGGCTTCGAGGATGTTGTTGCCGACACCTGCGCCGTGGTCGCCGATACAGTGCGGCGTGTTCACCAAAATATCCACATCTTTGAAATAACCGGTCAAATCGCGCACGCCGCCGAGGAAGGTGACTTTGTCGTCTATGCCCAGGCGTTTCGCTTGCGCTTTCAGATTGTCCATTTCTTCGCCTATGCCTGCTACGTTCAGGCGCACGGGCATATTACGGTCGACCATTTTCTTAAAGATGTCCAGCATCACATGAACGGCGCGGACGGTATCCAAGCGCGACAGCGTACCGAGCATGACGTAGTCTTTGGCGGTTTTTTCAGGAACGTAATCGGCTTTGTGCAGGGCGTTGTAGGTGTAGGTGATGCGGTTGGCAGGGAAACCGTGGCGGATGAGTTTTTCCTGCTCGTGCCTGCAGTTGCCGATGATGTATACGCCCAGTTTGTCGAAAAGTTTGGCGATTTTGGGATAAGTTTCGGCATCCAAACCGCGCGCATGGTAGAACACTTTGGTTTTCGGCGAAGAGATTTTCGCCGCGATGGCACAGGCGGGAACGATACGCGCCATTTGGCAGTGGATGATGTCGGGTTTTTCTTGTTTCAACATCTTCATGTAGGCGAACATGCCTTTGATGTAGCCCAAGATGCCGCCCTGATAAAAATCAATAGGACGCCATTGGATGCCCAAGGCTTGGGCTTCTTTGATGAGCGGGCCATCGGAAGAGGCAAGGACGACCTCGTGGCCGCGCTGCCTGAGCAACCGTCCTAAGCGGAAGGTCGCATTTTCAGTGCCGCCGAGGCCGGACATGGAAGTAGTCAAAACAATTTTTTTCATATCATGTTTTCTATCAAGGGGTGTATCGGTACGCGTTATACGCCGTATCGCGCTGCGGCAGGACGCTGTACAAGAAAATCAAAAAGCAGGGCAGCCAGAGGAAGGGCATGCGCAAAATGGTGGACGGAATGAAGCCGCCCAAAATAAACAGGCCGATTGCCGCCAAGCCGATGGCTTTTTGTTTGTTCCGCAGGTTTTGGCTTAAAAAGACGTTCACTGCATACCAAATGATGTAACAGACGAAGCCGATTAAGGAAATCATGCCGAAGCCCAAATACAGTTCGATGATGAAACTGTGCGGGTTTTCAAAACCGAGGCTGTCGCTCAAATGCCCGCCGAAGTATTCCTGAAAGTTTTTAGGGCCGTAGCCGTAAAGCAAAAGCGGCGGATTGCTCCAGAAGTAGTTGTAAATTTCTTGGCGGTAGCCGACCGAGTTGTCACTCTCCAAATTGAACAGGAACAAATACAGGCGGGAAGAAATGTTTTCCAAAAAGGCATTGCCGTGCATCGAGAGCAGGAAATCGGCAATGTACTGTTTCGGAATCATCGACAAGCCTGCGCCTGTAACGCCTATGGTCATCAGCGTAAACAGCCCGTTGTTACGGTAAATCAAGTTCAGGATAAACAAAATGATGTAACTCATCGTCGCCGTACGCGATGCGCTGGCGAAAACAATCGCGCCCAAACTCAAAAATAAAATCCAGCCGAACAAATATTCCCTCTTGTTGACACCGATATTGAAAAATATCAACACGGCAGGGGCGAAGAAGAGGGCAGTCGTACCCAAGTTGTTGGGGTTGAAGAAAAAGCCTTTAATCACGCCGGCCTCAATCGCCAAAATTTCGTCTGATTTGACAAACTGGATGCCGGTCAACACTTCGATAACGGGCGGGATAATGATAAAGGCGCAAAAGTAAACCAACAGCCTGCGTACGAAGCGCAAGGGGTTTTCGTGTCGGCTCAAAATCAGATACAGCAGGTAAAACAAGCCGGCGACCGACAGGAAGAAAAAGGTATCCATGACCCTGACCGAATCCAAGGGCGTGATGAACAGATGAATCGCGCTCCAGCCGGTCATCAGCCCGACCGCCATCAGCATGAGTCCTGCCTTGCTGTTGAATGTTTTGTTTTCTATGAAAAAAATCAGCAGGGTGGCAGGCACCAGCAAGAGGGTCAGCGGATTGTCGATACGCGGAATCCCCAGCTTATACGACAGCATCGGCCCCAGCATGTAGGCGGTAACCATCGTATAAAGCATAGTAATGTATATATTTTGTTTTTTAATTTTCACGTTGCTTCCTGAAATTTAGGTCGTTCCAAGAGCTTTATTATATGCAGAAATGATTTGTTCGGTAACGGGACGCTCTCCAAATTCTTTCAGGCAGTTTTCGCGCAACAGGCGCGGGAAATATTTTTTCCGGTTCCGATAGAGGGAGATAAGTGCTTCCGTCAGCGATTTTTGGTCTCCGACATCGACCAAAAGCCCGTTGGATGGATTGACGATAGTCTCAGGACCGCCACAGCGCGTCGCGATGACGGGCAGCCCTTGCGCCAAAGCCTCGATGAAAACGACGCCGAAAGTTTCGTGGCGGCTGGCCAATACGAAGGCATCGCTTTGATACATCAATTCCAAGACTTCTTCGTTTTTCAGACGACCTTCAAAGATAACGTTGTTTTCCAGCCCCAAGTCTTTTGCCAAACGGTGCAGCTTGAATTCTTCATAACCGCCCCCGCCGATTTTCAGTTTCAGGTTCGGATAGGCTTTGACTGCTTCGGCAAAGGCGGGCAGCAGGATGTCGTAGCCTTTTTTATGTTGCAGGTGCGCGACCGAGCAGAAGGTAAAGTCTTCGTTGGCGGGTTTGTCGGCAAGGTCGATCGGCGCTTCAAAGCTGGCGGACAGGATATTGGGAACATATTGCCACTCCAATCCGCGGTATTCTTCTTTCAGCAGTTCGGCAAAGTCGCGGCTGACGGCCAGGCGGCAGGCGGCGTTTTGGGCGGCGGCATACATCAATGGGCGTTGCCAGTTGCGGATAAGTTTGCGGGCGTAGGTGGTACTGTGTTCGGTGATGACATACGGAATGCCGGTTGCTTTGTGGATTTCGTATGCAATGATGCCGCCGCTGTTGACGCAGTGCGCGTGCAGGACATCGGGCATGCCGTGGTCTGCAACGTATCGGTGGAACAGTTTCATACTGGCGGCGATTTCCCGTTTGCGGTCGATATGCGGGATGCGCGGGAAGAAAAACATGCTGTCGTACACATAAGTCGGTACGTCTTTGTCGATGTAGGTCCTTATTCCGTAATTTTTCGGGTTGAACGCAGTTTTCGCCTGAGTTCTGAACGAACGGAATATCGGTGCAACGACCCCTACTTTGACTCCGGAGCGTTGCAAGGCTTGTGCTTGCAGGCGGAAGAAGATTCCGTTGACGTCGTCCGGAGTGGATGGATACCAAGAAGGAATGATTAATGTATGCATGATAATACCTGTGTCGAGTGTGTCGGCGTACAAGCCGCATGGGTTGCGGACAGGGCACAAAATCAAAGATTCTCGGTGAGTAAGCGTTTTGTAGCGGCAGAATCAAAAACTGCGCGCAGTATAGTTGTTATTGTGTTGAATGTTTTTTATTCAGACGACCTTTCACTACTGATAAAGCTGAAGAAAGTGGTGTTTTGTATTTCACAGTCAGGGCAATCAAACCTGCCAGCCAGATTAAAGCAAAAATGTAGTAGTTGCCGGTGTTGCCAAAGTAGGTGTAGCCCAGGCACAAAATCAGGCAGAGTGCGGTATGGGTATAAATTTTCCGGCAGGGCAGCTTCTGCCACATCCTTGAAGACAATTCGGTCTTGATGAGCATAAATACCCAAAAAGAAGTCGCACTCACCATTGCGGCGCCCCGTGCGCCCAAGAGCGGAACCAGCCAATACAGCAGGCCGAAGTTCAGCAGGAATGCCGCAATATTGACTGCGGTAATCAGCCAGGTTTTTTTGACGACGTTCAAACCGATGCCGGTCACTTCCGTCAGCGTATAAAACAAAGGAAACATCATGCACGACAGTAAAATAAACTGTACCGATGCATATTTCCCGGGAAGAATCCAAGTGACCACCGGCGAAAAAATACCGATAAAGCAAACCATCGCGCTGATGAGCGCAGTCATCGACAGGGTAATGCCGCCGATTTTGTCGAGATTGGTGTTGTCTTCAACCCATTTGAACACCAATGGCGCCCATATGGTTGAGAATACGCTTTGGAAAATCAGGGCGACAGCGCCGAAGCTGACCGCCATCGAGTAAATCCCCAGTTGCTCCAAACTTGCCATTTCTTTCAAAACAAAACGGTCGATAGACGTCAGTCCCCAGTAGGCGAGATTGCCGAATGCCAAAGGCAGTCCGTATTGCAACCCTATTTTGTGCAGCTTTGCCGACCAAGGCGAACGGATGGCGGCGGCCAAATCGGTTCGGGTTTGGTAGATCAATACAGCGACGGTCAGTATTTGGGCGGAGGTATAGGCAAAGACCAGGCTGGTGGTATGGGTTGGCAAGCCGATTAGTATGAAGAGCAAAACCAAAACCAAAATCAGGAATTTCGGTGTCAGCTGGCTGAGTGAGAAAGCAATTGCCTTTTCCTGCATCCGTAGGATGAGCGAGAAAAAGCGGATAAACAGGGTGGTCAGTAAAAAAACTAAAAATAGAATACCCAGCTTGGTGTTGTTCAAATCAAAAATAATTTCGGAAGGCCAAGAGGGATTCCACAAAAGTATCAGCAATCCCCCGACAATGCTCAAAACAAACGGGGACAGGCTGAAGGATTTGAACAGTGCGGCTTTGTCTTCGCTGGCGTAGTATTCGCGGATATACGCCTGATCCAAGCCCAGCCCCAAAATCAGGATGGTCAGAGCGGATATGGTTTGCAGTAAGACGATACGGCCGATGTCTTCCGCAGGGTAGTACCATGAAATCAGCGGAAGCGAGAGGATGCCGAAAGCCGCACTGCCTATCGGACCCAAGGCATAGCCGAGTATTTTTCTTATATTCATAAATAGGAGGGATTGGTTGCCGCCAAGATTTTCAGACGACCTGAAAACGCAGCAGCATCATATAAATAAGGGCTTTCTTAGGTCGTCTGAAAACAAACGGTCTAAGAAAGCCGACTGCCTGCCGAAACCCGTCGGCAGGCAGTCTGCCTCAATCGTCAAAGGTGTTACGCTTTCACGACTTTCGGGTTTTTCGCAGGGAACTTGCCGCGCGTATCGACAATCAGTTTGGCGTGTTCGGCAATCATGTCGTAGTCAAACTTATCGTGGTCGGTGGTCAGCACCACGCAGTCGTATTTCGCTACGGTTTCCGGCGTCAGCGGCTCGCTCTTCAGGTCGAAGTAGTGGTGGCCGGGGATGTACGGGAACTCAAGCACGTGCGGGTCAGAGTAGGAAATGTTTGCACCCAATTTGTGCAGGCGGTCCATCACTTCCACAGACGGGCTTTCGCGCATGTCGTCCACATTTTTCTTGTAGGCGATGCCCAAAACCAAGATTTTGCTGTCTTTGATGGAACGGTTGTGTTCGTTCAAAGCCAGCCCCACTTTGCTGATGACGTAATCGGGCATGTGGGAGTTCACTTCGCCTGCCAACTCGATGAAGCGGGTGTTCACGCCGTATTCGCGCGCTTTCCAAGTCAGGTAGAACGGGTCGATGGGGATACAGTGTCCGCCCAAGCCCGGACCGGGATAGTAGGCGACGAAGCCGAACGGTTTGGTTGCCGCGGCAGCGATGACTTCGTGAATATCGACATCCATTTTGTCAGCAACGATTTTCATCTCGTTCACCAAACCGATGTTCACGGCGCGGTGGATGTTTTCCAGAAGCTTGGTCAGCTCGGCGGCTTTGGTAGAGCTTACCGGTACGACTTTGTCGATGGCAGGCTGATACAGCGCGATACCGACTTCCAAACAAGCAGGGGTATGGCCGCCGATGACTTTCGGGATGGTGCGGGTTTCAAAATTCGGGTTACCCGGGTCTTCGCGTTCCGGAGAGTACACCAAGAACACGTCTTTACCGACTTTCAAGCCGCCTTCTTCAACACGCGGCAGCAATTCTTCTTCGGTTGTACCAGGGTAGGTGGTGGACTCCAAAGACAGCACTTGACCGGCGCGCAGGTAAGGTTTCACTGCGTCGGTAGTGTCGATAACAAAGCTCATGTCCGGCTCGCGGTATTTGTTCAACGGAGTCGGTACGCACAAAATCACGGCTTCCACTTCGCCGATGCGGGAGAAGTCGGTGGTGGCTTCAAACAGGCTGTTTGAAGCGGCGGCGATTTTCTCGGCAGGAATATGCTCGATGTAGGTCTCGCCTTTGTTGAGTTTGTCGACTTTGGTTTTGTCGATGTCGAAGCCCAAAACCTGATAACCGATGTCCACATAACGGAGCATCAGCGGCAGGCCGACATAGCCCAAGCCGACGATGCCGATTTTGGCGGTTTTATCTGCAAATTTCTGAATGGTAATATTTTTCATGACAAGTCTCATGTGATGGAAAAGGGCGTGCCGCACAGTGCAAAATGCCGCAGCAGAACCCCGGCCGGCAGTCATAAAAACAGCAGGGTCGGAATCCGTTTTGTCGGTGTCGAAAATAAATCTTTCCCTAAGATTGGTTTTGGACGTAAAAGTTTTGCATGTGCAAATGCAGCATTGCCCGACGATAATGGAGTGTTGGGAAATGTTTATGCAAATATTATAATCAAGCTGGGCGGTAAGATTTTGAATTGTATTATTTTTAGTAATTACTATACCGTTAGTGACTAAATATAATATCGGAAATACAAATAATTAATAAAAATTAGTATTAATATATTTGCGTAATTTAACCTAAAATTAATATTACTTCAGTATATGTCGAAGCGGTATTTGTAACCCTGTCAAGCAAATCAGGCGATGCAGTAAAACACCGTTGCTTCTGACAAAAAGGTCGTCTGAAAACCCAAAATCAGTTTTCAGACGACCTTTCTGGTTTACAAGGCAGCCTATTTTTTACGCAAAACCCATTTTACGTCCTGCCCGATCAGCTCTACCGAACGGCTTTCCCACTCGCCTTCCGAAGCCAAAACGGTGGGGTTGGCGGGGAGAGTGAGCAGGCTTCTGCCTTCGCCTAAGATTTTCGGCGCTTGGTACAACACGATTTCATCTGCCAAGCCTGATTCGATAAAGGCGGAGGTCAGCGTCGCGCCCGCTTCGACCATAATCTCGCCGTAACCCAGTTCTGCCAATTGGGGCAGCAGTGCGGCAAGGTCTATACGTCCGTCGGCGTTTTCAGACGACCTCAAGATGTGGATATGACTGAACGCGTGGTATGGTTTGAGGCGTTCTTCATCATCGACGGCGGTTACGATGATGGTGGGGCTGAGGTCGTCTGAAACCATGTGGCTGCCCAACGGCGTTTGCAGTTTGCTGTCCAATACGATACGCGCGGGCTGGCGCAGGGTCGGGAAGGCGCGGACGTTGAGGCGCGGGTTGTCGGCAAGCACCGTGCCGATGCCGGTTAAGACGGCGCAGCTTTCCGCGCGTAAGGTCTGTACGTCCGCCCTTGCGGCTTCACCGGTAATCCAGTAGCTGCGTCCGTCGGTGAGCGCGGTTTTGCCGTCCAAGCTGGCGGCGCATTTGACGCGGACAAACGGGCGGCCGCGTTCGATACGGGAGAGGAAGCCGCGGTTGAGTTCGCGCGCTTCGGTTTCCAGCAAACCGCTTTCGGTGCGGATGCCTGCGGCTTCGAGCATGGCCAAACCTTTGCCTGCCACCAAAGGATTGGGGTCGGTCATGGCGGCGACCACGCGCGACACGCCCGAGCCGATTAGGGCTTCGGCGCAGGGCGGCGTGCGGCCGTAATGGCTGCACGGTTCGAGCGTCACATAAGCCGTCGCCCCGCGCGCCATTTCGCCCGCCTGCCGCAGCGCATGCACTTCGGCATGCGGTTCGCCCGCTTTGACATGAAACCCTTGTCCGACGATTTGACTGCCGTGTGCAATCACGCAGCCGACGCGCGGGTTGGGTGAAGTGGAAAAACGCCCGAGCCGAGCAAGGGCAAGGGCGTTTTGCATCATTTGGGTATCAATACAATCAAACATAATTTGGATTTCTTAAAGTTTTCCGTTTTCAGACGACCTTTTCTTTCGCCGTATTCCGTTCGTCAAAGCATTAACGCGACAAGCTCAATTCTTTCAATACTTCCGACAATTCCTTCTGACTTGCGTGATGGCTATACGCGCAAACGGTATAAATATTGGCTTCGTGAATGGCGATGCAGTATTGGTGGAACGTACCTTGCCGGTCTTCGCGGTCGGTTTGGTAATTCATGCGGTTGTCGGTGGCGATGCCGACGCGGACATTTTGAGTCTCGTCCGATTGAAGGGCGGTTTTGAGTTCGGCGAAATAGGTTTTGGCATCCGTTTGCGCCGGGCCGTTGTTCGCCGCATAAATGGTAATGCGCGCTTCAGGGTCGTGTTGGAGCAGAATCAGGTTGGAGGCGGGAACGTTTTTCGGATGGCGGGCGGAATCGGCGATGATGTCGGAGAAGTGGCTGTTGTGGACTGAAATGGAAATTTTGCCGTCCATGCTCGTCAGCGTTTGAACCGTATCGGAGGCGGCTTTCGACACCGCATCGCCCTGTTCGGGGCTGCAGGCGGCAAGGCAGAATAGTGCGGCGGCTACGGATAAAACTCTTTTCATAAACATCCTCTTCATCATCAACACACCGCTTTCAGACGACCTATTTCCCGTCGGTCTGCACCAGCGTGGCGATTGCCTGAGTAAACTCGGACACGTCGTTGAAACTTTTATACACGGAAGCAAAACGGACATAGGCGACCTGATCGATTTTTGCCAATTCCTCCATCGCCATTTCCCCCACCATGCGCGACGGCACTTCCTTGTTGCCCAACTGATACAGACGCTGCTCAATCAGCGCAACCGTTTCATCGATTTTTTCCTGGGCAATCGGGCGTTTGTGCAAAGCCCGTTCCAAACTGGTTCTCAGCTTGTGCGGATTAAACGCCACGCGCGTACCGTTGGATTTAATCACCTGCGGCATCCGCATTTCGACCGTTTCAAACGTACTGAACCGCTGCCCGCACTCCACGCAACGGCGGCGGCGGCGGATGCTGTTCGTCTCTTCCAAGAGCCGCGAATCAGTGACTTGAGTATTGGGATGCTGACAAAACGGACATTTCATAAGTTTTTGAATTTATTTGTTTGTGAAACGGAATTGTAGCCGATTGAGCTATTCCCGTATAGTCGGTGGGTTTATTATGGGTTGAAGGGGTCGTCTGAAAGCCGTTTTCTGTTTTCAGACGACCTCTTTGTTTTAAACGGATACGCCGACGGCGCGGGCGATTGCCAAGCCTTCTTCTACGCTCATATAGACGGGTTGTTCAGGACGGTCGCTGCGGGCGATGTCGCCTTGTCGGAACATGGCCAGTTCGTCCACTGCCAGTTGCGACCAGGTTTCGTCGCGGGTCAGCGGTAAGGTGGCGATGACGGCGACTTTGTCGTTGGGGGTGGTGACTTCGGAAAAATCGACCATGACGTCGTCGTCCAAAAGCCGTGCTTTGCCGAACGGGGCTTTGCGTACGATGTAGTGCAAAAGCGTGCTGGCGTGGGCAAACAGGTTGTCGCCGTTGGACATAACGAAGTTGAACAGTCCGAAGCGGCGGATTTCGTGGGTCAGTGTGGCGAGGGCGTCGAATAGGGTGTCCGGGTCGGGCTTGGTGGCGAAGCGGCTGCGCAGGCGGTTGAGGATGTAGCAGAAGGCGCGTTCGGAGTCGGTGGTGCCGACGGCATGGTAATACTCGCCTTGTTCGGGGTAGAAATCGATTAAATGTCCGTTGTGTGCAAACAGCCAGTATTCGCCCCACATTTCGCGCATGAAGGGGTGGGTGTTTGCCAGCGAGGTTTGTCCTTGCGAGGCTTTGCGGATGTGGGCGATGACGTTTTCGGATTTGATTTGGTAGGCGCGAACGAGGTCGGCGACGGGCGAGGCGGCGCTGGGTTTGTCGTCGTGGAACAGGCGTACGCCTTTGCCTTCGAAAAAGCCGATGCCGAAACCGTCTGCATGGTGGTCGGTAATGCCGCCGCGGCGGCGGAAGCCTTCAAAGGAAAAGACGATATCTGTGGGGGTGTTACAGTTCATGCCGAGCAGTTGGCACATGATGTTGACCTTTGTTATTTTGATGTGGGGTTGAGGGTATAGTGGATTAACTTTAAACCAGTACGGCGTTGCCTCGCCTTAGCTCAAAGAGAACGATTCTCTAAGGTGCTGAAGCACCAAGTGAATCGGTTCCGTACTATCTGTACTGTCTGTGGCTTCGTCGCCTTGTCCTGATTTAAATTTAATCCACTATAAAACGGGTAAATCGACGCAATGTACACGCGTTTTGCGTGATCGCCTTATAGATGGAATTATGGTGTATCGGAAGGGGTGTTTCAATAGGAAGGGGAGGGATATTGGGAGGTATTTTGTGTGATTTTATTGTGTTGTGGCTGATGGTGTGGAAAGGTCGTCTGAAATGCTTTGCGGGTTGCGCTAAAGCTTTTCAGACGACCTTTCTTTATTGTGCTTTGACGCTTACAAGGTGCCGTAAGAGTGCAGGCCGCTCAGGAACATATTGACGCCGATGAAGGCGAAGGCGGTAACGAACAGTCCGATGACTGCCCACCATGCAAGGATTTTGCCGCGCCAGCCGGCGACGAGGCGCAGGTGCAGCCAGACGGCGTAGTTGAGCCAGACAATGAATGCCCAAGTTTCTTTCGGGTCCCAGCTCCAGTAGCGTCCCCATGCTTTGGCAGCCCACAGTGCGCCGAGGATAGTGGCGATGGTAAAGAATAGAAAGCCGACGGCGATGGCTTTATACATGACTTCTTCGATGACTTGCGAATGCGGCAGCCATGATTTTTTGCCGGCGTTTTCGTTTCTCAATGCCCAGAGTTCGGCGATGCTGAGCATGGCGGCGATACAGAATGCGCCGTAGCCGATGAAGTTGGCGGGGACGTGAATTTTCATCCACCATGATTGCAGGGCGGGAATCAGGGGTTGGATGGTGTGTGCTTCGCGGGAAAAGCTGTACCAAAGGACGAAGCCGACGACGATCGCCATGAAGCTGAAGACGAAGCCGCCGAGTTTTTGTACGGCGAAACGGGCTTCGTAGTAGAGGTACATCAGGGCGGTGATGACGAGGAAGAGGATGAAGACTTCGTAGAGGTTGGAAACGGGAATGTGTCCTGCATCAGGGCGCAGGAGGTAGCTTTCGTGCCAGCGCACTAAAAGTCCGGTAAAGCCTGCGACGGCGGACACCCAGGCGAATACGGAGCCCATGCCGAGCAGGGTGTTGGTGGCGACGTTTTTGCGTTGTGCCAGTACAGCGCCGGTGATGTAGGCGAAGAGTGCGAAGAAGACGAAGGCGCATTGCCACATAATCGCGGACTGGCTGCTGAGGAAGTATTTGAGCAGGAAGCCGTCGGAATGTGTGATTTCGCCATCGTAGAGCATGACGGCGCCGTATGCGAGGACGGCACACAAGGGGGCAAACCAGCGCATGGGTTTGAAAAACCAGCCTAAAAAGACGGTAATGCCCGCGCTTGCCCACAAAATCACCATTTCGTAGATGTCCATGGCGTGCTGAATGCGGGTTTGGGCGAAGAATGCGCCGGCTGCGGTCAGGAGGGCGAATAGGCAGTCGACCGTATTCAGGGACTTGAGGAACGATTTGTGCGTCAGCAGCTCGTGTTCGGGTAGGGGGTTATGGTTATGCGTCATGGTTCAAATCTTTCGCCAGTCGTTGCAGGCTTTGTGTATGTTGCGGAAACTCTTTTTGCAGGTCGCGCTCGTTGCGGCTGGAAGACATGGCAAAGCGGATGTGGTCGTCTGAAAACAGGATCCACGCGCGTTTCTCGCGGATGTAGAACATAAATATCGTGCCGAGAACCAGCAAAACAGAGCCTAAATAGACTAAAAATGCACCGGGCGAACGGGTCATTTGCAAGCCGGAGGAGCGGACTTCTTCAAAGCCGTCCAGTTGCAGGAGCATGGGGGCGGGGTATTCGGTCAGGCCGGTATAGGCGTCCATGCTGTGCAGCAGGAAGCGGTTGCGCGCTTCGTCTTGAGGCCATGCGGGCAGCTTGTATTTTTGGATGGTTTCTTCCAATACGGCGTTCATGACGCCGAACAGCATTTCGTAAAAATATCCCTGCATTTTTTCCTGCTGCTCTTTGGGGATGTTTTTGGTGATAAATTCGTCCAACGCCAAATAGCCACCTTTCGCAAAAATGCCCAAGGTGTTTTCGGCGGCAAGGGTGAATTGCTCGCGGATGTTGTCGGGCGCGTTCAAGGTCGCGTTGCGTATGACGGCTTTGCGTGCGGTTTCGTCTTTCAAGAGTTCGCGCATCGCCATGAAGGTATCGGGTTTGAAGGTTTTATCGGCAGGAATGCGCAGCCAACGGTATTGCTGTTCCAGACCTGTGCGCGTACCGGTGATGAAGAAATAATCCTGTTCCTGCTTAACGGGCAGCATGTAGTTTTTATATTCAACAGCCTGACCCGCTTTGTCGCGGATTCGGTAAACAACGGACGGGCCGATGTTGGTGTATTTTTTGTTCTCTTGAGAGACGGCGCGCACGTCGTTAATCGCTGATTGCAGGGTTTGCTCTTTTTCAGACGACTTGCTCATGTCTTCCACGTTCATGGACGTGAATTGGTCAAACTCCAGTTTGTAGGACGTATTGCCGATGTCGAGCGGGAAGTCGCGCATAGACGTCGCCCTGAGCGTTACCGGCTCGCGGCTTGGGTTGCCCAAATTCCAGGCTTTGAACTTCAAATCGGAGCCGCCGTCGGCAAAGCTCGCTTGATAGATGGTGATGCCGTGCAGCGTCAGCGGATGATTGACGCGGATGGTGTGTTCCGATTTTTTGCCACTTTCCTTGTCGGTAATTTCCAAATCGCTGGCAAAATCACGCGGCATCCCGGTATTGTAAAAGTCGATGTGGAACTTCTTCAGCTTCACTTCAAACGGCAAATCCTGAACCAGCATCCCGTTGTCGGCATTGAGGAAGACCACGTCCGCGCTTTGCCCTTCGGTAATGTTCACATTGCCGCGGAACGACAGGTTCGACGTACCCAAAATGCTTTCCGGTTTGAAGTCTTTGGCATAGACGGAATGGTTGTCCGGCACGACGCGTCCGGTCAGCATACCGATTTTCAGCAGGAGGTTGCTGTCTATCAAGCCGCCCAAGCAAATCACAATCAGCGCGGTATGGGCAAAGATATACCCCCACTTGTTCATCGCCCCTTTTTTGGCGGCAACCAAAACCGATCCGTCTTCGCGCGTTACGGTTTTGCAGCTGAAGCCTTGTACTTCGAGATAACGCCGGGCGATTTCAGACGACATCTTGCCTTCCAATACAGTCGAATGGCGCATCGCCGCCAATGATTTTTCTTTAGCGTTTTCACGGAATGATTTGATTTCACGGAGAAAAGGCGGAACATTGCGAATCAGGCACAAGCTGGTCGATATCACCAAAAACATCATGATGACCACAAACCAAGCGGACGCATAAACATCGTACAAGCCTAAAAAGTTGAAAATCTGCGACCAAAACGGACCGAATTTCACAACATAATTGACCTGCGGCTGGTTTTGCTGCAACACCGTCCCGATAACCGAAGCGACGCCCAAAAGACTGAGCAGGGCAACGGCAAAACGCATGGAGCTTAAAAAAGCGAACCAAGGTTTGCGGATAAGGGGGACGGATGAAGGGGATTTGCTCATAGCGGTTTGATTTGATAAAGAATACGGGGATGGTCGGGATTCGGAAGAGACCCGATTATCGAACGGCACGAAAAATAGACATGATGGGGCAAAAAGCCAAAGGCTGCCATTTGAAAATACTTATTGCCTCAAAAGCGGCGGCATACCATCGCACAAGGTCGTCTGAAAACAACTGCCCGAGGGCAAACGTTTTCAGACGACCTTGATATTCACATCATCCGCAAACAGACGGATTGACAGGAATCAATGCAGACCTTGGATGAAGTTGGAAACCGCATTCAACTCTTCTTCGGTCAGGCGTTTGGCAATATCTTCCATAATCGCGTTTTTGCGTTGTCCGGATTTATATGCCTTCATTTGATCGACCACATAAGACATATGTTGGCCGCCTAAGCGCGGATATGCGCCGATTTCGGTACCGCCGCCCGGAATACCCGCGCCGCTGGGACCGTGGCAGGACATACAGGCAGGAACTTTTTTATCCACCAAACCGCCTCGGTAGATTTTGCCGCCCAAAACAGGATCATTTTGTTTCGGGTTAGCCTCGCCGGATTTGGCCTGTTGTTTGGCATAGAATGCGGATACATTCAGGATGTCTTGCTCGGACAGGTTCATCACCATAGGTTTCATCACAGCGGCGGAACCGTTTGTACGTTTGCCTTCTTTAATGTCCAAGGTTTGACGGTAGATATAGGCACTGTGTTGCGCGGCGAGCTTTGGATACATGGCGATGCCGCTGTTGCCGTCCGCCGCATGACATGCCGCACAAATGGTAGTAGCCACTTCTTTGCCTTTTGCAATATCCGCTTTCGGGGCAGCGACAGCCGCGCCGGCAGCCAAAACCAAGGCCGCTAAAGTCAATCGTTTCATGGAGTGCTCCTGATTACAGCATTGCATACCGCGACAATGCCTTTTTTATACTCAAAACGCCGGATAAATTTTACCCGATAAAAACCGATAATTCTATAAACGTGCTATTCTATACTAGATTTACATTAAATTACTACCATGTTTCGCAACATGGACACGGCAAATTCCGCCACTCTGTCTCAGGGAACAAGGAAATACGGATGAACCTCTTTCAGAACGCCAAATTCTTCACCACCGTCAATCATCTCAAAGACCTGCCCGACACACCCGCAGAAATCGCATTTGTCGGACGCAGTAACGCAGGCAAATCCAGCGCGATCAATACCCTGACCAACCATGTCCGGCTCGCTTACGTCTCCAAAACGCCGGGACGAACCCAACACATCAATTTCTTCGAATTGAGCAATGGCAGCTTCATGGTGGATTTGCCTGGCTACGGTTATGCGCAAGTTCCCGAAGCCATCCGTACGCATTGGGTCAAACTCTTGGGCGACTATCTCCAACAACGACGCCAGCTCATCGGCTTGGTGTTGATTATGGATGCGCGCCACCCTTTGAAAGAGCTAGATTTGCGGATGCTGGACTTTTTCCATATCACCGGCCGCCCTGTGCATATTTTGTTGTCGAAAGCCGACAAGCTGTCGAAAAACGAGCAAATCAAAACTTTAGGCGCAGTCAAAAAAACGCTCAAGTCCTATATGACCCGTCAACGCATCAGCGTACAACTGTTTTCCAGTCTTAAAAAGCAAGGGATCGAAGAAGTTAACCAAGTCGTCGGCGAATGGTTTGCTACGCATCAAGAAGAAATGGACAACTTGAATATCGGAAATCCGGAAAATTCCGAGCCATTGTAATCGGTCGTAGTATTATCTGCATTGACGGGACGCAAATCCGTTTATTGTCTTGCAGGGTGAGGGAACAAAATCATCTTGCTGCTGTGTATGTTGCTTTAAAATAGATAAACCCGAAAAGGTCGTCTGAAAATGTTGGATCATGTTTCAGACGACCTTGTTGTTTTTATAGTGGATTAACTTTAAATCAGGGCAAGGCGAGGCAACGCCGTACTGGTTTAAAGTTAATCCACTATTCGTTTGATTGATGGAGTGAGTGGAAGGGGCGGAATCTAGTGTGGTGAGGTAATTTGAAATCAAGGGGTAGGGGATAAGTTTGATGAACAGTGCAGATGGTATGAAACTGGTTTTTTAGCATTTGGGGAAACTCTCCGCTTTAGGCTCGGATGAGACAATGCAGTATCGGTTTAAAGTGAATTTTTCTATCTTGTTCACATGGCAATGAATTGAGATTGTACTGCCATATATAAAAAGGTCGTCTGAAATTCCTGATTCGGGTTTCAGACGACCTTTTGACCGGTGTAATTAGAACAGCGAGTCTAATTGTCGATTGTTAACATTGCTTGGCTGTACCGGCGTTTCTTGCAAATCACCGCGACCGCGGTCTCCGCCATCCCGATCGCTATCAGGCGTTGCGGCAGTGTTGGCATTGGCCGGGCGTTGTTGTCGGGAAGGTTGTTGTGCAGGGCGTGGAACGGTACCGCTATTGTCCAGAGTGATATCGGAGCTGGTGGTCATACGTTCTTTCATATAGTATTCGCCGCCGCTGTTCACGATACCTGCCGGTGCTTTCATGCCTTTATTTTCTACGCCTTTGAGAGCGAAGCGCATGTAATCGATCCAGACTGGAACGGCAATCGTGCCGCCGTAACCTGCGCGGCCCATGCTGCGCGGTTTGTCGAAGCCGATGTATACGGCAGTGACAATACTTGGGTTGAAGCCGACGAACCATGCATCTTTATTGTCGTTCGTCGTACCGGTTTTACCGGCGATATCGGAACGGCCAAGTGCGGAGGCACCTCGCGCAGTACCGACACGGACAACGTCTTGCATGATTTTGTACATGATGTATGCGTTACGCGGGTCGATGGCTTGAGGAGCGTTTTCGCCTGCAACAAGAGGTTGCATTTGTGCTTTCAGACGACCTTCGCTGTCATAAATCTTGTCGATGACGTATGCGGAAATTTTGTAACCGCCATTGGCAAAGACGCTATATGCTTCAGCGACACGCAATGGTGTTGTTTCACCGGTACCAAGCGCCATAGACAGGCTGGCAGGGATTTCGGACGGTTTGAAGCCGAAACGTTGGATGTATTGTTGCGCGTATCCGATACCGATGGACATCAAGATTCGGATGGAAACCATGTTTTTAGAGGCGGTCAATGCTTGGCGCAGGGTGATATAGCCTGCATAACGGCCGTCTGAGTTTTTAGGATTCCAAGCAGAACCATTGGCACCTTTACCCGGCAGGGAGAGTGGTGCGTCATTAATCATGGTGGATGCTGTCATGCCTTTGGCGAGTGCCGCAGAGTATACGAAAGGCTTAAAGGTAGAACCTGGTTGGCGCATGGCTTGGGTGGCACGGTTAAATGTCTTGCTGTGGAAGTCATAACCGCCGACCAATGCACGCACGGCACCTGTTTTCGCGTCTAATGAAACCAGAGCACCTTGCAATAGGGGTTCTTGAACGACAGACCAATTGTTGCCGCCACCTTTGACACGGATAACGGAACCGCGACGAATACGGTCGTCTCCCATTTTTTCGTTGTTGACTGCACGGGCTGCAAAGCCGAGCGCGTAGCTGTTCAGATTGAATCTTTTTCCGCTAGGTAGTTGAATCAGAACTCCTTTTTTAGAGGCTTCCAAGACAACGGCAGGGACCATTTTGTCAACCGTATATAAAGTAGAAAGATATTGGCTGATCGTTTCTTCTACGTCATCAGTTTTGCTGAGGTCGATGTAGTTCTCTGCGCCGCGATAACTGCTGCCTCTGTCGAAATTACGCAACGCTTTTCTAAGGGCTTCAGTAGCAACACGTTGGTTGGCGGTATTGACGGTTGTGTAGACCTTAAAGCCTTGAGTGTATGCGTCCTCGCCATATTTTTCATACAACTCTTGGCGTGCCATTTCAGCAACATACAAAGCGTTTTGGTCGATGTTTTGCACAAAACGTTCATAATGCAGCTCTTCTTTCAAAGCTTGATCGCGTTGTTGTGCAGTAATCATATTTTCTTCCTGCATGTTTCGCAGGATGTAGGCTTGGCGCTGTTTGGCGCGCTCGGGGTTAACGATGGGGTTATACGCTGAAGGCGCTTTAGGTAGGCCTGCCAGCATGGATGCTTCAGCCAAAGTCAAATCTTTCACGTTTTTGTTGAAATAGATTTGAGCGGCAGAGGCAAAACCGTATGCCCGTTGACCCAAATAGATTTGGTTGAAATACAGTTCTAAAATCTGATCCTTACTAAGCGTCTGCTCGATTTTATAGGCCAATAGGGCTTCATTGAATTTACGGGTAAATGTACGCTCGTTACTCAAGTAGAAGTTCTTTGCTACCTGTTGAGTAATGGTACTGGCACCTGATTGCAAACCGCCGGCGACTACGTTGCCGATAGCGGCACGGGCAATGCCTACTACGTCTACGCCCCAGTGCTCATAGAAACGTTTATCTTCTGCGGCAATAACAGCGTCTTTCAAAACCTTTGGAAAATCTCCAATTTTTGTAAACTCCCGGCGCTGTTCACCGTAAACCCCAATAATCTGACCGTCGGCAGAATATACTGTGAGGGGCATTTTGGGTTGGTAGTGTTGTAAAGAATCAAGAGCAGGCAACTTGGGGTATGTGACCAAAATCGCAATAGCGAGCAAGCCGACACCGAAGAGTGCCAATCCTAATATCAAACCAAGACAGGTCGTTATAATCTTTTTAATCATGACTAAGTAATAATTTTTGCCATCACTGGCATTAAATAAAGTAAAATAGAAACCGATTTCTGTGAAACACAGTATTTACTGTGCAAAGAAAAAGAAATCCTTTACGGATATCGAAACAGTTACTCACTCCTAACAATACAGGGAAATTATATGATTAGCTTATCAAAAAGCCCTAAAAGCAAAACCAGCAAGGCAAGTAAAGCTTCCGGAGGGTTAAGCAACCGAGCCGCTATCGGCATCGACATCAGCCAGCATGCCATTAAGATGGTTCAGCTGACAGGCCGTAGTTTAAACCAAATTCAGCTAGAAAAATACGTTATTACCAAATTACCTAAAAATATTGTAAAAGGTAACAAAATCCAAGATTACGACCAACTTGTCACCTATTTGCAACATACTTATACGCAATTGCGCAGTTCTTGTAAGAACTTTGTTGCAGCTGTACCACAAAGCTTGGCAACAATAGAGAACATAACTTACAACCCTCGCGATACCGAACTTGATTTGGACGAGTTTGCTGAATCTGAAATTTCAGCAATCGGTCCTATTGATGAAATGAGTTATGACTATCAGGTGACCGGCGTATCCGTTTCCCCGGCGGGGCAGCAGATTACAACCGTAGCAGCTAGAAAAGACGATATTGAGCCTGTTATTGAAATGTTTGAAAATGCAGGACTTGATCTGTCTGCCTTAGATTTGGATCTTTTAGCTCAGAGAAATGCCTATGCTTTTTGGATTAATAATCATGCGCCTGAATTGACTAATGAAAAAGTTGCCGTATTTGGTATTCATGCTACCCAAATGTACGCATTGGTGATGCAAAACGGACAGATTTTGTATAAACAAGAGACCCCTGTCAGTACGGAACAGTTGAATCAACTAATTCAGCGTACTTATCAAGTGACAGAAGAAAAAGCGGCGCAGATGATAGCTTCATCCAGTAAACCATCTGATTATCAGACCCAAGTCGCAGATCGCTTTAACGTTCAGGTAGCGCAAGAAATCCAACGTGTATTGCAGTTTTACTACACTACGCAGACAACAGAGACCTTCTCAAACATTAAACATATTTTATTAACTGGGTTTGCATCGCAACAGGCCGGATTGGCGGAAAGTATTTTTTCTCAAACCAATACTGCGACACAGTGTATTCACCCGGTTTTATATGCTGAACGAAACAATAAAATTGATTTGCCACAGCTGCAAATTGATGCACCGTCTTTAACATTAGCATTCGGATTAGCATTAAGGGGACTGTAATATGATCGAATTTGTTAAAATTAACCTTCTTCCTTATAGGGAAGAAATCAAACAGCGCAAAAAGCAACAATTTAAAGTATTAATGCTTTCGGCGTTATTGATAGGTGCAGGTCTGCTTGTGTTGACATATTTGACAATTAATAATGCAATCAGCAGGCAGGAAGACCGTAATGCCCTTCTAGGGAAGGAAATTGAAAAGCTGGATAAAGCTTTGGGAGAAATTCTAAAACTGCAGCAAGAAAAAGAAAATTTCCTATCAAAAAAACAAAAAGTAGAAGAGTTACAGGAAAAACGTTCACAGGCCGCCTATATCATCGACAGCTTAAATGTAGTTACTCCCGATAACTCTTATCTGACAGCGTTGGAAGCAGAAAGTTCGACATCTTACAAAATTACGGGTCGAGCAAGCAGTGATAATAAGATCGCAATGTTTATGCGTTCTTTGCCAAGTACCGGGGTTTTTGCTCAGCCAGAACTTTTGAGTATTAAGAAAATTGATAATTATCAAGAATTTACTCTGAAGGTTTTGTTGAATAATTCAGGTCATCCATCAGTACCCGTACAAAATCCAGCCGCGAACACGACTAAAACTGGCGAACAGAAGCAAGAGGTAAAATAAATGTCTGTAAGTAAAGCAAAAAATATTGATATCCAAAACCTCTATTTGTTAAATATGCCTGCTAAGTTATTTATCGCAGGGTTGGCAATAGCGGGGGTCTTGGCAATAGGATATGTTGGTATTTTCAAAGAGCAACTCGAAACACTTTCTACGCAGGAAGCTAAAGAAGCCGAACTAAAGGAAACATATACGAAAAAAAGTATAGAGGCTGTTAATTTGCATAACCTTCAGGCGGAATTGGCATCTATCCGTTCAGCTTTTGATGTTTTGTTGAAACAACTGCCGACAGATGCTGAAATTCCTAATTTAATCCAAGAATTGCATCAGGCTGGATCCGCTAATGGTTTGCGTTTGGATAGTGTTGTGCCTCAAGCTCCGGTTAATGATGGTCCAATCCAAAAGTTGCCCTATGAAATTTCCATTACGGGTAAGCATAATCAGATTAGCCAGTTTGCTCGTGATGTCGGAGGTTTGTCGCGAATCATTACTTTGGAATCTCTGAAGCTCTCCCAAGCAGCAGACGGAAAAAGTGGTAAAGAGGGCAAAAGTGATATTTTGACACTGAGTGCCACTGCAACAACTTATAAGGCTCGTCCTGCAGAAGAAGTTGCTGCCGAGCTTGCAGCCAAACAGAAGGAGGCACAGGCTAACGGAAGTGATGCGCAGAATGGTGCTGAAGTTGACAATAAATAAAAGTTATTAGGGAAATCATGAAAAATACTATCTTACTCGTAGGTGTTTTGTCTTTAGCAGCATGTTCCCCCACCCATGATGATTTAAATATGTGGATAAAACAGACGCAAGATGAAGCTAAAGTTAAGGTTACTCCATTTCAAGCACCGACGATTACTCCGCCAGTTGCATATACCCCTCCAGCATATAATGGGTTGAATGCGTTTGACTATCGACGTTTGGAAAATGCACCCAAGGGGAATAATGCTCCTAATTTGAATCGTCAGAAAGAGACATTGGAAGCATTTAGTTTGGAAAATATGCGTTATGTCGGTATTCTGCGTGGTAATAATAAGACATCTGGCTTTATCGATGTAAATGGACATGTTTATACCGTTATGCCGGGCAACTATATCGGTCAGAATTACGGTAAAATCCAAACGATTACTGAGGATAAAATTACTTTGACTGAATTAATAGAAGACAGTTCTGGTAACTGGATATATCGAAAGGCTGAATTGCCGTTAAGTACACAGTCAGATGAAGGTTCAAGTGGTGCTTCGACAGCTGAATCTCGAAGCGAATCTGCCGCAATTCCAAATTAATTAAGGGGTCTCACTTTATGAAAACTAAGCACATGACAAAATTTTTTGCCAGTATTGGCGTAGCCATGGCTGTACAAACTGCTTTTGCAGGTAATATTACTGATATTAATGTATCTACTCTTCCTGATAGTCAAAAAATTATCAAAATCCGTTTTGATCGTGATGTAACCAGTCCGAGCGGTTTTGTTACTTCGGCTCCAGCCAGAATTGCGCTTGATTTTGCTAACACTACTATTCGATTGCCTCAATCAGTATTGGAGTATGCTGACCCGTTATTAAATCAGATTACGGCGGCACAAAATAATGACCGTTCCCGTATTGTGTTGGGTTTGAATAAAACTGCCCAATATAATACTGAAATTCATGGTAATGAAGTTTGGGTTTTTGTTAGCGAGTCAGCTGACCGAAATTCTGCAATGTCTGTATCAAATAATAAACCTTCTATGCAGGATTCTGTTCCGTCAGAAAAAGCAAAGCAAGTCGCTAATTCCGCTAATATCGACTTCCGTAAAGGATCGCGCAATTCAGGTATTGTTGAATTAAGCGTTCCGGCTTTTACTGGACAGCCTGATATTAAACAACAGCGTGATCGTGTCATCATTACATTGAAAAACTATCCGTTGCCAACACAAGCACAACGTAGTTTGGATGTAGGTGATTTCAATACACCTGTAAAAAATATAACTTTAAAACGAATCGGTAATGATACTCAGCTGATCATTCGAAATAGTTCAAACTGGGAAGTTCGTACTAAGCCGGCAGCAGGGCATTTTACTTTTGAAATTTTACCTAAAGCCGCTGATACGGAGTCACGTGGTTTGAATGGTGGTAATGCAAATAAATCTTTCAATGGTCGTAAAATTTCTCTAGATTTCCAAGATGTTGAAGTTCGTACTATTCTGCAGATTCTTGCAAAAGAGTCCGGCGTCAATATTGTGGCTAGCGATACGGTAAATGGTAAGATGACTTTATCCCTCAAGGATGTGCCTTGGGATCAGGCATTGGACTTGGTAATGCAAGCCCGTAATTTGGATATGCGTCGTCAAGGTAATATCATCAATATTGCTCCACGTGATGAATTGTTGGCGAAGGATAAGGCCTTCTTGCAAGCAGAAAAGGAAATTGCAGAGCTTGGTCCTTTGTATTCGCAAACCTTCCAATTGAAATATAAAAATGTAGAGGAGTTCCGCAAAATCCTTCGTTTGGAAGATAATGGAAGTAGCAATTCCAATGGTCGCAATACCTTGTTGAGCGGTCGAGGCAGTGCTTTGATTGACCCCGCAACGAATACCTTGATTGTTACAGATAATCGGAACGTCATCGAGAAATTCCGTAAATTGATTGATGAGTTGGATGTTCCTACACGTCAAGTTATGGTTGAAGCGCGTATCGTAGAAGCAAAAGATGGATTCTCACGCGATTTGGGCGTTAAGTTTGGTGCTGCTGGTGCAAGAGGAAGAAACTCTTGGGGCAATGATTGGTCAGCTGCTCAGAATAACCACAATACTAACGCCTCAGTATTCCGTGGAGAGTCTGCTTATCCAACTTGGTCTTTGCAGCCTAACGTAAGCTTACCTGCTACAGCAGCAACGAACAGTATCGCTTTAGTACGAGCCTTGTCATCTGGTGCATTAGGTTTGGAAATCTCTGCGTCTGAAGCAACAGGTAAGAGCAAAACCATTTCTAATCCGCGTGTTCTGACTCAGGATCGTCGAGAAGCTACGATTGAATCTGGTACTGAAATTCCTTACCAAGAAGCTTCTTCAAGTGGTGCAACTTCGGTTTCATTCAAAAAAGCAGTTTTGGGTCTGACAGTTACTCCTAATGTAACTCCAGATGGTCAAATTATTATGACCGTTAAGATCACTAAAGATACCCCGGTCGACTGTACTGTAGATTCTTTGATAACCAAGTGTATTCAGACTAAGAACTTGAATACTCAGGCTATGGTTGAAGATGGTGGCACTTTGATCGTTGGTGGTATCTATGAAGAGGACAATAGCGATACCATCAATAAAGTTCCATTGCTTGGTGATATTCCTGTAGTAGGAAACTTGTTTAAATCACGAGCCAAGAAAGAAGAACGACGCGAATTGTTGATTTTCATAACGCCTCGCATTATGGATGGCGTGGGTAGTAATTTGCGTTATTAAGTGATGCAATAAAAACCGGGTAGATGTCTTTTGGATATCTGCCCGGTTTTTATTTATAGTGGATTAAATTTAAATCAGGACAAGGCGACGAAGCCGCAGACAGTACAAGATAGTACGGCAAGGCGAGGCAACGCCGTACTGGTTTAAAGTTAATCCACTATATTCAATTTGATGGTCAGGATTTGTGCGTCAAATATAATAGCCAAAGACTTTTAGAAGTCTGAAATTAAAAACAATTAGAATCAACGGATTAAAAATCGAAGTATGGTGTTTGCAGACACGAGTTTGGAAGGGTGGCACAAATAATGCTGAGTATCGTATAAAATGCTTTTTATGGAAAAAATCAACGGTAATTTAATATTAATTGGCTTGATGGGTGCAGGGAAAACCACTTTGGGGCGGTATATTGCCCAAATGTTGGATCGTCCGTTTTATGATAGTGATCATGAGATTTGTACGGCATCAGGTGTCTCTATCCCCATCATCTTTGAGATGGAGGGTGAGCAAGGGTTTCGCAATCGAGAGACTGCTATGCTCAAGAAGCTGACTGCGATGAAGGATATTATTTTATCAACAGGAGGAGGGTCGGTTTTGCGTGATGAAAACAGGCAAAATATGCGACGAAATGGTACGGTCGTGTATCTTCATGCCTCGCCTGAAGTTCTGTTAGAGCGGACCCGTTATGATAACAGTCGCCCTTTGTTGCAGGTAGAGAACCCGCTTGCTAAGTTGCAAGAGCTCTATAATGCCCGTGATCCTTTATATCGAAATACTGCGCACATTGTGATCGAGTCCGACAGCTGTGCAAAAACGGTGAAACGGTTGTTTGAGGCGTTAAATCGATAATAGATTTGTTATCGGTGAGTAACGATATAGGTTTTCAGACGACCCTAAATGAGAGCCGGCAACTAAAGATTAACAAGGAATCAAAATGCGTACCCTGACCGTCCAAACCCCCTCCCATCAGTATCCTATTTTTATCGGGAATCATCTTATTGAACAAGCTGATGTTTTATTAAAGCCATATTTAAGTAATAAGGTGGTCATTGTTACGAATGAGACGATTGCGCCCTTATATCTAGAATCTTTTCAGACGACCTTGGATAGGTTAGGTATTCCCAGTTTCAGTATTATTCTGCCTGATGGGGAGGAATATAAAAATTGGCAAACGCTCAATCTTATTTTTGACGGTTTAATGCAAAATAGGGCAGAGCGCAAAACGACCTTGATCGCATTGGGAGGAGGGGTCATTGGCGATATGGTTGGTTTTGCGGCGGCAACTTATCAACGTGGCGCCCCATTTATCCAAGTGCCGACTACATTGTTAAGTCAAGTCGATTCCTCAGTTGGCGGGAAGACGGCAATCAACCATCCGCTTGGGAAAAACATGATAGGCGCGTTTTATCAACCTAAGGCTGTACTGGCGGACTTATCTACGCTTAAAACGCTTCCGCAACGCGAATTATCTGCCGGTATGGCAGAGGTCATTAAATACGGCGCGCTTGGCGATATTGAGTTTTTTGAGTGGTTAGAGCAGCACATGACCGATTTGATGATGCAGGATCAGGAGAAACTTGCGCAGGCTGTGTACCATTGTTGCAAAATGAAAGCTGAGATTGTGGCTCAAGATGAGACAGAACAAGGGATTCGTGCATGGTTGAATCTGGGGCATACTTTTGGGCATGCCATTGAGGCAGAAATGGGTTATGGCGTGTGGCTGCATGGTGAAGCAGTAGCTGCGGGATGCGTATTGGCAGGACGGTTATCCGAGAGACTGGGTAAAATTCATGAGGCAGATACGCTTCGTATTGCAGCATTGCTTGAGGCTGCAAAATTACCATCAGCACCACCGAAGTTTGAATTTGAAAAATGGATAGAGCACATGAGTCATGATAAAAAAGTGAGTGGCGGCGTCATGCGCTTTATTGGTTTGGATCGTCTGGGTAAGGCAAACATTACGAAGGTTACAGATATGGAAATTTTGCGCCAAACCTTGAGTCCGTATCTATAACGGTCAAGTAAGTAATGTCTTTAGAATGCATCCATAACTTCATATAAAACAAAACAAGTTAGCACTACGATATAAGAGGCTGCCAAGATAATTGTATCATGGCAACCTCTTGAAAATAAAGGGAAAGTGATGACGTTGTGAACAGAGAGGGTAGTGTGAGGCCAATCGGTTTTTTGTATTTGGTACTTAGAAAATTGATTGCTTGGAATGTATGTCCTACTGTTAATCCATGATAGAGCCAATAAATATAAAAAAGACCTTGTTTTAAACAAGGTCTTTTTTATCTGGTGGAGGTAAGCGGGATCGAACCGCTGACCTCTTGCATGCCATGCAAGCGCTCTACCAACTGAGCTATACCCCCGAAATTTGGTGGCGAATCAGGGACTCGAACCCCGGACACAAGGATTATGATTCCTCTGCTCTAACCGACTGAGCTAATTCGCCGTTTCGTGAAGTCGCTATTATATGTTGTTTTGAGTTTTTGGCAAGTTTTATTTTGTACTTTGTGTTTTGTTTTTGTTTTTTAATGGAATAAAACGTGGATGAGGTCGTCTGAAACGGTGTTTCAGACGACCTGTGTGTTTGGAGGGTGGTTTGAGGTGGGGGGGTTCAAAGTTTGTGGCAGATGTCGCCGAAGCGGAAACCTGTCCAGTCGATGTCGATGTTTTTGCCAAAGGCGATGACTTTGAAGAGTTCGCCCATTTCGTGTTGGTCGGTCAGTTTTTGTACGGCGGTGCTGACACGGAGGTAGTCTGCTGTGCCTGGCGGAGCGGTTTGTGCCAACAGGTCGGTAATGCCTAGGTTGAATAGGAAATGAGATTGGGGCAGGTAGCCGATGAGGTCTAGTCCGCCGTCGGTGCCTGCTTGAGCAATGTCGGTAAAGTTGACATGTGCGGTCAGATCGGTCAGACCGATATGGAAAAATGTGTCATGAACAGTGTGGTGACGGTAGTGGGCGATGAGCGTGCCTTCGTTGCGTTGCGGGTGGTAATACTGGGCGGCGTCAAAACCGTAGTCGATAAATATCATACCGCCGCGTGTGATTTTCTGCGCGAGGGTGAGAATAAAGGCGTATTGGGCGGGGTGTAGCTCGCTGGTGTAGGGGTGTTCGGTTTCGGGAAAGTAGGTGGCGGCTAAACGGAGGAGGTCGGGTTGGTTTAAGGGTTGCGGGCTTTGTTCAAGCTGTCCGTCTAGGTTGATGGAGACGCCGATGTGTTGGAAGGTGTTTTGGGTGCGGCGGATGATTTCGACAGGCATGGCATCGAGGACTTCGTTGCCGATGATGATGCCGTCGAAGGATTCGGGCAGTTCGGTCAGGTGTATGACTTTTTGTGCCAGTTGCGGAGTGGTGTGTTCGGCGATGAATTGACGTTGGCGTTCGGCAAGCTCGGGGGAGAGTTCGATGATGTAGTAATGCTTGAGGTCGTCTGAAAGGCTTTTCAATAAGGTGGCGGCGAGATGTCCCGTACCTGCGCCGAATTCGTAGATGTTGCCGGCGGTTTGCGGGAGTAGTTCGGCAAGTTGTCGGGCGAGGGTTTGTCCGAATAATGGGGTGAGGGTGGGGGCGGTGATGAAATCGCCGTCTGTGCCGATTTTGTGGCTGCCTCCGGTGTAGTAGCCGTATTCGGGTGTGTAGAGTGCAAGCTCCATAAATCGTGAGAAAGGAATCCAGTTATTTTGGGCTTTTATTTCCTGTGTGATGATTTCGAATAGTTTGGAACTTGAGGCTTGCGCGGCAGGGGAGGGGAGGGGGAGTTGTGCCTTCATAACTGTTAGATAATGTAAAATTTATGAATTTATTTGTCTATTATAACGTGAACGGAAAAGGGGTGTTTTTTCATTTTTTTATACCATATGTTGTGTCTAAATAATATTTGTAATACTACATATTGTGTTTTTAAAAACTAAATCGGGTAAAATGGGCGGTTCGACTTGTTTGTTTGTTTGGTTAAAATACTGTTTTTTAATGATTTTGTTGTTGCATATGTACTGGGATTTTAGAGTAAGGCGATTTGACCGAGGCGTTAAAATTTTTTATAGTGTGGGCTAGTGGGGCGATGTGGGTAAAAGTGTCTGCATTGCCCAAAAAATTCCGATTTAAACCGATAGGACGAAATTGTGTTTGGTGGCGCTCACGAATTGAGTATTGACAGCAAAGGGCGGTTGGCGATTCCTGCCAAGTTCCGCGATATTTTGCTGCGCCATTATACGCCGTCGATTGTGGTTACTTTGGATTCCCGTCAAAAATTGCTGATGTATCCGGAGGCTGAATGGGCAAAGGTTGCCGAGCAGCTTTTGCACCTGAAAACGGCAGGAAATCCGATGTTGCAGCGTTATCAAAATCTGCTGCTGCACAATGCGGATACGCTGGAATGGGACAGCGCCGGCCGCGTACTGATTCCTGCCAATCTGCGCAAACGGGTGGATTTTGAAAAAGACGTTACCTTGGTCGGTCGCGCCAACCGTTTGGAATTGTGGGGCCGTGATCAATGGGAAGCTGAAATGACTCAGGCTTTGGATGATGATCCTGAAGAGTTGGCATTCCAATTAAGTCAGACGGATTTGCAATTGTGAGTAATGCTGAATATCAACATATCACCGTTTTGTTAAACGAGGCGGTTGATGCTCTGGCGGTTCGTGAAGACGGTATTTATGTGGATGGGACGTTCGGCAGGGGAGGGCACTCCCGATTGATTTTGTCCCGTCTGGGCAGTCAAGGTCGTCTGATTGTGTTTGATAAAGACCCGCAAGCGATTGAGGCGGCGCAAAAGCTGGCCGAGCAGGATGGGCGCGTTACGGTAGTCCATGACGGGTTTTCCAGTTTTCAGACGACCCTGGATAAGCTGGGTATTGAAGAAATAGATGGTGCGTTGTTTGATTTGGGGATTTCGTCCCCGCAGATAGATGATGGCGCACGGGGTTTCAGTTTCCGTTTTGATGCACCTTTGGATATGCGCATGGATCCGACGCGGGGAATGTCCGCTGCAGAATGGATTGCAACAGCATCAGAACAGGATTTGCACGAGGTTATCAAGAATTATGGTGAAGAGCGGTTTAGTCGCCAGATTGCGCGCGCCATTGTTGCGCAACGGACAGAAAGTCCGATCGATACAACCCGCAAGCTGGCGCAGCTCGTGGCGCAAAACGTCCGTACTCGTGAGCGGGGGCAAGACCCTGCGACGCGCACCTTCCAGGCAGTTCGCATCTTTATTAACCGCGAGCTCGAAGAGGTAGAGGCGGTTCTGCCGCAAGTGATGGGTCGTCTGAAACAAGGCGGGCGTTTGGCGGTTATCGCGTTCCATTCGCTTGAAGACCGCATCGTGAAACAGTTTGTCAAAAAATATTCGCAACATCCTCCTTTGCCGCGCTGGGCGGCAGTAAAAGAAGCGGATTTGCCTCTGCCGCCGTTAAAGGCGGTGGGAAAGGCGATAAAGCCGGGCGTTGAGGAAACCGCCTCCAATCCGCGGGCGCGTAGCGCAGTTTTACGCGTGGCAGAGCGGACGGGCGGTGAGATTGCAGAATAAGCATTATGTGGGGCAGGTGTCCTCGGAACAAACAGATTGAGGTCGTCTGAAAATAATGAATAAATTAAATATCCTTTTGTTGGTCTTGGTATCGGTATCTGCTTTTGCGGTGGTCACTGTGCAAGACCAATCGCGTTTGCACTTCATCGCTTTGGATAAAGCGCAAAAGCAGGAAATCAAGCTTGATCAGGACTATGCACGCTTGAAATTGGATCAGGCGCGGCTGGCGAACCACAAGCTGATTAAGGTGGCGGCTGAGAAGCAACGCCTCAAACCGCCCGGCGCGGATAATACCGTGATGGTGGAACGAAAAAAATAATATAGCCGGCTTATCCGGTACTGCAAATTGGTGCCGTTAGATAAAGACACGGTTCGGGTGATTATGAATTGAGATGTTAAGATGTTGATTAAAAACGAATATAAACCGAGCATGCTGCCCAAGACAGCCAAAGCTAAAAAACCCATCACCAGTGATGGGCGGATTTCTTTGGTGTTGTGGCTGATTGCGGCTGCGTTTGTCGGACTGCTGGCTCGCGGCATCTATTTGCAAACCACGCAGCATGAATTTTTGAAAAATCAGGGCGATCAGCGTTTTGTCCGTACCCTGACTTTACCTGCGTCGCGCGGCATGATTACGGACCGTAACGGCGCGACTTTGGCGTTGAGTGCACCGACTGAATCCTTGTATGCCATGCCTTCCGGTATGGAAGAAATGCCGACTGCCGAACAGATGGCTAAGTTGGCGGCTATTGTTGATCTGCCTGTTGAGGCATTGCAGGAGAAATTGGCGAAAAAAGATAAAGATTTTATCTATCTGAAGCGTCAACTCAGCCAGGAAAAAGCAGAAGAAATTAAAGCTTTGGGCATTAAAGGCTTGGCATTCCAAAAAGAACTGAAACGCCATTATCCGATGGGCAACCTGTTCGCGCACGTTATCGGTTTCACCAATATTGACGGCAAAGGACAGGAAGGCTTGGAATTGTCGCGTGAAGACAGTCTGCATGGTGCGGACGGTGCGAAAGTGGTTTTGCGCGACAATAAAGGCAATATCGTCGATAGTTTGGATTCTCCGCGCAACAGCGATCCGAAAAACGGGCAGGACATGGTTTTGTCTTTGGATCAACGTATTCAAACACTTGCCTATGATGAGCTGAATAAGGCAGTGGCTTATCACAAAGCCAAAGCAGGTACGGTTGTGGTATTGGATGCGCAAACCGGCGAAATCTTGGCTTTGGTTAACAGCCCTGCCTACGATCCGAATCAACCGGGCAGCGCCGATAGCGAACAGCGCCGCAATCGAGCCGTTACCGATATGATTGAGCCGGGTTCTGCAATGAAGCCGTTTACGATTGCCAAAGCATTGGATTCCGGCAAAGTCGGTGTGGCTGATCGTTTTAACACCATGCCTTATAAAATCGGTCCCGCTACTGTGCGCGATACCCATGTGTATCCTACTTTGGATGTGCGTGGCATTATGCAAAAATCTTCCAACGTCGGTACCAGCAAACTGTCTGCAAAATTCACGCCTAAAGAAATGTATGATTTTTATCATGATTTGGGTGTGGGCGTGCGGATGCACTCCGGTTTCCCCGGTGAGACGGCCGGTCTTTTGAGAAGCTGGCGCAGATGGCAGCCGATTGAACAGGCAACCATGTCTTTCGGTTACGGCTTGCAATTGAGTCTGCTGCAATTGGCGCGTGCTTATACCATGTTGACACACGACGGCGAATTGTTGCCGGTCAGCTTTGAGAAACAGGCGGTTGCGCCCAAAGGCAAACGCGTCATTAAAGCTTCGACCGCGCGTGAAGTGCGTGATTTGATGGTTTCTGTAACCGAGCCCGGTGGTACGGGTACGGCGGGTGCGGTAGATGGTTTCGACGTCGGCGCGAAAACCGGTACAGCGCGTAAGTTGGTCAACGGACGTTACGTTGATAACAAACACGTCGCAACTTTCATCGGTTTTGCTCCTGCCAAAAATCCCCGTGTGATTGTGGCGGTAACCATCGACGAACCGACTGCAAACGGTTACTACGGCGGCGTAGTGGCAGGTCCGGTCTTCAAACAAGTCATGGGTGGCAGCCTGAATATCTTGGGCGTTTCCCCCACCAAGCCTCTGACCAATGTTGCAGCCGTTAAAACACCGTCTTAATCCGAGTATCAACGAGATTATTTTATGTTCAGCAAGTTAACCCCTTTAGCTGAAACCAACATTCCGCCTCTGCTGTGTGCAAACGCAGCAGGGCGTTTGTTGCATTCAGACAGCCGTCAAATTAAACAAGGTGATATTTTCGTTGCCTGTCAGGGCGAATATACGGACGGCCGCAGTTATATCCCCGCAGCCATTGCTAACGGCGCGGCTTTTGTTTTTTGGGACGACGACGACAAATTTGCGTGGAATCCCGAATGGAAAGTCCCCAATCAAGGCATCAAAGATTTGAAACACCGTGCCGGCATGTTGGCGGCGCAAGTTTACGGCAACGTTTCAGACGACCTCAAAGTCTGGGGCGTAACCGGCACCAACGGCAAAACCTCCATCACACAATGGCTGGCACAAGCCGCCGATTTATTGGGCGAAAAAACCGCCATTATCGGCACGGTCGGCAACGGCTTTTGGGGCGCATTGGAAGAAACCACGCACACCACCCCCGCCCCCGTCGATGTCCAAACCCTGCTCTACCGTTTCCGTCAACAAGGCGCGACAGCCGCCGCGATGGAAGTCTCCAGTCACGGCCTTGACCAATCGCGCGTCAACGGCGTGCCATTCCGCAGCGCAATCTTCACCAACCTCACCCGCGACCACCTCGACTACCACGGCACGATGGAAGCCTATGGCGCCATCAAGTCACGCCTGTTTTACTGGCACGGCTTGAAACACGCCGTCATCAACGTAGATGACGAATACGGCGTGGAACTCGCAGGTCGTCTGAAGAAAGACTGTCCTGATTTGGCCGTTTACGGCTACGGCTTCAGCGAACACGCTGACATCCGCATTGTTCATTTCACTGCCTCTTCAGACGGCATGGAAGCCGTATTCCAAACCCCGTGGGGCGAAGGCCGCTGCCGCACCCGCCTGCTCGGACGGTTCAACGCGCAAAACCTCGCCGCCTGCATCGCCTTGCTTTGTGCCAACGGTTATCCGCTTGATAAAGTATTGGATGTGCTGGCAAAAATCCGTCCCGCCTCAGGCCGCATGGACTGTATCATGAACAGTGGCAAGCCCTTGGTCGTCGTCGATTACGCCCATACACCTGACGCATTGGAAAAAGCACTCTCCACCTTGCAGGAAATCAAACCACAGGGTGCGGCTTTGTGGTGCGTATTCGGCTGCGGCGGCAACCGCGACCGCGGCAAACGCCCACTGATGGGTGCCGCAGCCGTACAGGGCGCGGATAAAGTCGTCGTAACCAGCGATAACCCGCGCTTGGAAAATCCGCAAGACATCATCAACGACATCCTGCCTGCCGTTCCCGCGCCCGAATGCGTCGAAGCCGACCGCGCCGCAGCTATCCGTTACGCAGTCGAACGCGCCGCCGCAAACGACATTATCCTGATTGCCGGCAAAGGACACGAAAATTATCAGGACATGCAGGGTGTGAAGCATCATTTTTCTGATTTTGAAGTTGCAGAAAAAGCATTGGCAGAACTCAGGTAAAAATATTTTCCAGATAATTCCTTAAGGCCATTGGCAAATAGGAAATTACACATTACTCCATCTCACTTTTAATAGGCAAAAATATGCAACGTTATACTCCTTTATTCAATGCCTTGCTTGCAGCCGTCCCTTACTTAACCCGTGAAGATTTACCCAAAGCTCCTCCGGCTGAAGATGAGGATTTGGTGTGTGATTGGTTATTTAAGCATTTAGGTTGGTATAGCGAATCAGGTGAATGGCATTATGCTGATCATCAATTTATGGATTATATGGAATGGAAAAATCCATATTTGGAATTAGAGCGGTTTTATCCTATACAAAAACTGGGTATTGAAATAGATGCGACAGTGATTGATGATGAAGTGTGCGATCGTACAGTAGCAGCATTTTGCACTCAAGAAGGTATTGCCGCGCCGGATGAAGAAGATGAATTGGACGAGCTTTGTGAGAGTGATGAGATGAATATGTTTGCGATGTTCAATGCTCATATCTTTGTTTCAGATGCTTACGATGCATTGCTTAAGCCCCATGGGCTTCGACTAATAGACATTGGTTATGCCGAAAATGCCTTCCTACTGATGGTTAAAGATGATGACGAGGCAGTGGGAAATGTGGAGCAGGCACTGATCGATTTGGGATATGTCGATGTTGAAGAGTAATTTTTGAGTATATACAGACAGAGAGGAGTCACCTTAGGGCAGAGAAGTTTTGCTGTACTTCGTATTAGACTTATCGATTCCACTATAAATTTGACAACAATGTAATCAATTTTCAGACGGCCCGGCAGCCTTAAGGTCGTCTGAAAACGTTTATCCCCCACAAAATAAAAGCAACACAACCCACGCATTACGGCACGTCAGCCATTAAACCCATCACAGTTGTTTCAGACGACCCTGATTTCAAATTTCAAAGGTCGTCTGAAAAACGAGGAGACCGATTTGATGCTGAAAATGCCGACAAAAACCCTTTTAATCAGTGCAGTCATGATTTTATTTGCAGGCTGTACCACCAAACAACTGCCGCGCCCGAACGCCGAAATTGCCGAACTGAGGGCGAAAGAACCGCCGGCGGCGCAAAGTCTGCCCAATCCTGTTAAAGGCAAGCGTTTTGACGACACTTGGGGCGCGGCGCGCAGCCAGGGGCGCAGGCATGAAGGCGTGGATATTTTCGCCAAGAAAAACACGCCGATACGCAGCACGACGCCCGGTATTGTAACCAAAATCGGGCGCAACCGATTGGGTGGCAAAGTCATCGGCATCCAAGGGCCGGGCGCATGGCACTACTATGCCCACCTCAACAAATTCGCCAGCATCCGCCTGTACGAGCGTGTGAAAGAAGGACAGGTCATCGGCTATGTCGGCAAAACCGGCAACGCCAAAACCACGCCGGCCCATTTGCATTACGGCGTGTATCTGCCAAGCGGTGCGATTAATCCGTATCCATTGATTAATCAGGACAAATAGGTCGTCTGAAAAAAGAGTGAAGAGATGAACGCAAAAAAATTGGTCAAGGCAACGAACATCATCGGTATGGTAGCGGTGACACTGCTGGTGTACTGGGTGTTCGCGTTGATATTGATCCAAGTCTTCGGACTCAAGGTGTTCCGTGAACACATTACAGAAATTTTCCTGATGAGTATTTTGGGGATTTTGGCTGTGATGGGCGGTACGTTGATGCTGAACATCATGTTGAATCTGACCCGTATTGCCGAGCGCGGGCAGGAAGAAGAAGTCCGTGGCGGCAGGAAAACCGTATATCTGCTGTTGGCGGTATTTCCTATTTTGGCGGCGTTGCTGTTCGGCGGCAATTACCTGACTATTCGGCAAAAACGCGACATCTTAACCCAATCGTCAGAGCGCATCGTCAAAGACAATCCTGCTCAACTAGATGCATTGGCCGATTACCGTTTCGATTTGGCGTATATTAAAAAATCGTCAGAAATCCTTGATTTGATGGCTAAAGATGATTTGTCGTTCAAATCTGCCATGATTATCGTGCAGGATAAGATCGACAACAAACCGGTTTATCTGGCTTTTTCAGCCGATTCCCGCCTTAACGTGGGTGGCGAAGCTGTACCTGCCGCCAGTCAAAATGAAGCTGTACCTGCTGCCAATCAAAATGTAGAAGGTAATGATAATTTTGTCATGGATCGAAATGGTGAGAAAGTGATGGTCAAGAAAATGGACTATGTCTATTCTCCGAATTTGAAGGAGCGCGAATACCTGCAAAAAGTATTTGCCGGACAAACTCAGGAAATGCGCTATGAAGCGGAAGACGGTCATTACAGCCTCTGCCATCCTTACCGTAAAAACGGTAAAACCATCGTATTGTGTTTCTCCGATTATCAGGAGTACGGAAAAATCGGTAGCTGAGTGTCAAAAAACTGTCTGAAAAAAACAAACGAAAGAAACCATGAAACCACTAGACCTAAATTTCATCTGCCAAACCCTCAACCTTCCAACGCCGTCTGAAAACAAACCCGTATCGCGCATCGTAACCGACAGCCGCGACATCCGTGCGGGCGATGTGTTTTTCGCTTTGGCGGGCGAGCGGTTTGACGCGCATGATTTTGTTAAAGACGTATTGGCTGCGGGTGCGGCGGCGGTTGTGGTTTCGCGCGAAGATTGCGCTGCAATGGACGGCGCGTTGAAAGTCGATGACACGCTTGCCGCGTTGCAAACGCTGGCGAAGGCGTGGCGCGATAATGTGAACCCGTTTGTGTTCGGCATTACCGGTTCGGGCGGCAAGACGACGGTGAAGGAAATGCTGGCTGCGGTATTGCGCCGCCGTTTCGGCGATGATGCCGTTTTGGCAACGGCGGGCAACTTCAACAACCACATCGGCCTTCCGCTGACTTTGTTGAAATTAAACGAAAAACACCGCTATGCCGTGATCGAAATGGGTATGAACCATTTCGGCGAGCTGGCGGTTTTGACGCAAATCGCCAAACCCGATGCCGCCTTGGTCAACAACGCCTTGCGCGCCCATGTCGGCTGCGGTTTTGATGGCACGAACGATATTGCCAAGGCGAAAAGCGAGATTTATCAAGGCTTGGGCGAAGACGGATTGGCTTTGATTCCGTGCGAAGACGAACATGCCGTCGTGTTTCAGACGGCCTCACAAGGTCATCAGCAGAAGACTTTCGGCATCGATAGCGGCGATGTCCACGCGGAAAATATCGTGTTGAAACCTTTATCGTGCGAATTTGATTTGGTGTGCGGCAACGAGCGCGCCGCCGTAGTGCTGCCCGTTCCCGGCCGCCACAATGTTCACAACGCTGCCGCTGCCGCCGCGCTGGCTTTGGCTGCGGGTTTGAGTTTGAACGATGTGGCGGAAGGTTTGAAAGGCTTCAGCAATATCAAAGGTCGTCTGAACGTCAAGTCCGGCATCAAAGGCGCGACTCTGATTGACGATACTTACAACGCGAACCCCGATAGCATGAAAGCCGCGATTGACGTGTTGGCGCGTATGCCTGCACCGCGCATTTTTGTGATGGGCGATATGGGCGAACTGGGCGAGGATGAAGCCGCCGCCATGCACGCCGAAGTCGGCGCGTACGCCCGCGACCAAGGCATCGAAGCGGCTTATTTTGTCGGCGACAACAGCGTCGAAGCGGCAGAAACGTTTGGCGCGGACGGTTTGTGGTTCGCCGCCAAAGACCCGTTGATTCAAGTGTTGAGCCACGATTTGTCCGAACGCGCCACCGTGTTGGTGAAAGGTTCGCGCTTTATGAAGATGGAAGAAGTGGTCGAGGCATTGACGGACAAAGAGGTCGTCTGAAAATGAAAAGCCTTATTGCTGATTGGTACGAAATTATCCGATTTGCGTGATTGAGAAAGACGCTAACACCACCGCTGCTCAATAATGCTGCCATCTCTCTAAACAACGGAAACGGGTTCGCTAGAAACCTGCATAGAGAGTGAACTTCAGCAGGCGCTGACTGTCATAAGCAGCTTGATAATCAACAAAGGTCGTCTGAAACTTTTTCAGACGACCCAAAAACCAAAATTTAAAACGGGCGATAAGCCCAATGTAACAACAAAAACAAAAGGAAGCCCCATGTTTTTATGGCTTGCACATTTCAGTAACTGGTTGACCGGTCTGAATGTCTTTCAATACACCACATTCCGCGCCGTCATGGCAGCTTTGACCGCCCTGGCGTTTTCCCTGCTGCTCGGTCCATGGACCATCCGCAAACTGACGCAATTAAAAGTCGGGCAGGCAGTGCGCACCGACGGGCCGCAAACCCACCTCATCAAAAACGGCACGCCGACGATGGGCGGTTCGCTGATTCTGACCGCCATCACCGTCTCCACCATCTTGTGGGGCAACTGGGCAAACCCGTATATTTGGATTCTCTTGGGCGTATTGCTTGCCACGGGCGCACTCGGTTTTTACGACGACTGGCGCAAAGTTGTCTATAAAGACCCCAACGGCGTTTCTCCCAAATTCAAAATGGTTTGGCAGTCGAGCGTCGCCATCGTTGCCGCGCTTGCCCTGTTTTACCTTGCGTCCAATAGCTCCAACAACATCCTGATCGTTCCCTTCTTCAAACAAGTCGCCTTGCCGCTGGGCGTAGTCGGCTTTGTCGTCCTGACCTATCTGACCATCGTTGGTACTTCCAACGCCGTCAACCTGACCGACGGCCTTGACGGCCTTGCCGCTTTCCCCGTCGTCCTCGTTGCCGCCGGCCTCGCCATCTTCGCCTATGCCAGCGGACACTCGCAATTCGCCCAATACCTGCAACTGCCTTATGTCGCAGGCGCGAACGAAGTCGTGATTTTCTGTACCGCCATGTGCGGCGCGTGTCTCGGATTTTTGTGGTTCAACGCCTATCCCGCGCAAGTTTTCATGGGCGACGTCGGCGCGCTGGCATTGGGGGCGGCACTCGGTACCGTTGCCGTCATCGTCCGCCAAGAGTTCGTCCTCGTCATCATGGGTGGATTATTTGTCGTTGAAGCCGTGTCCGTTATGCTTCAGGTCGGCTGGTATAAGAGAACCAAAAAACGCATCTTCCTGATGGCGCCCATCCATCATCACTACGAACAAAAAGGCTGGAAAGAAACCCAAGTCGTCGTCCGCTTCTGGATCATCACCATCGTCTTGGTGTTAATCGGATTGAGTACGCTGAAAATCCGTTAAGTCGCTTTCCCTTTTCCGACGTTCACATTTTCAGACGACCTGATGAGATCCATCGGGTCGTCTGAATTTTTAAGAGGGCAGGGCAGATGGATTGCCGTCACATATTCTTGCGATGTTGGGACAATGGTGCGTCAAACCCGCCACATTCATTTTCAGACGACCCCTCACCATATCAAGCTGATATAATCCCCGCCAATCATATTTACACGGAGTCATCATGCAGTTCTCGGCATTCGGCGAAAAATTCACGCAACACAGCGGCATCCTGCAACTTATGGACGACCTCGGCGACGCGCTCAAAAGCGACAAGCCCGTCAACATGCTCGGCGGCGGCAATCCGGCGCGGATCGCCGAAGTCAATGCCGTGTTCGCCGACGTATTTTCCAAGCTGGCGGCGGAACACGCCGTCGAGAACATCGGCAATTACTCCAATCCCCAAGGCGATGCCGCGCTGATTGACGCGTTGACCGCTTTCCTCAACCGCGAATACGGCTGGAACCTGACCGCCGACAATATCGCGCTGACCAACGGTTCGCAGAACGCGTTTTTCTATCTTTTCAACCTCTTCGGCGGCAAATTCAAGGTTTCAGACGACCTTTCCGTAGAGAAAGCCATCCTGCTGCCGCTCGCGCCCGAATACATCGGCTATGCCGACGTGCATGTCGAAGGGCAGCACTTCGTTTCCGTCAAACCGAAAATCGAAGCTGTCGAACACGAAGGCGAAGCAGGCTTCTTCAAATACCGCGTGGACTTTGACGCGCTGGAAAGCCTGCCCGAACTCAAAGCAGGCAAAATCGGCGCGATTTGCTGTTCGCGCCCGACCAATCCGACCGGCAATGTGCTGACCGACGGCGAAATGGCGCGGCTGGACGCTTTGGCGCAAGCACACGGCATTCCGCTGATTATCGACAACGCCTACGGAATGCCGTTCCCCAACATCATTTACAGCGACGTGACGCTGAATTGGCACGAAAACATCATCCTCTGCTTCAGCCTTTCCAAAGTCGGCCTGCCGGGCGTGCGTACCGGCATCATCGTCGCCGCGCCCGAAGTCGTCAAAGCCGTCAGCAGCCTGAACGCGATTGTGAACCTGTCGCCCACCCGCTTCGGCGCAGCCATCGCAACGCCCCTGTTGCAGGACGGCCGTCTGAAACAGCTTTCAGACGACGTCATCCGGCCGTTTTACCGCAATCAGGCGCAAACCGCCGTCTCGCTGCTCAAGCGCGAGCTGGGCGCGTATCCGCTGAAAATCCACAAGCCCGAAGGCGCGATTTTCCTGTGGCTCTGGTTTGAAAACCTGCCCGTTTCATCGCAAACCCTGTATGAAATGCTCAAAGCCGAAGGCACGCTGATTATTCCGGGCGAACATTTCTTCGTCGGCATCGACACGCAGGATTACCCGCACGCGAGCGAGTGTATCCGCATGAGCATCGCGCAGGACGCTCAAACGCTGGAAAAAGGCATCGCCGCCATCGGCAGGGTAGTGCGCGGTTTGTACGACGCGGCGTAAACGGTAAAGTTGACAGCCATTCAGTCAAAAGGTCGTCTGAAAACAGTTTCAGACGACCTTTTATCATTTATTTTTTTTGAAATGAAATTAATTTTCTTTTAGAATTAACCGTTAAGACCGACTTTTGAAAGAAAATACAAATGATTAAGCCCGCTTCCAGACTCAGCATCCTCAGCCTCTCCCTCTTTGCCGTTTCGGCGGCATTTGCTTCAGACGAACCCCAAGCCCGAGAAATCGCCGAACTCGAAACCATCACCGTAACCGCCAGCGCGGACGCATCCAAGGGCGGTTTGATTCCTGCATTTAAGGGCGGACAGGTGGCGCGCGGCAGCCGCGTGGGTATTTTGGGCAATAAAAAAAACCTAGAATCGCCGTTCTCCAATACTGCTTACACCAATAGGCTGATTCAAGACAAACATGCGCGCAGCGTCGGCGACGTACTGCAAAACGACCCGACCGTCCGCGTTGCGCGCGGTTACGGCAATTTTCAGGAAGCCTATTTCATACGCGGCTTTGCCGCCGAATCGGACGATACCATGTACAACGGCCTTTACGGCATCCTGCCGCGTCAATACATCGCCACTGAGCTTTTCGAACGCGTGGAAGTCCAGCGCGGCGCATCCGCCTTCTTAAACGGCATGGCGCCGGGCGGCAACAATATCGGCGGCACGGTATCCGTATTGCCCAAACGCGCGTCCAATGAAGGATTGAACCGTCTGACTGCCAATTACGGCGCGGGAAAACGCGGTGGTTTGGCGGCGGACGTGGCGCGCCGTTTCGGACAAAATCAGGAATTCGGCGTGCGTGTTAATGCGGCGCACCATAACGGCAAAACCGCAATAGACGACGAAAAGTCCAAACTCAGCCTGGTCAATGTCGGCCTAGACTGGCGCAATGAAAATGCCCGCCTGTCCGCCGATTTGGGCTGGCAGGACAACAGGCTCAAAGCCACGCGTACCAATGTTACCCTGTCAGGTCTGACCGCCGTGCCGGCCGCGCCTGATGCTTCGTCCAACTGGGCGCAGCCGTGGACGTATTCCAACGAGCGCGACTGGTTCGGCACAATGCGCGGCGAATACGATTTCAACGACAACCTGACTGCCTACGCCGCCTATGGCTTCCGCCGCAGCAAGGAAAACAATTCTCTGGCAAACCTGACTGTCCGCAATGTCAACGGCGACGGATCGATTTACCGCTTCGACAACGCGCGTAAGGATAAAATCGACACGGGCGAAATCGGTTTGCGCGGCAAATTCAATACGGGCGCGGTAGAGCACGAATGGGTTGCCGCCGCCAACCGTTTCCAATCCTCGCGCAAAAACGCTTACATCATGGATTGGGGCAACCAATATACGACCAACCTCTACAACCCGTCCCGCTATCCGCAACCCGCAGCCGCCGACCCGCTGTATTCGGGCAACGACATGGGCAATCCTGCCGTTACCGGCAAAACACGTCTGACCAGCTTCGCCCTGGGCGACACCTTCAGCCTTTGGGACAAACGCCTGCAATTCATGCTCGGGGCGCGCTGGCAGCAGGTACATAACAAGGCTTACGCCTATAATACGGGCGCGCAAACCGAAAATTACAAAAAATCGCGCCTCAGTCCCGCCGCCGGCGCGGTGTACCGCATCACGCCGAATTGGTCGGTGTACGGCAACTACATCGAAAGCCTGGGACAAGGCGCGACTGCAGGCTCGACTGCCTCCATCAACGGTCGGGTCTACGCCGTCAGCAATGCCGGCGAATCGCTCAAACCCTATGTTTCCAAACAAAAAGAAATCGGCACGAAATTTGAAGCCAACGGCTTCGGCGCGGGATTGGCCCTGTTCCACACCGACAAACCGCGTTCGCTTTACTTTGCCGAAAGCGACAACACCGCCCGCTTCACCTCCGAAGGCAAAGACCGCCACCGGGGCGCGGAAATCACCGTTTACGGGGAAGTCGCACAAGGTGTGAGGCTCTTGGGCGGCATTACCCTGCTCGATGCCAAGCAGAAATCTACCGGCTCATCTTCAACTGACGGCAAACGCACCATCGGCGCGGCTAAAACCCAAGCCAACATTGGCTTGGAATGGGAAGTGCCGAAAGTGCAGGGTTTGGCATTTGACGGACGCATGGTTTACACCGGTTCTTCCTACGCCGATGCGGCCAATACGCTTAAAGTCGGCGGCTGGACGCGCTTCGACATCGGCGCGCGCTACCGCACCCAAATCGGCAGGCACGAAGCCACCTTCCGCGCCCGCCTCGATAATGTTGCCAACAAGAAATACTGGGCATCCGTCGGCGGATACCCTAACAACGGCTACCTGAACGCCGGCGCACCGCGCAGCTTCACCCTGTCGGCTTCGGTCGATTTTTAAGGGACGGGCGGCAAACGGCCTCCAACGGTCCAAAGGTCGTCTGAAACGTTTTCAGACGACCTTGGAGCCTGGGGCGTCCGACTTTGCCCTACGCTTTCGGACAACCGCCGTAAAACTCCGCCTTTGCGGCATCGGCACCGACAACGGGCAATGGATTTTGCTGCACCGCCGCTTTCTCCGAATAACGTCAAACCCACTAAAAGGTCGTCTGAAACGTGTTCCAAATCCAAAACGCTACCTTCGCCATACCCGGCCGCTCGCTGCTGCACGACATCAGCGTCAACTTTTCCCCTAACCGCGTGTACGGCCTCATCGGTCATAACGGCTCGGGCAAGTCCACGCTGTTGAAACTGCTCACCCGCCAGCATGAACCCGCAGGCGGCAGGATATTGCTGAACGACAAAGAAATACGCGCCTATTCCGCCCGCGCATACGCCAAAGAAGTCGCCTATCTTCCGCAGCAACTGCCCGCCGCTACCGCGCTGACCGCGCGCGAGCTGGTTATGATGGGGCGTTATGCCTGGAGCGGGCTTTTAGGGCGCACGAACGATGCGGACAGACAGGCGGTGGAACAGGCGTTGCGGCTGACGCATACGGAAAAATTTGCCGATCAAATCGTCGATACGCTGTCGGGCGGCGAACGTTCGCGCGTCTGGCTGGCGATGTGCCTGGCGCAGCAAAGCCGCTTTTTGCTGCTGGACGAACCGCTTGCCGCTTTGGACATCGCCCACCAAATCGACGTGATGGCACTGGTGCGCAAGCTGTCTCGCAATTTGGGTTTGGGCGTCATCATCGTCATCCACGACATTAATCTGGCGGCGCAGTATTGCGATGAACTGGTCGCGCTCAAACAGGGACGGCTATTAAAAACGGGCAAACCCGCCGACATTATGACCGCAGAAGTATTGAAAGACATTTACAGCGTCGATATGAACATCATCGCCCATCCTGAAAACGGCCGCCCCGTGGCATTGCCTTGACGCAGGCAAGCCGTCCCGCCGCATAAGTTCCGACCATAAAATCCGCCGCCCGAATCCAAGCCGGATGACATTGCAGACCATTGTGGAATACCTGTTCCGATATGTTTCAGACGACCCTTTATTCAAAAACCGAAAGACCTTCCAAGCTGATGTCCCACCGCTTTTCAGACGACATTCCCCGCCTTGCCGCACGGCTGTTTTTTACCGCCGCCCTCCTGTTTTCCCTGCCTGCACCCGCCGCACCGCGCGTGGCGACTTCGGACTGGACGGTTGCCGAAACACTGACGGCGATGGAGCATCCGCCCGTCAGCGTCGCCGACCGCCGCGTGTACGATACCTGGGTGAACCATCCGCCGCTGCCCGCTGCCGTCAAGGAAGCGGGGCTGCGCTTCCAGCCGAATTTGGAGCGGCTGTATCAGATAAAGCCTGATTTTTTCGTGCAATCTTCCTGGTATGCCGCCGCCAAGTCCCAGTTTGAAAAAATCGCCCCGGTACGCGAAGTGGATTTCGGCACGGCAAAAGGCATCGAATATGCCCACACGGTCGAAGCCACGCGCAGGCTGGGTAAAATCATCGGCGACCCTGCCGCTGCCGAAAAGCTGATTGCCGGTACGGAAAACCTGTTTGCCCGCGCCAAACCCGCGCTTTCGGCATATCGCGGCCGCCCGTTTGCGGTGGTGCAGTTTGCCGACGGGCGGCATTTGCGGATTTACGGCAAGACTTCGCTGTTTCAGGCCGTGTTCGACAAATTGGGGCTGAACAATGCCTGGACGGGCAAAAGCAACGAATGGGGTTTCGAAAACATCACGCTTTTAGATTTAGCAAAGCTGCCGCCGGACACGCTGCTGATCATCGTCAAACCGCATCCTCAAAATACACGTGCAACGCTCGAAAAAAGCGCGCTTTGGCAACGCCTGCCGTTCAGCCGCCCTGCAAACCGCCGCATCTTCGAGCCGTCGTGGAGCTACGGCGCGCTGCCGTCCATGCAGCGTTTCACTTTGCAACTGATGCGTTCGATGTCGTCTGAAAACCCGTCCGCACAAAAGGAAGTCGCATGGTAAAGATTTTCAGACGACCCCTGCCTATCCTTGCCGCCGCGTTGGCAATATCGTGCGCGCTGACGGCGTTTTGGATATTGAAGCTGGAATGGACGCTGCCGTGGCTGCGGCTGTTTGACCGTCCCGACAGCCTGCCTTTGGACGCACTGATGGTGCAGAACAACACCCTGCCCCGCATGGCGATGGCGCTGCTCGCGGGCGGCAGTACGGCGATGGCGACTATGCTGATGCAGCAGTTGATGCGCAATCCGCTCGCATCCGACAGTACGCTGGCAGTCAGCAGCGGCACGCAGGCGGCTTTGGTGGCGGCGACCGTGTTCGCCCCTTCCTTCCTTGCCTACGGCACGTCCGCCGTGGCGTTTGCCGGCGCAGCGGCGGCTTTGGGCGCGGTATTGCGGCTGTCGGCACGGCGCGCCCTGCAACCGCTCAGCGTCGTGCTGGCGGGTTTGGTGGTCAGCCTGTATCTGGGTTCCCTCACCGGTATCGTAATGCTGTTTTTCAGCGAAGAGACGCGCGGCGTGATGCAGTGGGGCAGCGGCTCCCTGGTGCAGGACAGTTGGCGCGATACGTTGGGGCTTTTGTGGCGGATTGCCGTTGCCGCCATACTTACCGCCTTTTTAATCAAACCGTTAAACATCATGAGCCTGGGCGACACGCAGGCGGAATCGGCAGGCATACCGGTGAAGAAAATCCGCCTGCTGTCTTTGGCGGTTGCTGCATTTTTGAGTGCGGGCGTGGTCGGCTTTGTCGGCATGATGGGCTTTGTCGGATTGGCGGCGGCGACGCTGGTGCGGCAAATGGGCGTACGCACGCTGTCCATGCGCCTGATTTGTTCCTTCATCGTCGGCGCACTGCTTTTGATGCTGACGGACAACGGCCTGATGCTGCTGAAACACTACCGCGGCATCGATCTGCCCGCCGGCGCTGTAACTGCCCTCGTCGGCGCGCCGCTTTTGTTGTGGCTGACGGCGAAAGCACCTCCGCGGCCTTCGTTTCAGACGACCTCCGATATTCCAACCGCCGCACCGCACGTCCCGCGCCTCTTGCGTTTTCTGCCGCTTATCGCCGTCGCCGTATCGGTATTGGCGTTTACGGTCGGACGCTATGACGAAACCCTGCGCCTGACCATAGACCCGGAATATTTCGTATTCCGCTACCCGCGCGTGCTGCTCGCCGCCGCCACCGGCACCATGCTCGCGTTGACCGGCGTCATACTGCAAAGGCTGACGCAAAACCCGATGGCGGGACCCGAACTCTTGGGCATCAGCTCCGGAACGGCATTCGGCGCGATGGCGGTAGTGATGCTGTTCGGCATTACCTCGGGCAGCGGCTGGTTTTGGTTGACAGGTATCGTTTCCGCTCTCGTATCCTTGGGGCTGTTGATGCTGTTCAACCGCAAAAACGGGCTGGCTCCCGAAAAAGTCCTGCTCACCGGCATGGCCATCGCCGCCCTTGCCGATGCCGCCATCCGCATTTGGACGGCAAGCGGCGACTACCGCGTACAACAGCTATTGGTATGGATGTCCGGCTCGACCTATCAGGCAACGCCCGAATCCGCCCTCACCGTCAGCCTCCTCGCCGCCGCTTCGCTCCTGCTCATCCTTCCCCTGCAACGCTGGCTGGGCCTGCTCAGCCTGAACGCCGATGTCGCCCAATCCACCGGCGTCAACGTCTCCCTTGCACGGATGGTGCTGATCGCCTCAAGCGCGACACTGACTGCCGCCGCCACCCTGCTTATCGGTCCCTTGAGCTTCGTCGGCCTGCTTGCCCCCCACCTTGCCCGTATGCTCGGCGCGCGTCTGCCCGGACAGCAGCTTGCCGCCGCCGCACTCATCGGCGCATCGGTTATGATGACGGCCGACTGGCTGGGCAGGCAGGTAATGTTCCCTTACGAAGTCCCTGCCGGAATGATGGCCACGCTCATAGGCGGCGCATATTTCATGATGATGATGCGCAAGCTTTAATGGGAACGAAGATACAAAAAGGTCGTCTGAAAACAGTTTCAGACGACCTTTTTCTATTTCATGCATTAATCAATAATAAAAATCTAACAAAAATCAAATCCCAATTAATAATAACAATATTAAATTGAAGTCATAGTTCCAATAGTCAAAATCTTTCTGTATAGTCCTATTCATAGCTTAAACAAAAGGAAAAATAAATGTCGATACAAGAAATTTATGAATGCCAAGAAACAGGCTACGAATATGCTTTTCGGCAAATCGTTTTATAAACCACTGACCATTTCACAAAGGAAATTATTATGACTGTCTCTAAATGCCCCGTAACTCATCTGACCATGAACAACGGCGCCCCCGTTGCCGACAATCAAAACAGCCTGACCGCTGGTCCGCGCGGCCCGTTGCTGGCGCAGGATTTGTGGCTGAATGAAAAACTTGCCGACTTCGTGCGCGAAGTCATCCCCGAACGCCGTATGCACGCCAAAGGTTCGGGCGCGTTCGGTACATTCACTGTGACGCACGACATCACGAAATACACCCGCGCCAAAATCTTCAGCGAAGTCGGCAAGCAAACCGAGATGTTCGCCCGTTTCACCACCGTGGCAGGCGAGCGCGGCGCAGCCGATGCAGAACGCGACATCCGCGGCTTTGCGTTGAAGTTCTATACCGAAGAAGGCAACTGGGACATGGTCGGCAACAACACGCCCGTATTCTTCCTGCGCGACCCGCGCAAATTCCCCGACCTGAACAAAGCCGTCAAACGCGACCCGCGCACCAATATGCGCTCCGCTACGAACAACTGGGACTTCTGGACGCTGCTGCCCGAAGCCCTGCACCAAGTTACCATCGTCATGAGCGACCGCGGCATTCCCGCCAGTTACCGCCATATGCACGGCTTCGGTTCGCATACTTACAGCTTCTGGAACGAAGCGGGCGAACGTTTTTGGGTGAAATTCCATTTCCGCAGCCGGCAAGGCATTAAAAACCTGACCAACGAAGAAGCCGCAAAAATCATCGCCGACGACCGCGAAAGCCACCAGCGCGACCTGTATGAAGCCATCGAGCGCGGCGAGTTTCCGAAATGGACGATGTACATCCAAGTCATGCCTGAAGCCGATGCGGAAAAAGTGCCGTATCATCCCTTCGATCTGACCAAAGTTTGGCCGAAAAAAGACTATCCGCTGATTGAAGTGGGCGAATTCGAGTTGAACCGCAATCCCGAAAACTTCTTCGCCGATGTGGAACAATCCGCCTTCGCCCCGAGCAACCTGGTTCCCGGTATCGGCGCCAGCCCCGACAAAATGCTGCAAGCCCGCCTGTTCAATTACGCCGACGCGCAACGCTACCGCCTGGGGGTGAACTTCCGCCAAATCCCCGTCAACCGCCCGCGTTGCCCCGTCCACAGCAACCAGCGCGACGGGCAAGGCCGTGCCGACGGCAACTACGGCAGCCTGCCGCACTACGAACCCAACAGCTTCGGCCAATGGCAGCAACAGCCCGACTTCGCCGAACCGCCTTTGAAAATCAACGGCGACGCGGCGCACTGGGACTACCGCCAAGACGATGACGACTACTTCAGCCAACCGCGCGCCTTGTTCAACCTGATGAACGACGCGCAGAAACAGGCTTTGTTCGACAACACCGCCGCAGCCATGGGCGACGCCCCCGACTTCATCAAATACCGCCACATCCGCAACTGCCACCGTTGCGCCCCCGCCTACGGCGAAGGCGTGGCGAAAGCCTTGGGGTTGACCGTTGAAGACGCACAAGCCGCCCGCGCGACCGACCCTGCATTGGGTCAGCCAGGTTTGCTGTAAATGGGAGGAGCCATGTGGATAGAGATTGAAGAATGGTTATCCCACGCAATCCGATACCGCAAACCGTAAGTCATTGATATCGGAGAGATACGCAAAACAAAAAGGTCGTCTGAAAATTTTCAGACGACCTTTTATTTCAAATCTTCAAAAGATTATTTTTTGTTCAGAGAGTCGCGGATTTCGCGCAACAGCAATACTTCTTCGCTAGGCTCTGCAGGTGCTTCTTCAACAGGCGCTTCGGCTTTTTTCATGGAGTTCAATGCTTTGATAACGGAGAAAATCGCAGCAGCGATGATCAGGAAGCTGATAACGGAGTTGATGAACAGGCCAAGATTCAGGGTGACGGCACCGGCTGCCTGGGCTGCCGCCAAGTTGGCATAGCCTTCTGCGGGCGCTTGCGCACCGTTTTTCAGAGTGATGAACAGGTTGGAGAAGTCAACGCCGCCGATCAACAGACCGATAGGGGGCATAATTACGTTGTCAACCAAAGATTTAACGATGCCGCTAAACGCAGTACCGACGACCATACCGACTGCCAAGTCGATAACGTTGCCACGCATAATAAACTGTTTGAATTCTGAAGCAATAGACATAAATGTCCTTCTGTATGTTTGTGGATAATAAAGTGAAATTTTTAAAAAAAGTGCGTCCTAAGTGACGGACGGGCTTTTTCAAACCGGCAGGCATGGTATCGTGTTATTTGTTAAACAAATTTTATAAAAGTTAAAATTTGTTTTTATGACAAAATTCCCGAAATATGCCGCCTTTTATACGAAAAAAGAACCGCCTGAAATAGCTGGTGTACCTTTTTTACACCACTTATTCAGACGGATTTTTGAGTAATAAGTTGTCTTTTTCTACGAAATATTACAAATCATTACGCCTCTTCGTCGTTCAGGGCGTTGATGCTGTAACCGCCGTCAACGTAAGTGATTTCGCCGGTAATGCCTGAAGAGAGTTCGGAGAGCAGGAAGGCGGCGGTATTGCCCACTTCATCGATGGTTACGTTGCGGCCGAGCGGGTTGTGGGAAGCGACGTGTCCCAAAAGTTTGCTTAAATCGGCAATGCCGGAGGCAGCGAGGGTTTTGATCGGACCGGCGGAAATGCCGTTGCAGCGGATGCCTTCTTTGCCCAAGCAGGCGGCGGTAAAGCGGATGCCTGCTTCGAGGCTGGCTTTTGCCATGCCCATAACGTTGTAGTTCGGAATCGCACGAACCGCGCCCAAGTAGCTCAGGGCGACGATGGCGGAGTTTCTGCCGCGCATCATCGGACGGGCGGCTTTTGCCAATGCGGGCAGGCTGTATGCGGAAATTTCGTGTGCGGTGTTAAACGCTTCGCGGCTGATGCTGTCGAGGAAGTCGCCGCTCAAGGCTTCTTTCGGTGCGAAGCCGATGGAGTGGACGAGGCCGTCCAAGCCGTCCCAATGTTTGCCCAAATCGGCGAAAACTTGGTTGATTTCTTCGTCGCTGGCGACATCGCAGCGGAATACGAGTTCGGAACCCAATTCGGCGGCCATTTTGCGGACGCGCTCTTCCAGTTTGTCGACAACGTAGGTGAACGCCAAATCCGCGCCTTGTTCGCGGCAGGCTTTGGCAATGCCGTAAGCGATGGAACGCTCGGAAATCATGCCGGTGATCAGGATTTTTTTACCTTGCAGAAAACCCATTTTTTGTCCTTTAAAGTGTGGTATTGCGGTTTGATGAAACTGGGCATTATAGCAAACTGGGGCGGTTTCGGTATAGAAAAAAAGAGATAACCTGTCGTCCTGACGTTTTTTGCATTTTTTCAGACGACCTCTTTGTGCTGTTTGCGGCTTCTTTCAAATGCCCGTTTAGTACCTTATGTTCAAACTTGCTTGTCCGGTTCGTGGCGTTTCAGGCGCATGGCGAAAAACACCATCACCGCACCCAACACCAACGCGCTGCCCATCGCCAGATGGATGCCGTCGAGCATGGCTTGTTGCGGCGAAGCGGCGGAGGACAGTTTCTCGCCGATATTGGTCGCGCCGACGAAAAATGCCGCGCCGACCGCGCCGGCAATCGGGTTGATGGTGGTCAGAATCGCCGCGCCGTGGGGATTGAGTTTTTTCGGCAGCGCGTTCAAGCCGTGGGTTTCGCCCGTTACGCAGGCGGAGACGGACACCGCCATCAGCGTGAACATGGCGGTCAGCATCATGACTTGCGTGTCAATCCGCAAAAACAGCCATAACACCGCCAGCGACACCGTCAGCATCACCGTGGCGGGCAACACGACAAACCGTCCGCCCTTCTTGTCCAGCAGTTTGCCGAACAAAGGCGCGGCAACCGCTTGGGCGATACTCGCGGGCATCAGAATCAGCCCCGTCGCCGTACCCGTCAGCATCAGTACCTGCTGCGTGTACATCGGCATCATCAGTTCCAAGCCTAAAAACAGGAACACTGCGCCCGCCAGAATCACGACGCAGTGGCGGAACTGCCTATACTCAAACGCCCGAAGGTTCAGCAGCGGTGTCGCCAAGCGGGACTGGCGGTATGCGAACCAGCCCACCAGCGCGACGGAAGTTGCAAACAGCAGGATAAATTCCGCCAGCGGCAGACGGGCGAAATTACTGCTCGCATACACCAGCCCGCCCAAGCCCGCAATCGACAGCACGGCAGACAAAATATCAATCTTCGGACGGCTGATGGTACTCAAATTGACCGTCAGATACTTGCCCACCAACACCATCGCCGCCAGCATAAACGGCGCGGTAAAGCCGAACAGCACACGCCAATGCGTGTGGTCGATGATGATGCCCGACAGCGTCGGCCCCATCGCAGGCGCGGCGGTGAACATCATGGTAATCACACCCATCGCCGTTCCGCGTTTGTTCGGCGGGTAAATCGACAAAATGCCGTTAAACAGGAGCGGCACGAAAAACGCGGCAGACACCGCCTGCACCATCCGCCCCGCGACCAGAATCCCGAAAGTCGGCGCAAACGCGCAAATCAGCGAACCCGCCAGAAACGTCGCCTGCGTGAACAACACCATCTTGCGCGTTTCGAACCATTGAATCACGCCCGCCGTAATCGGCGTGAACGCGCCCATCACCAGCAAAAAGCCCGTCGTCAGCCATTGGACGGTGGTTTTGTCGACACCGAAATCCTTCATAATCGGCGTGAGCGCAACATTTAAAAGCGTGTCGTTGAGATAGCCGAAAAATGCGCCGATAAACAGCGTCGCCACAACGGTTTTGGCAGGAAAATCGGGATTGTCGGCGTGGTATTCGTGAGCCGTATCGTCTGCGTCAATATCGGAAGCGTGCATAACATCGTATTGAAATATTTGAGAAACGCGGATTTTAACATGGGATATGTAAAAAAATGTTTATTTGGTTTTCCGCAAAACTTTTATATTCCGATATAATGACGTCTTCAAAAAATCATATTTCAAATAATTACGTTACGGACAAACATTATGGAAAATACTCAACATGTTTCGCGATGGCGTTTCGCCGTGAAAAGCGCCTCGCTGCATCTGCTTGTCAGTCTGGTTTTGGCGGGCTTGGCGGCGCTGCTTGTTTTTGAAGTCTGGTATCCCTTTCCCTATGCCGAACTGACCGGCGGTTTGGATTTGTATAAGTTGGTCGTATCGGTGGATATCGTGTGCGGTCCGCTGTTGACCCTGATTCTTGCCAGCCCCAAGAAAAAAATGCGCGAGCGCGTGGTCGATTTTTCCTTAATCGGCGCGATCCAGCTTGCCGCTTTGATTTACGGGTTGTACAGCGTATCCCTTGCCCGTCCTGTTGCCGCAGCTTTTGAGCGCGACCGTATCAATATTGTGACTGCCGCCGAAATCGATAAGGCGGATTTGGCAAAAGCCAAAGATGGCTTCAAAACCCTGCCTTGGTTCGGTATAGAGCGCGTAGGCGTACGCGAGGCTGCCAATGTCGATGAAGGCAATGAAAGCCTGAGCTTGTCGCTGACGGGTATCGAACCGAGTATGCGCCCGAATTGGTGGCTGCCCGACGGCCCTGCCGAGCGCGAAAAAATCCGCCGCGTGATGAAGCCGTTGTCCGAATTGGCTGCCGCCCGCAATATGTCTGAAGCGGATATCGTCAAATCAGCCAAAGTATCTGCCTCCGGCAAACCTTTGTTCTTCCTGCCCCTGACCAGCGGGCGCACGAAAGATTGGGTAGTCATCATGGATGAAAACGCAGATTTTGTGGGTTATGCGCCGATAGACGGTTTTATGACGAATAAAGCCGCGGAGACCAAAACCAAAGAGCAGGTTATTTAAGCGGTTTGGCGGGTCGTCTGAAAACGCAAATTCCAGTTTTCAGACGACCTTTTGCCATCCGCCTTCCAAGCTGCTAAACTATTTACATTATTTTTACTTGAGACATACGCACACATGAAAGGCCCAGAGCAGAGCAGCATGACCGCCCGCCGTTTTTCGTGCGTATCGATATGAATCAGGCAGCTTGAGCGTTTCAGGCTGCCTTTTCGCGTTTGAACACAAAGGAATACAAAAATCATGGATTTCAGTTGGTTGGCAGAGCCGCATACTTGGATAGGCTTTGCCACGCTTCTGGTACTCGAAGTCGTCTTGGGGATAGACAACCTCGTTTTCGTCGCCATTTTGGCGAACAAAGTCAAACCTGCCCAACGCGACCGCGCGCGCATTACCGGTTTGGGGCTTGCGGTCGTTATCCGCATCATCATGCTCGGCTTCATGGCGCACATTATGACCCTGACGCGCCCGCTGTTCCACATCAGCGGGTTGGACGTTTCCGGCAAAGACATGATTATGCTCGCGGGCGGCATCTTCCTGCTCTACAAAGCCACCACCGAGCTGCACGAACGCCTCGAAGGGCATAACCAGTTTGCCGTTGCCGACAGTCAGAAGAAACACGCGCGATTTTGGAGTGTGGTTGCCCAAATCCTGATTCTTGACGCGGTATTTTCCATCGATTCCGTCATCACTGCCGTTGCGATGGTCGATCACATCGTCGTCGCCATGGGCGCGGTTGCCGTTGCCATGACCGTCATGATTTCCGCCAGCAAACCGCTGACCGAGTTTGTGGACAGGCATCCTACCGTCGTCATGCTCTGTTTGGGTTTCCTGCTGATGATCGGTTTCAGCCTCATTGCCGAAGCCTTCCATTTCCACATCCCGAAAGGCTACCTCTACGCCGCTATCGGCTTCTCCATCCTGATTGAAGCATTCAACCAAATTTCGCAGCGCAACAGCCGCAAAAACGACTACATCAGCAGCTCGTGGCGCAAGCGTACCGCCGAGAACGTCTTGGGCATGATGGGCATACGCGAAAGCGTGCTTGCCAAAGCGGGCGATGAAGCAGAGGACGACGGGCATTTCGAAGAAAACGAAAAATCCATGATACGCAGCGTCCTTACGCTTGCCGAACGTCCCATCCTCGGCGTGATGATTCCCCGCCGCGACATTGAGCGTTTGGACATCTCCCAAAGCCGCGAAGAGCAACACGCCCAACTGCAAAACACCCCGTACAGCCGCCTGCTCGTCGTCGGTAAAGCCGGTGTGGACGAACCGTTGGGTTACATCAACAAAAAAGACCTGCTCGCCCAACTGCTCGAAACCGGCGAACTCAATATCCAAGCCGTCCTGCGCCAGCCGCTTGTCCTGCCGGACAGTACGACTGCATTGGGTGCGATTGAACTGTTCCGCCAAAGCAGCGCGGATTATGCTTTGGTGGTTGATGAATTCGGCGCAGTTTTGGGCATGGTTACCATGAAAGACCTGCTGGAAACCATCGCCGGTGAATTCCCCGAAGAGTTTGAACGCCAAGAAGAACCCGCCGTTCAAGAAAACGCTGATGAAAGCCTGACTGTGGACGGTTCGCTCGAATACGTCGAACTCGCGCCACAACTCAACCTCCCGCCGCAAGAAGAAGATGCCGACTTCCACACTGTTGCCGGACTGATTATGGAAGAGCTTCAAAGCATTCCCGATGTCGACGATTTTGCCGATTTCCACGGCTGGCGTTTCCAAGTCGTTGAAAAAGACGGTCAACGCATCGAGCGGGTAAAAATCACCAAGCTGCCTGAAGAAGGCTAAATCGGGATAGGAAGTAAAAAGGTCGTCTGAAAACCTGAGATTTGGGTTTTCAGACGACCTTTTGATATTGAAGTTGGATTGATTTGATACTGTATAGTGGATTAACTTTAAACCAGTACGGCGTTGCTTCGTCTTAGCTCAAAGAGAACGATTCTCTAAGGTGCTGAAGCACCAAGTGAATCGGTTCCGTACTATCTGTACTGTCTGCGGCTTCGTCGCCTTGTCCTGATTTAAATTTAATCCACTATAACACCATGTTTCAAGAAAACATTAATCTTGTCCGTGCATTTTCAGTTCGCTCAAGCCGGGGAGGTCGGCGAAGCTGCGTTCGCGGACAATTTGGCAGAAGTTGTCGAGATAGCTTTTGTCTGCGTCTTCGGTGCGCGTGGCGGCGTAGAGTTCGCTTTGCAGACCGTTGGCAGTGATTTGGCGGTGGACGACGTAGCCTTTTTCGAGATAGGGCATCACGGTCCAGTAGGGCAGGGCGGCGATGCCGCGTTTGCTGGCGACGAGTTGGATGATGGCGATGGTCAGTTCGCTGCGGCGGCGCGGCGGGTTGATGCCTTTGGGTAACAAGATTTTTTTGGGCAGGTCGAGCATTTCGTCAGGAACGGGATAGGTGATGAGGGTTTCGCCGATGAAGTCTTCTGCTTCCCAAACGGTTTTGGCGGCAAGCGGGTGGTCTTGGGCGCAGATGCCGACCATTTCGTAGGCGAACAGGGGGCGGAAGCTGATGCCGTTTTGTTTTTCGGCTTCGGATACGATGGCGAGATCGGCGCGGTGTTGCAGCAGGAGTCCGACAGGGTCTGCTTGAAAGCCGGAAACGATGTCCAATTCGACTTGCGGCCACATGGGGCGAAATTCGCCCATCGCGGGCATGAGCCAGTCGAAACAGGTGTGGCATTCGACTGCCAGCCGCAATTCGCCTGCTTCGCCTTCGATGATGCGGGCGAGGTCGCGCTCGGCAGCGGAAACTTGCGGGAGGAGTTCGCGTGCGAGCCGCAACAGGCGTTCGCCGGCGGGTGTAAAACGCAAGGGCGTGGATTTGCGCTCAAACAGGGGGGTGTCGTAATAGTTTTCAAGCGCGCGGATTTGGTGCGAAAGGGCGGATTGGGTCAGGAAGACGCGCTTGGCGGCAAGGGATACGCTGCCGGTTTCTTCGAGTGCCAGCAGGGTTTTGAGATGGCGCAGTTCGATGATGGAATCCATTGGTTTTTATGCTTTCAGACGACCTTTTGAAACGGGCAATATTAAAATATTTCATGCCGGGGTGTAAATGCGGGCGCGTGTTGAACGGCATGGGGATTGGGACGCGTCAGGGTTTGCGGTTAGAATGTGGGTCCGATTTTGTATGAATATGGTGAATTGATTTGAAACAGGGATAGGGATGGCGTTGCTTCGCTTTGTTCTGTGAAATTCAATCCGCTATGTGTTGAAAGGAATAATATGGCGAAACGCAATGATATTTTGGCGTGGTGCGACGAAGTGTTGCAGGTCGGCATGTTCAAAGACTATGCGCCCAACGGTTTGCAGGTCGAGGGTAGGGCAGAAGTCGGCAAAATAGCGACATCGGTAACGGCAAGCAAGGCGGCGGTCGATTTTGCTGCGGAGCAGGGCGCGGATATGCTTTTGGTGCACCACGGGATGTTTTGGAAAAGCGAGCCGGTAACGATTACGGGCTGGAAAAAAGTGCGCATCGAAACATTATTGCAACACCAAATCAATATGGCAGGCTACCACCTGCCGCTGGATGCGCACCCTGTGTTGGGCAACAACGCGCAGCTTGCCGATAAGTTGGGTTGGGAAGTCGAAAGGCGGTTCGGCGAACAGAACCTGTTGAATATAGGTCGTCTGAAAACGCCGCAGACTTTGGCTGAATGGTTGCAACACATTGCTGCAACGTTGGGGCGGCAGCCCGTAGCCGTCGGCGATATGTCGCGCGAAATCAAACGCATCGCATGGTGTACCGGCGGTGCGCAGGGATTTTTTCAGACGACCATAGACGAAGGTGTCGATGCTTATCTGACCGGAGAAATCTCGGAAGCCCAGTTTCACCTTGCCAATGAAACAGGCGTTGCGTTTGTCAGCGCGGGACACCATGCGACGGAGCGTTACGGCATCCGCGCCCTGGGTGAGGCCGTGGCACAGCATTTTGAGTTGGAAGTCTGTCATTTCGACGAAGATAATCCCGCTTAAGCCTTGATAATCGTCATGAAAATTTACCTTAATTTAAATAATGCTTTGAGTATCACGGTAAACTAGGTAGAATTACATCGTTTAATGGCTCGGTATTCCCAAAATTTTAGGACGACTGAATAATGGATAATCAAGAAATCAATAGCGGTCGCCGCCGCTTTCTGACGCTGGCTACGTGCGGCGCGGGCGGTGTGGCGGCTTTGGGCGTAGCTACGCCTTTCGTGGCAAGCTTTTTCCCGTCGGAAAAAGCCAAGGCCGCAGGTGCTGCCGTCGAAATCGATGTCAGCAAAATCGAATCCGGACAAATGTTGACTGCCGAATGGCAAGGTAAACCGATTTGGGTGGTTAACCGTACCGATCAGCAGCTCAAAGACCTGAAAAGTTTGAACGGCGCGGTTGCCGACCCTAATTCCGATGCGGATCAACAGCCCGAATATGCTAAAAACGAGACCCGTTCGATTAAGCCGAACATCCTTGTAGCCATCGGTATCTGTACCCACTTGGGCTGCTCGCCGACCTACCGTCCCGACGTTGCCCCTGCGGATTTGGGTGCAGACTGGAAAGGCGGTTTCTTCTGCCCTTGCCACGGTTCGAAATTCGACATGGCAGGCCGCGTATATAAAGGTGTTCCTGCACCGACCAACCTGGTTGTTCCGCCCTACAAATATCTGAGCGATACGACAGTCTTGGTAGGCGAAGACTAAAAATAAGGAACGATAATTATGGCAAACCAAACCAATAGCAAAGCAAAAGCATTGTTAGACTGGACGGACGCTCGTTTCCCTCTGTCTAAAATGTGGAATGAGCATTTGGCTCAATACTACGCGCCGAAGAACTTCAACTTCTGGTACTACTTCGGCTCTTTGGCTCTGCTCGTCCTCGTGATTCAAATCGTCAGCGGTATCTTCCTGACCATGAACTACAAACCGGACGGCAACCTGAATGCCTATCACCTGCCTGCTGCCTTTACCGCAGTAGAGTACATCATGCGCGACGTGTCCGGCGGCTGGATTATCCGCTATATGCACTCCACAGGCGCATCTTTCTTCTTCATCGTCGTATACCTGCACATGTTCCGCGGCCTGATTTACGGCTCGTACAAAAAACCGCGCGAATTGGTGTGGATTTTCGGTTCCCTGATTTTCTTGGCATTGATGGCCGAAGCCTTTATGGGCTACCTGTTGCCTTGGGGTCAAATGTCCTTCTGGGGCGCACAGGTGATTATTAACCTGTTCTCCGCCATCCCTGTTATCGGTCCTGATTTATCCACTTGGATTCGCGGCGACTTCAACGTTTCCGACGTTACCCTGAACCGCTTCTTCGCACTGCACGTTATTGCCGTACCGCTGGTGTTGCTCGGTTTGGTCGTGGCACACATCATCGCCTTGCACGAAGTGGGTTCGAACAACCCTGACGGCGTGGAAATCAAGAAACTCAAAGATGAAAACGGCGTTCCGCTCGACGGCATTCCTTTCCATCCGTACTACACCGTCAAAGACATCTTGGGCGTTGTCGTATTCCTGATTGTTTTCTGCTCCGTATTGTTCTTCGCCCCCGAAGGCGGCGGCTACTTCCTTGAAGCCCCGAACTTTGATGCGGCAAACGCGCTGAAAACACCGCCGCACATTGCACCGGTATGGTATTTCACCCCGTTCTACGCCATTTTGCGTGCGATTCCTTCATTCCTCGGTACTCAGGTTTGGGGTGTAATCGGTATGGGCGCGGCAGTTGTCCTGATTGCCCTGTTGCCTTGGTTGGATAAAGGTGAAGTGAAATCCGTCCGCTATCGCGGCCCAATCTTCAAAACTGCGTTGGTTCTGTTCATCATTGCCTTTATCGGTTTGGGTATTTTGGGTGCGATGGTAGCAACCGATACCCGTACTTTGGTTGCGCGCATTCTGTCCGTCGTCTATTTTGCATTCTTCCTGGGTATGCCGTTCTATACCAAACTGGATACAAACAAACCGGTTCCGGAACGCGTAACCATGAGCACCACTAAACAAAAAATCATGTTCTTTGTTTATGTCGGTATTACCGCAGTGGGTGCTTACCTGTTTGCAACCAATATCTGATGAGGGCAGCGAAAATGAAACATACCCTGAAAAACTGGTTTGCTGCCTTGTTATTGGCAGTGCCTATGAGTGCCGCCGTCGCCAGCGGTGGCGGACACTATGAAAAAGTCGAGATTGACCTGCGCGACCAAGTCAGCTTGCAGCGCGGTGCTCAAATTTTCACCAACTACTGCTTATCCTGCCACTCGGCAAGCGGTATGCGCTTCAACCGTCTGAAAGACATCGGTTTGACTGATGAAGAAATCAAGAAAAACCTGATGTTTACGACAGACAACGTCGGTGATGTCATGTTGGCGGCGATGAATCCTAAAGATGCTGCCAAATGGTTTGGTGCGGCTCCTCCGGATCTGACGCTGATTGCCCGTTCTAAAGGCGCAGATTATCTGTATGCCTATATGCGCGGCTTCTATAAAGATCCGACCCGTCCGAACGGTTGGAACAACGTCGTATTCGACAAAGTCGGCATGCCTCACCCCTTGTGGGAGCAACAAGGCGTTCAAGCGGTTGAGTTGGATGCCAAAGGTCAGCCGGTCATGGTGAAAGACGAACATGGCGAATTGAAACCCAAGCTCTATTGGGAATCTACCGGCGCGCACAGCCGTCGTTTGCCAAACGGCAAAGTCGTCCAAACAGAGTACGATGCTTATGTACGCGATTTGGTGAACTATTTGGTTTACATGGGTGAACCGGCGCAACTCCAGCGCAAACGTACAGGCTATATCGTGTTGATGTTCTTGCTTGCAGTAATGCTGCCTCTGGCATACTTCCTGAAAAAAGAATATTGGAAAGACGTTCATTAAGTCTTGTAATAAAAAAGGCAAACCTAATCGGGTTTGCCTTTTTATAGTGGATTAACTTTAAGCCAGTACGGCGTTGCCTCGCCTTAGCTCAAAGAGAACGATTCTCTAAGGTGCTG
>CAUSDA010000003.1:0-65618 GCA_963529965.1 uncultured Neisseria sp.
AAGAACACCCATTTCGAATCGCCTTCGCAAGCCAAGATATGCGTGGCGATGCGGTCGAGGAACCAGCGGTCGTGCGAAATCACCATCACGCTGCCGGCAAATTCCAACAATGCGTCTTCCAGCGCGCGCAGGGTTTCCACGTCTAGGTCGTTGGACGGTTCGTCCAGCAGCAACACATTGCCGCCGCTCAACAAGGTTTTTGCCAAGTGCAAACGTCCGCGTTCGCCGCCGGAAAGCTGCCCCGCGATTTTGCTTTGGTCGCTGCCTTTGAAATTGAAACGACCCAAATATTGGCGGGCGGGGATTTCAAACTGCCCGACCTGCAAAATATCGCGGCCTTCGGCGATGTTGTCGAACACGGTTTTGTCGTTTTGCAAACCTTCGCGGCTTTGGTCAATCAGGCTCATTTTCACGGTTTGCCCGATTTTCACTTCGCCGGAATCGGGCTGCTCTTTGCCCGCAATCATTTTGAACAGCGTCGATTTACCCGCGCCGTTCGGACCGATGATGCCGACAATCGCGCCCGCAGGCACTTTGAAGCTCAAATCGTCAATCAACACTTTGTCGCCGAACGATTTGGAAACATTCACAAATTCAATCACTTCGTTACCCAAACGCTCGGCAACAGGGATAAAGATTTCCTGAGTTTCGTTGCGTTTTTGGTATTCGTAGTTGCTCATTTCCTCAAAACGCGCCAAACGCGCTTTAGACTTGGCTTGGCGGCCTTTGGCATTTTGGCGCACCCATTCCAATTCCTGCTTCATCGCCTTCACGCGCGCGGCTTCGGATTTTGCCTCGTTTTCCAAGCGTTTTTCTTTCTGCTCCAGCCAAGACGAGTAATTGCCTTTCCACGGAATACCGTGGCCGCGGTCGAGTTCCAAAATCCATTCGGCGGCGTTGTCGAGGAAGTAGCGGTCGTGTGTTACGGCAACGACTGTGCCGGGGAAGCGTACCAAGAATTGCTCCAGCCATTCGACCGATTCCGCATCCAAGTGGTTGGTCGGCTCGTCCAGCAGCAACATGTCGGGCTTGCTCAACAAGAGTTTGCACAAAGCGACGCGCCGTTTTTCACCGCCGGACAGATTGCCGATTTTGGCATCCCATTCCGGCAGGCGCAGCGCATCGGCGGCGATTTCCAATTCGTGTTCCGCACCACCGCCCGTGGACGAACCCGCTGCAATAATCGCTTCCAAGCGGCCCTGCTCTTCCGCCAGCGCGTCAAAATCCGCATCGGGATTGGCGTACTCGGCATACACTTCTTCCAAACGTTTCTGCGCGGCGGCTACTTCGCCCAAACCGCTTTCCACTTCCTCACGCACGGTTTTTTCAGGATCAAGCTCCGGCTCTTGCGGCAGATAGCCGATTTTGATGCCACCCATCGGCACGGCTTCGCCCTCAAATTCCTTATCCACACCCGCCATAATCCGCAGCACGGTGGACTTGCCCGCGCCGTTCAAACCGAGCAAACCGATTTTCGCGCCGGGGAAGAAGGAAAGGGAAATATCTTTAATGATGGTTTTCTGCGGCGGCACAACCTTGCTCACGCGCAGCATGGAATAGACGTATTGTTGGGACATGGTTTTCTCAATTCGGTCAAACAAATTTCAGACGACCCATTTTAACCGATTGCACCGATTGTTGCTTGCACGGATGATATTTAGAGGGGAAATAGAAGGAGTGGATTGATTTGTTTGGATTTGGAAGAAGGTCGTCTGAAATAATGGTTTCAGACGACCTTTCTTCATTTTTCACAGGAATATCCCCCCGCGCAGCCCTACCCTTCAGCCTGCCGCCTGCTTTTTCCAATCGACACTCCCTGCCAAGTCGGTATTGAAATGCGCGCCGATGTTTTGCCGCCTTGCGTATGCGGCTTGGGCGACGGCGAGGCTGCATTCGAGCAGGTTGCGGTTTTCGTATTCGGATGCGGTGTGCGGCTCGGCGTGGTTTTGCTTCCAAAGCCGCAGTTGGGCGATGGCGCGGCGCAGGCCGGTATCGTTGCGGAGGATGCCGAGATGGTGTTGGTTGAAGGTTTGCAGGACGGGGCGGCTGAATGTGTTTTGGAGGTCGTCTGAAAAGATGCCTGCTTCGGTGGTGGGGTTTTCAGACGACCTTTTGGACGGTACGGTTTGGAACGCTTGTCCGTCCGCGATGGTTTGGGCGGCAAGTCTGGCGGTAACGACGCATTCGAGCAGGGAGTTGCTGGCGAGGCGGTTGGCTCCGTGCAGCCCTGTGCAGGCGGTTTCGCCTAAGGCGTAGAGCTGCGGCAGGGAGGTTCTGCCGCAGGGGTCGGTTTGGATGCCGCCGCAGGTGTAGTGTTGCACGGGACGGACGGGGATGGCTTGGCGCGTGATGTCCAAGCCGCATTGGGATAAACAGTGCCGATGGATGGACGGAAAATGCCGGCGGACGAACTCTGCGGGTTGATGGCTGATGTCGAGCGAGACGAAGTCTTGCGTTTGCTTGGCGATTTCGGCGGCGATGGCGCGGGCAACGATGTCGCGCGGTGCGAGTTCGGCGCGGCAGTCATAATGCGGCATGAACCGTTTGCCCGCTTGGTTGGTCAGGATGCCGCCTTCGCCGCGCACGGCTTCGGAAATCAGGAAGGTGCGGCCGTTTTCAGACGACCTTGCCAAGCCTGTGGGGTGGAATTGGATAAATTCGAGGTTTTCGACTGCGCAGCCTGCGCGTATCGCCATGGCGATGGCGTCGCCCGTGCATTCGGGCGGCGTGGTGGTGGCGGCGTAAATCTGTCCCAAGCCGCCGCCTGCGAGTACGGTATGGCGGGCGCGGATGCGGTAGGTTTCTTGCGTTCGGCAGTCGAGGACGGTCAGTCCGCAAGCTGCACCTGATTCGGTTTGAATGTCCAACGCCATCTGCCGCTCGCAAACGCGGATGTTCGGGCGGCGGCGTATTTGGGCAATCAGGCTCTGCATGACGGCCTCGCCTGTGTAGTCGGCGACGTGGGCGATTCGGCGGCAGGTATGCCCGCCTTCGCGCGTCAAGTGCAGGTCGTTATTATTTTGGTCGAACGCCACGCCCTGCGCCAGCAGCCATTCGATTGCCGGTTTGCCCTGCGACAGGATGGTGCGGACGGCGGCTTCGTCGCACAAGCCCGCGCCCGCTTCCAAGGTATCGGCAACGTGTTTTTCGATGTCGTCCTCTCCCGACCACGCCGCCGCAATCCCGCCTTGCGCATGACGGCTGGCGGTGTCGTCCAGCCGGTTTTTGCACAAAATGACGATGCGGAACGACTCAGGCAGCGACAGGGCGAGCGTCAGTGCCGCCAGCCCGTTTCCGGCAATCAATACGTCGCAATCGGTTTGCATGGTGTTTCCTTGTTTGAGAGGTCGTCTGAAACGGCAATATGGGCGGCAAATCAGGCGGGGCCCATTCCGTTGAACACATCTTTTTTCTTCAGTCCTGCCGCGAAGTCGAGCATACGCTGCAAAGGCAGTTTGGCGGCTTCGCCCAGCTTTCTGTCCAACAGGATTTCGTTGTGTCCGCTTGTCAGGGCGTATTTGATGCCGCCCAGCGAATTCATCGCCATCCACGGGCAGAACGCGCAGCTTTTGCAGCTTCCGCCGTTGCCCGCCGTCGGGGCGGCGATAAATTCTTTGTCGGGCGCCTGCTTTTGCATTTCGTGCAGGATGCCCAAATCGGTCGCCACGATGAATTTTTTTTCGGGACGCGATACGGCGGCTTTGAGCAGTTTGCTGGTCGAACCGACCACGTCGCCCAATTCAATAACGCTTTGCGGCGATTCAGGATGAACCAGCACCACTGCGTCGGGGTGTTCCGCCTTCAACGCCGCCAGCTCCTGCCCTTTAAATTCGTTGTGGACGATGCACGAACCCTGCCACAACAGCATATCCGCGCCCGTTTCGCGGCGGATGTAGTCGCCGAGGTGGCGGTCGGGCCCCCAAATCAGCTTCTCGCCGCGCGATTTCAGATACGACACGATTTCCAACGCCACCGAAGACGTTACCACCCAGTCGGCACGCGCTTTCACGGCGGCGGAAGTGTTGGCGTACACCACCACCGTGCGGTCGGGGTGTTGGTCGCAAAACGCTGAAAACGCCTCTTCCGGGCAACCCAAATCCAAAGAACATTCCGCTTCCAAATCAGGCATCAGCACCGTTTTTTCAGGGCAGAGGATTTTCGCGCTCTCGCCCATGAAGCGCACACCCGCCACCACCAGCGTACCGGCTTCGTGTTCCGCGCCGAAGCGCGCCATCTCCAGCGAATCGCCCACGCATCCGCCCGTTTCCAAAGCCAAATCTTGAATCAGCGGATCGACGTAATAATGCGCCACCAAGACCGCGTTTTTCTCCTTCAGCAAAGCCTTGATTTCGTCTTTCAGACGACCTGCCGTCTCGCGGTCGGGCGTGTCGGCAACCTTCGCCCACGCCTGACGGATTTGGCAGGCGGAAGTCGGCGTTTGAATGAGGGGCATATCGTAGTCGAACGAGCGGCGGGCGGCGGTTTGCATGATGTTTCCTTGTAGCTGGTTTTTGAGGCGGCATGAAGGTTTGCCGTCTGTTTTTCAAACTGTTTTTATATTATGCTCAACTTGAGTATAATATGCAAGGTCGTCTGAAAACAGGTTTGAGATACCGCAAAACCGACCCGCTTCGTTCCGACAAACCGCTTTGGTTTACAATAAAGCCTTTCCCACCCGCAGAAAGCCGAACATGGACGCCTACCCCGAAGCCGAAGCCCCGCCGCAAAGCATCGTCGAGCTGGTTCCCGTATTGATTGCCGTTACCGACGGCGGCCTGCGGGTGTTGACCGTCGCCCAAGGCACGCTCCTGCCCAACGGCCCGCTCTCCCCCCTGCGCAATTCCTTGCAGGCGGGCGTGAAGCTGTGGGTCGCCAAGCAGACTTCGCAGCCTATGGGCTATGTGGAACAGCTTTACACCTTTGTCGATACCCACCGCCGCAACGAACACGGCATGCCCGTCTTGTACGTCAGCTATCTGGGACTGGTGCGCGAGGCAGCCGACAGCATCCTGCATCCCGACGCGAAATGGCAGGACTGCTACGGCTATTTCCCGTGGGAAGACTTGCGCACCGATGGCGGGCAGCGCGACGCCGTCGTCAGCCGCCTGCGCATTTGGGCAAACTCGGCGGACACGGAGGAAGTGCGCCAAAAGCGGCTCAAGCGCATTCATTTGTGTTGGGGAGTCGAGCCGGAAAACTGGTCGGAAGAATACGTTTTGCAACGCTATGAAATGCTGTATGAAAGCGGCCTGATAGCGGAGGCCGCCGAGCCGCAGGCAAACTTCGACTTCGCGCTCACGGGGCAGCCCATGCGCCACGACCACCGCCGCGTGTTGGCGACCGCCCTGTCCCGCCTGCGTGCCAAAATCAAATACCGCCCCGTGATTTTCGAACTGATGCCGCCCGAATTCACGCTGCTGCAACTGCAAAACAGCGTCGAAGCCATCAGCGGCAGATTGCTGCACAAGCAAAACTTCCGCCGCCAGATTCAGCAGCAAAACCTCATCGAGCCGTCGGATACCGGCGTATCGGGCAGCAAAGGCCGTCCCGCGCAGCTTTACCGCTTCCGCGACGACGTCCTGCCCGACAGGCTGATTTCGGACATCGGACTGCCGCTGGGCAGCCGTTAGCCCGTTTTCAGACGACCTATAGTGGATTAACAAAAATCAGGACAAGGCGACGAAGCCGCAGACAGTACAGATAGTACGGAACCGATTCACTTGGTGCTTCAGCACCTTAGAGAATCGTTCTCTTTGAGCTAAGGCAAGGCAACGCCGTACTGGTTTAAAGTTAATCCACTATAAAATGAAGTTTTGCCCCATCGGTGCAACATCAATATTTTTCAACAAAGGAAACCCCATGTCGTCTGAAAACACCCTCTTCCCCCTGCCCGACACCCTGTTGCGCCCCATGGTGGAACAAGCCTTGAGCGAAGATTTGGGCAGGCGCGGCGACATTACGTCCGCCGCCGTCATCGCGCCCGACAAAACCGCCAAACTCTTCCTTGTCAGCCGCGAAGACGGCGTCATCGCCGGCATGGACTTGGCGCGCCTCGCCTTTCAGACGATGGATCCGTCCGTCCGCTTCCAAGCCGAAATCCACGACGGGCAAACCGTCCGCGCAGGTCAGACGCTTGCCGCCGTCGAAGGCAACGCCCGCTCCCTGCTCGCCGCCGAACGCACCGCGCTCAACTACCTCACGCACTTGAGCGGCATCGCCACCGCCACTGCGCGTGCCGTCGCCGAAGTCGCCGAATACGGTACAGACATCGTGTGCAGCCGCAAAACCATCCCCCTGCTGCGCGTCCTGCAAAAATACGCCGTCAGGGCGGGCGGTGGCGTGAACCACCGCATGGGTTTGGACGACGCCGTGCTCATCAAAGACAACCACCTCGCCTATTGCAGCAGCATCGCCCAAGCCGTGCAGCAGGCAAAACAGGCAGTCGGACCGTTGACCTACGTGGAAATCGAAGTGGACACGCTGGCACAACTGGACGAAGCCATCGCAGCGGGCGCGGAACGGATTTTGCTGGACAACATGGACGACGAAACCCTGAAAAAAGCCGCAAACCGCTGCCACACGCAAACCGCCCACCCCCACACCGTCTATTGCGAAGCATCGGGCGGCATCGGCTTCGACCGCCTGAAGCGCGTGGCGCAAACCGGTGTGGACGGCATCGCCCTCGGCTATCTGACCCACAGCAGCCGCTCGTTGGACATAGGTTTGGATTTCGTGGCGTAAATTTTGCCGAAGACAGCGGCGCAGAAAGAAATCCATTCAAAAACGCCCGTTTCGTCATTCCCGCACAGGCGGGGTAAAGATGACGAAACGGGCGTTTTCTGGAGTGGATCAAAATTGCAATGATACAGCGTTGCCAACGTCCTTATGTACTTTAGCGAAATTACTTTATTTTCGACACGCAACTTACCGCTTGTCGTCATTCCCGCGCAGGCGGGAATCCATTTTTGAAATTCAGAAACCTTTTTTTAAACCAAGATTTCTCAAGTTTTACAATGGATTCCCGCCGTAGCCTGTCCTCGCGTAGGCGGGGGCGGGAATGACGGAAGAACGTATCGAAACTGGGAAGATAGGCGATATATGTGATACGGCAAACAAGGTTACAGTTGCGCAAAGGTCGTCTGAAAACCCGTCACATGGTTTTCAGACGACCTCAAAATCGGATACCTGCTTATTCGCTTTCAACCTTCTCTATCTTGCGGCAGGCAATTAAAGATTCGCCGTCGGTGATGCTCATGGAAGTTTGGTTGATATCGAGAATTTGGTAATCGGTGGATTTAAAACTTTTCTTCGCAGCCATTTGTTCACTGAATTTCATATAAGAACGGTCTGCTTCGCGGCCTTTGGTGGTTTTTAAGTCTTTGACGTCAAACAAACGTTCCGAGCCTGCGCTTTCAAAAGTCATGACGATATGCCTGTCGTCTTTGATGCGCCAGAAGCCGTTGTACCATTCCCGATAACGCAAGGGAGCGGCTTCGTTCAGGTTTTCTTCTTTCCATTCAATCTCGATATACCCTGCCCACAAATGCGCCGGCAGTTTGTCCTTTTGCTGAAACTCAATAAATTTCGGAGCAAACGAATGGATATCGCGTTGCGCTTTCAATTCGCAGTCCCATGCCCCGAAAAGCTGCTCTTCCTGTTTTTGCAGAGAGACTTCGGATTTCGCGGCAGGCGGCGTATGCGTTCCGCAGGCAGTCAGAAGCAATAAAGACAAAAATAAGGGTTTTATTGGTTTCATTTCCATTCCTTTGTTTTGTATAGTGGATTAACTTTAAACTAGGACGGCGTTACCTCGCCTTAGCTCAAAGAGAACGATTCTCTAAGGTGCTGAAGCACCAAGTGAATCGGTTCCGTACTATCTGTACTGTCTGCGGCTTCGTCGCCTTGTCCTGATTTAAATTAAATCCACTATATATGACTCGACCTACCATCGCTCCTGATTCAAACCACCCGACAGGTCGTCTGAAACCCCTTCACCTGATTTTCAGACGACCTCAATCCATATCGCTTTCGGGCAGCTCCGCCGAACCCATGCGGCGCAGGATGATGTTGGTTTTGTTGCGCAGGCGTTTGCTTTTCGGGTTGTCGGCGTAAAACAGCGGCGCGGGGACGCGGGCGGCGAGTTTGGCGGCCTGCTGTTTGGTCAGGTTGGCGGCGGGTCTTTTATAGAAATACTGGGACGCAGCTTCTGCGCCGAATACGCCGTAGTGCCATTCGATGGCGTTCAGATACAGCTCGAAAATGCGGTCTTTGTCGGTAACGGCTTCCATCATCGCGGTAATCGCGGCTTCTTCGCCTTTGCGGATATAGCTGCGGCTTTCGTTCAGAAACAGGTTTTTGGCAAGCTGTTGGCTGATGGTCGAGCCGCCTGCTTTGACCTCGCCGCTTTGTTTGTTGCGCTTGATGGCGTATTGGATGCCGCCCCAGTCGAAGCCGCCGTGTTCGGCGAATTTGGCATCTTCGGAGGCAATCAGGGCTTTTTTCAGGTTGACCGAAATGCGGTCGTAAGGCACCCAGCGGTAATCGAGCGCGACATCTTTGCCTTCGCTTTGAAACTGCCGCATCCGCATCGCCATGAAGGCGGTTTTGTTCGGCGCGACGGCGCGGTAAGTGATGATGTTGCCGTACACATAAGCGTTGAAAAAGATAAATGCGCCCAAAGGCAGGGCAATCAGCCATTTGATGATGCGGAACATTTTATAACTCTCTCATATATTGGACGACGGGCAGGACATCGGGCGCGAAGCCGCGCCAAAGCCGATAGGAAGCTGCCGCCTGCCCGACCAGCATGCCCAATCCGTCGGCGGTTTGTTTTGCGCCTGATTGGCGGGAGAACGCTAAAAACGGCTCTGCCGCCCCGCCGTAAACCATATCGTAAGCCAAAGTGCAATGTTCAAAGACTTTGGGCGATACGGCGGGAAGCTGTCCGCTTAAGCCGCCGGATGTGCCGTTGATGATGATGTCGAAGCCGCCTTCCAGTTCATCCAAAGGTATAGCATCAATATCGAAATGCGCCGCCATTTCCGCCGCTTTGGCGTGGGTTCGGTTGGCGATGACGATGCGCGCAGGGCGGTATTCTTTCAAGACGGGAATCACGCCGCGTACCGCGCCGCCCGCGCCGAGCAGCAAGACGGTTTTACCCGACATTTCCACGCCCAGCCTCTTTGAAATATCGTCCGTTAGTCCGAGCCCGTCGGTATTGTCGCCGCGTATTTTACCGTTTTCCAGCAAAATCAGCGTATTGACCGCACCCGCCGCCAACGCGCGTTCGGAATGTTCGTCCGACAAGGCAAACGCTTCCTGCTTGAACGGTACGGTAACATTCGCCCCGCGCCCGCCGTCGGCAAAAAACGCTTCGACCGCCTGCGCGAAACCGCCGATGTCGGCGCAAATGCGTTCATATTCGATTTCAACGCCTTCCTGCAAGGCAAACTGCCGATGGATTTGCGGCGATTTGCTGTGTGCGACGGGGTTGCCAAAAACGGCATAACGGGGAACAGTGTTCATAAAAATCCTATCCGGCAGGACAAATGCAAAGACCGCCCATTATAACCGCCTTTGCCACCTCATACCGCTGTTTTCCAATAAATCAAAATACGCATCGGATTGTTGACAATCAGGTCGTCTGAAACTATATTCCGCAAGTCAGAAATTTAACGGATTTGCGGTTTCAGACGACCTTCGGCGTGATAAAATGCAGCAGATTTTCCGCGAGATTCCGTATCCGTTACTTCCCATTTAGGAGCCGAAAATGTCTATCAAAGACGCAGTAAAACTGATTGAAGAAAGCGAAGCCCGCTTCGTAGATTTGCGCTTCACCGATACCAAAGGCAAGCAGCACCACTTCACCGTCCCCGCCCGCATCGTCCTCGACGACCCTGAAGAGTGGTTTGAAAACGGTCAGGCGTTTGACGGCTCGTCCATCGGCGGCTGGAAAGGCATTCAGGCATCCGACATGCAGTTGCGTCCCGACCCTGCGACTGCCTTCATCGACCCCTTCTACGACGACACCACCGTTGTCCTCACCTGCGACGTCATCGACCCCGCCGACGGTCAAGGCTACGACCGCGACCCGCGTTCCATCGCCCGCCGCGCCGAAGCCTACCTCAAATCCTCCGGCATCGGCGACACCGCCTACTTCGGCCCCGAACCCGAATTCTTCGTCTTCGACGGCGTAGAGTTTGAAACCGATATGCACAAAACCCGTTACGAAATCACGTCCGAAAGCGGCGCATGGGCAAGCGGGTTACACATGGACGGTCAAAACACCGGCCACCGCCCCGCCGTCAAAGGCGGCTACGCCCCCGTCGCCCCGATTGACGCCGGACAAGACCTGCGTTCTGCCATGGTGAACATTTTGGAAGAACTCGGCATCGAAGTCGAAGTCCACCACGCCGAAGTCGGCACCGGCAGCCAAATGGAAATCGGCACACGTTTCGCGACCTTGGTCAAACGCGCCGACCAAACCCAAGACATGAAATACGTCATCCAAAACGTCGCCCACAACTTCGGCAAAACCGCCACCTTCATGCCCAAACCCATCATGGGCGACAACGGCAGCGGCATGCACGTCCACCAATCCATCTGGAAAGACGGTCAAAACCTGTTCGCAGGCGACGGCTACGCCGGCTTGAGCGACACCGCGCTCTACTACATCGGCGGCATCATCAAACACGCCAAAGCCCTGAACGCAATTACCAATCCGTCCACCAACTCCTACAAACGCCTCGTGCCGCACTTTGAAGCGCCGACCAAGCTCGCCTACTCTGCCAAAAACCGTTCCGCGTCCATCCGCATCCCATCCGTGAACAGCAGCAAGGCACGCCGCATCGAAGCGCGCTTCCCCGACCCGACCGCCAACCCATACTTGGCGTTCGCCGCCCTACTGATGGCAGGTTTGGACGGCATTCAAAACAAAATCCATCCGGGCGACCCTGCCGATAAAAACCTCTACGACCTGCCGCCGGAAGAAGACGCACTCGTCCCAACCGTCTGCGCCTCTTTGGAAGAAGCCCTCGCCGCCCTCAAAGCCGACCACGAATTCCTGCTGCGCGGCGGCGTATTCAGCAAAGACTGGATCGACAGCTACATCGCCTTCAAAGAAGAAGACGTACGCCGCATCCGCATGGCGCCGCACCCGTTGGAATTTGAAATGTATTACAGCCTGTAATCCGCATTTCCTGTCCAGCTAAACGAAAGGTCGTCTGAAAACCTTGTTTCTAGGTTTTCAGACGACCTTTTTTATCGCCCAAAGCAAACCGTCAGAACGTTTTGCTGAATTCGACAAACATTCTGGTTTTGCCGTATTCGTAGTATTTGTCGTTGCTCCATGTTTTGTGGTGGGCGACGGTCAGGCGTGGGGTGATGCCTTTGAAGTGAAAAGCGCGGTGCCACACGGCGAGCGAAATATCCGCTTCTTTATCGCGGCGGTTTTCCTGACCGCTCAAAAGGCTGGGCGTTTGATAACGGCGTTGCGCCGCACTCAGCCGCAACATGGTGGACAGTCCTTTGCCCCATTCCTGCCCCCATGCGGTACGGAGGCTGTAACGGTCGAAGTTGTCCGATTTGTCTTCTTTATTGCGTTCCTGATAAATATCGAAACCGCCGACCCAGTATTGGCGGGCGTTTCGGTAATAGACGACGGAATTGCTCAACAGGCGGTTGTTGCTGTCGGATTTGGCGCGGCGGGTGTTTTTCAGACGACCCATTTCAACGGCGCTCAAGGTTTGCAGCTTAGGCTGCCACCAGCGGTTGATGTGCAGGCGCGCACCGCTGGAGTAGGTATACGGGTCGTTGCCGTAGAAGCGGCGTTCGTGGAACGGGGTCAAGCCGATGTCGTTGTGTTGGTCGGCGTAGCCTGCGCCTACTGAAAAGCGGGTGGTTACGTCGTTATACTTGGTTTGTTCGGGATAAATTTTGCCGTAATTGTCCGCGCCTGCCGTAACGTACCAGCCTTTGGGCAGCGACCATTTTTTCTCTGCGCCGAGTTGGTAGTTGATGGCGGTGGCGTCGATAGGCTCGGGGAAGGTCCAGTTGCCGTATGTGCGGCGGCTGGGGGCTTGGTTGATGTTTTGTTCGCGGGTAACGCTCAAGCCGGCATTGAATTTCCACGAATCGCGCTCGCGCAATGCTTTGCGGTAGGATTCGATGCCTTTGACGAGCGGCTCGGGCAGGTTGGCTTCTGTTTTGAGTTTGTCGAACTGGTCGGCGGCGGCTTCGTTTTGCTTGTCTTCAAACAAAGCGGTGGCAAGCTGCCAGCGGACGACGGGGGCATCGGGGTTTTCGGCGATAAATTGACGGTAATACCCGATGGCTTCTTTCATTTTGCCGTCGTCTTGAGCAACCAATCCGCGTGCGTAGAGCGCCATGTTTTTATCGTGTCCCGGCCATTGTTCGTAAATCGGCAGGACGACTTTGATGCCCGCGATGTTACGCGAAACAACGGCGGAATACATGGCGCGGGAAAGCAATTGGGGATTGTCGAGCAGGGTTTTGGCATCGACGTTGACGACTTTTTCAGACGACGTTTCGGCAGCAGGCTTGGCCGCTGTTTCTTCGGCGGGGGCAGGTTCTGCAGTTTTGACCTGCAACTCGGGGGCAGGCTGGTTTTGAGGCTCGGACGGCACGTCGGCGGCTTCTGCTGCGGACACGGCGAGCAGGGAGAGGAGTAAGAGTGTTTTCATGTTTTCGTAAGACGTTTGGGTTGCAATGGTGCATGAATCTGCGTTTTTTATTTGAGGCGAAACCATATCGGACATTTTGGTGCTTTCGGGCATGGTTTTGCTTTATATTGTTTTGAGCGCGGATTTTACCGTGTTTTACAGTAAAACAAAATATTGCGGTGGCAAATAAAACGATACGGCATGATTCGGCTTTGACCTAAACCACAGTAAATGCCCTGCTCTACCGTTTGGTTCTGTTTGTCCAACCAAACAAAAAGGTCGTCTGAAACCTCTTTTCAGACGACCTTTCCGGTATTTTTCGATTTAGCGTTTGTCCAAGTCTAAATCAGCTTTGTATTCGATGCGGCCGTGTCCTTTGTTTTCGATGGACACGTCCAATTCTTGTCTGCCACGTTTGAATTTCAAATCGGCATCGTCGTGTTTGATTTCAGATTCGACCACTTGAAAACCTTTGCTGCGCGCGTGGGCGATGACTTTTTTCGCCAAAGACGGAATCGGGTTGCCGCGTGCGGGCAGCTCGGCTTCGTATTCGAATTCGCCGTTGCCCTGACGGTCGGCTTTAACTGTATGCGCGCCTGCGGGAAGGTAAATTTCGGCAGGAAGCGGGGCGGCGAAAGCGGTGGCGGAGAAAAGCGCCAAAATGCCGGTTGCCAATAAAGATTTTGTTTTAGCCATACTGTATCCTTTCGGGGAAGGCATATAAAAACGCCGCCATGTTATCGGCAAGGCAACACCCTATCAAGCAAATAAACCTTGTTTTACGTATGACAGTGTTTTTGCGCGCAGCGTTTACGCGGTTTTGCGATAATCCTGCAAAACCCTGCGCCTTGCCTGTAATAAAAGGTTTTCAGACGACCTTTTGAAACACGGCTTTTGCGCTTTCGGGTAAAATAGCCGCTTTGTTTTTATTCAGGCAGCTTCAACCAAATGTCTTCCTCCCTTTCCAAAAAAACCGCCTACCTGCTGATTGCGCTGACGGGCATCGCGCTTGACCAACTGACTAAATGGGAAATCCTCGCCCACTTCCACAAAGGCGAGCGACTCAACATCATCCCGTCCTTATTCGACCTGACCCTTGCCTACAACCCCGGCGCGGCGTTCAGTTTCCTTGCCGACCAAGGCGGCTGGCAGAAATTCTTTTTCTTAGGGCTGGCACTCGTCATCAGCGCCTATCTCGCCCGCGCCATCCTGCGCGACGAGTTCCGCCTTTCCGGCAAAATCGGCGCCGCCATGATTATCGGCGGTGCGCTCGGCAATGCCATCGACCGCTTGATTCACGGTCATGTGGTTGATTTCCTACTGTTTTACTGGAAGGATTGGAGTTATCCCGCGTTTAACGTTGCCGACAGCTTTATCTGCGTCGGTGCCGTTTTATTGGTTTTGGACGGACTGTTCCACAAAAAACAACCCAAACCAACCGACGAAACAACAACCGACAACCCATAAGGTCGTCTGAAATCCGGACCATACACATGACCCCAAAAACCATCATCCTTGCCAACCCGCGCGGCTTCTGCGCCGGCGTTGACCGCGCTATCAGCATCGTCGAGCGCGCGCTGGAAGAATTCGGCGCGCCGGTTTACGTCCGCCACGAAGTCGTCCACAACAAATTCGTCGTCGACAACCTGCGCGAAAAAGGCGCAGTATTCATCGAAGACCTCGCCGACGTACCCAAAGGCGCCATCCTGATTTACTCGGCACACGGCGTCTCCAAAGCCGTACAGCAGGAAGCCGCCGAACTCGGGTTCCGCGTATTCGATGCCACCTGCCCGCTCGTGACCAAAGTCCACAAAGAAGTCGCCCGCCTCGACGCGCAAGATTGCGAAATCATCATGATCGGACATAAAGGCCACGTCGAAGTCGAAGGCACCATGGGACAGCTTCCGCCCGGCAGGATGCTGCTGGTCGAAACCGTTGAAGACGTCGCCGGTCTGCAAGTCAAAAACCCTGACAAACTCGCCTACGTCAGCCAAACCACCCTGTCCGTCGATGAAACCAAAGACATCATCGCCGCGCTGAACGCCCGTTTCCCCAACATCCGCAATCCCCACAAAGAAGACATCTGCTACGCCACGACCAACCGCCAAACCGCCGTCAAAGAATTGGCGGAAGAATGCGACATCGTCATCGTCGTCGGCTCGCCCAACTCTTCCAACAGCAACCGCCTGCGCGAAGTCGCCGCCCAACGCGGCGTCGATGCCTATATGGTCGACAACGCCGGCTACCTGCAACGCGAATGGTTCGAAGGCAAACACAAAGTCGGCGTCACCGCCGGCGCATCCGCCCCCGAAGTTTTGGTCAAAGAAGTCCTGCAAACCATACAGCAATGGGGACACGAAACCATACGCGAAGGCGAAGGCGCGGAAGAAAGCATCGTCTTCGTCCTCCCCAAAGAACTGCGGCGCGAAGGCGAAAACAAACAGATATTGAACAAAGGTTAAACTGTTTATCCCAGCCTTTTCATCCAAGCGGCAAAACAAAAAGGTCGTCTGAAATCCGTTTTCAGACGACCTCCTTTATTTTCCGAGCCGAATCAAGGCATCAACATACCGCCGTTGACGTGCAGCGTTTGACCGGTGATGTATTTCGCTTGGTCGGAAGCAAGGAACAATACCGCATCGGCGATGTCCTGCGCTTCGCCAAATCTGCCCAGCGAAGTTTGCGCTTCGAAGGTTTTGCGGGTTTCTTCAGGCAGCGCACGGGTCATGTCGGTGTCGATAAAGCCGGGGGCGACGCAGTTGACGGTAATGCCGCGGCTGCCGACTTCGCGCGCCATGGATTTGGAGAAACCGATCAAGCCTGCTTTTGCCGCGGCATAGTTGGTCTGACCGGCATTGCCCATCACGCCGACGACGGATGTGATGTTGATGATGCGGCCGGCGCGTTGCTTCATCATGCCGCGCAATACGGCTTTAGAGGCGCGGAACACGGATTTGAGGTTGACCTGCATGATGTCGTCCCACTCTTCTTCTTTCATACGCATCAGGAGGTTGTCGCGGGTGATGCCGGCGTTGTTGACCAGAATGTCCAGCTTGCCGAACGCTTTTTCGATGTCGGCAATCAGGTTTTCGATGGTTTCGGGTTCGGCGGAATTCAATGCACGGCCTTCGCCGCCCCATTGCGCCAGACGCTCGCTAATTGCTGCCGCGCCGCTTTCGCTGGTTGCCGTACCGATGACTTTGGCACCTGCCGCCGCCAGCGTGTCGGCAATCGCCGCGCCGATACCGCGCGATGCGCCTGTTACCAATGCGACTTTGCCGCTTAAATCTTGTGTGCTCATGTTTACTTCCTTGTTTTGGGAATGGAGTCTGTTGATTTCAGACGACCTTATAGCATAAATAGTGTGATGAATCTAATTTTTGAGGTCGTCTGAAAACATCAAAGGCTTTCAGACGACCTCGAAGAGGCTTACTCGGGTAACGTGATTTCTTGATACGGAGGCAGATCCAATATGTATCTCAACCAGTTGTCGAAGCTGTATTTTTGGTAGATTTCGGGCGGCAGCTCGCGATAAGGTTTGTCGAGAAACGTTTCCATACCGTCAAAGGTTTTACCGTTCCAAATATAGATATTGTCGGGATGATAAAAATCGTATTTGGCAACTTCGGCATTGGTGGTAATGAGCTTTTTCCGATAGCCGACCGACTCGATTGTCCGAAACGATAAACCCGTATGCACCGCTGCTTTAAAATCCAGCAAGACGCGGCTTTGCATTTCGCGTTTGATGTTGTCCTCGAACGTGAGCGGCTCTGCCGTCGCTTTGATACTGTCGGGATAAACATCGGAATGTTCGTTCAAACTGCCGTCGTTGACATGGAATATCGTGAAATCGATTTTCCAGCCTTTCTTTTCGGCATATTCGGAAAAAGTCGAAATGGCTTTGTCCCTGCCAAGATCGGGAACATGCGATCCCAGAAAATAAAAATCGTAGCGGTTGTCGGTATCGGTTGGTTGGTCTACTTCAAAATAAAAATTGGCGGCGGGAATGACTTTATCGCGATATTTCCGGTTGTCTTCAGGGTCGAAGGCATACACTTTGTCGAAAATATCGATGCTCTCCCATATTTTGGGAAATCTGTCCAACCCGTCCCATTGGTAGGCCACCATCAGCTTTTCGGTTTTTCGCTTGACCTGTTCCAGCAGATACTTCGGATAGATTTGTCCGTTTAAAAACAATGCGTAATCGAAATACTCGTATGTTTTTATTTTCTCCATCATTTCTTGATAAATTTTCGTGAAATGCCGAAGCCGGGCTTTTTTCCTCAAAATTTCTTTTTTCTTTTTCTGCTTCAGGACTTTTTTGCACCAGAATGCCCCCAACCTCATTTTTAAAGACGAATATTTGAAGGGGGGCGCGATATGGTTGTAGCTGATATCGACAACTTGAAATCCTTGTTTTTCTAAATTTTGGATCAGCAATTTATAAATGTCGTTAACTTGGTACATGCCTAATAGGATAATAGGTTTCCGAGACATGGTGTGTGTCCTCCTATTGATTTTAAAATCATCAACTTATTATTGTTATACAGATGAATAAATATCTTGTTGCCCTGTTCAAACTGACCTTTGAAAACAGGATAGGTTTCAGATTTGGGAAACGGCAAGCGGGAGAAGGTACGGCAAACCGTACATTCTCGATGTGAAAGATGTCTTTTAACGGACAAACCGCCTGTGTTTGAACAGCCGGCGTCCGCGCTGCATCGTTTATTGTGAATAGACTTTGAAAGTGCCGAAGCACTCAGTGAATATTTTCCCTTTTATTTGTACCGCCTATCACGCAAATTTGCTTCTCCGCTATATCTGTTGAATGGCATCCCTGTCGATATGCGGCAGCCCGATCGGTATGTTCGGCTCGATATCGAATGCGCAGTTTATCCAGTTGCTGAAGCTGTATTTGCGTTTCAATTCCGGCGCGATGGGGACGAACGGTCGGGTCAGGAAGTCTTTGAGTTCGTCGAGATTGCTGCCGTCCCAGTAGAACATATTGTCGGGATGGTAAAAATCGTAATGCACGATGGTCGGATTGGTGGTAATCAGTTTTTTATCCAAACCGATGGCCTCAAAAATCCGCAAAGACAAGCCGTAATGCTTTCGGTTGAGGAAGTCAACCAATACGGAAGATTTGGCGGCTTCTTCTAAATTCTGGCGGTAAGACAACGCGTTGGCAAACGAGAAGAACTGTACTTCGGGGATGCCCAGTACGGCTTGCTCTTCGGCGATTTTCTTGCTCGCCAGTCGGAAGTCGATATCCAAACCGATGGCGCGTGCGGCGTCACAGAATGCGCGGATGTCGCTGTTGCGGTCTTCTGCGTACGATCCGATAAAGAGGATTTTGTTTTCGGTTTTTTCAGACGGCGTAAAGCTGTCGAAATAGAAACTTGTGGTCGGATGCAATACATGGTCGTATTCGGGCAGCTTGTTTTGATCAAACGGATCGAAGAAATAAAATTTGTCGAAAAATTCGATATTTTCAAAATCTTCTTTCAAGAAAGTCAGTGCTTCCCAGTTGTAATAGACCATCAGTTTGGCGTGGTTGCGCAGCTTGGAAATAAACTCTTTCGGATATGCGCCCAGCCAAATCATGAAACAATAATCCGCCTGCTCGGGATATTGTTCCAACAACGCTTCCAGCCGCTCTTCCACCAAACGGAACATCACCCGTTTCTTGAAATCCATTCGTCCGAGGACGTTGCGGTACCAGATTTTCTGCATACGTTGGAAGATGCTTTTATATTTGAATTCTTTTTCTTCGTAAGTCAGGGACAGTACGTCGAAGCCGCATTTTTCCAGATTCTCAATGATGAGCTCGTGGATTTTAAACAGCTCCGGCATAGCCAGGATAACGGTTTTCTTTTTCATAATCGTCGTACGGTAAAAAGGGTCGTCTGAAAATACAATCAGGCAATGATGAAATTCTTAAAACGGCTGAGGCACAGGTTCGCCTTAATTAATTGCCGATACCGAGCATACGGTTAAGCCATTGGGTAAACGAATATTTTTCTTTGATATCCGGACTGACCGGCTGATACGGGCGCGCCAAGAAATCAGGCAATTCGTCCAAGCTGCCGCCATCCCATAAAAACACATTGTCGGGATGATAAAGGTCGGTATCCCGTATGCTTTGGTTGGTCGTAATCAGTTTTTTATCGAAACGCAGTGCATCGAAAATGCGGAACGACAAACCGTAATGGTCAAACTGGGCAAAATCGACCACTGCCCCGCAGCTTTGTACCTTGCTTAAATTGTTTTCAAAACTAAGGATGCTGCTGCGGTCGAGATATGTGATGCCTTTTGTGCCGAAGGCTTTTTCGGCGCGGTCGTCTTTGCAATAAATATGGAAGTCCAAAGGCAGCCCGAGGCGTTCCGCTTCGCTGATGAAATGCTTGGTCTGCCCTTCCCTCCTCAATTCGTAGCCACCGAGGAAATAGAGACCGTCGTTTGACGGCAGTTCGGGGACAGGAAAATCGAAGTAGAAATTGGTCATGGCTTTGAACCCGCATTCCGGATATTGCTTAATATCTTGCGGGTCGAAAACCCAGCATTGGTCAAAATAGTCCAAATATTCCAAGATATCGGGGAATCTCCCAATGCCGTCCCATTGGTAATTGACACATATTTCACTGTGCGCACGAATGGCAGCAATGATTTCTTTGGGATAGATGTTGGCACGGATACACAAGGCGTAATCCGCTTTTTTTCCGTTTAACGAACCCAGCTTGCGCGCAATGTCATCCCGATAGCGGCTATATTTCAAAACCTTTTTGTAGTCGCCGTCTTTGGCAACATATTTGTAATATAGGTTTTTCACCCTGCTCGCCATATTGGGATAAAAAGAATCCCTGTCGTCGTAACAAAGGTTGACGACGTCGAACCCCAAAAAACGCAGGTTTTTTTCGATGCACTTGTCGAGTTCGTACATATAGGGAACGGCAAGGATGATGGTTTTATTCATGATTCGGGCGGGGTACGGTTAATCTTAGGTACTTCAACTCATTGGATATTGGCTTGGCGGTACAACGCCGTATGGATTTAAAGTTCATTCGCTGTCATTTTCAGACGACCCTTTGCTGCCATCGAAAGGGTCGTCTGAAAACATCAATCTGCTTGGTTCGACAGTATTTCTTGATATAGGCCTGCCAATTCGTCTTTTTGTTCCGCAAAAGTCCGAATATGGCTTTTCGGCAATTCAATTACTGCGCCATCGTCCATTGCTTGATAGCGTTCGCAAACTTCGGCAATGGCGCGGCTCAACTCTTCCACGCCGCTGTCAAACGGAATGACCGTGCCGTTTTCGCCGTCGATAATGTCTTCGGACACGCCACCAGCATCCGTGGCGATTACCCAAACATCACGCAACACCGCTTCCCTAACCGTCAAGCCGAAACTTTCTTTCCATTGGGTCGGGAACAGCAAAACATCGATTTCCGAGAAGAAATAGTCGATGGTGTCTTGACTGTAAGCAGGTTCGATACGGAAGCGTTCCACGCCGTCGAAATCGCTGTCAAAAAACGAACGTGCGCCGACATTGAGCATATTGTCCACGACAACCAGTTCGGTATTGGGGAAACGGTGTTTCCTGAAGGCTTCTAAAATCAGATGAACGCCTTTGATTTTGGTTTTTCCGCCGACATAGCCGAAGCGGATAACGTCTTTTTTCCGTTTGGATATTTGACCCAAGGGGCGGGTAACGCCGTTTTTGTTGACGAGGACGTTCCTGCCCAAAGTTCTTTCATGCAGCTTGGCAAAATATTTGCTGGGCGCAAGCAACATATCGATTTTCGACAGGGCGCGGGCTATGGTTTTGCTCCGTTCGTCTTCGGTATTCCATTGCTCGCGGAAGACTTCATTTTCGTCAAGCATGAACTGGTTCGGACAAATCCACCATGCGTCATGCAGGGTAACAAGGGTTTTGACACCGGCTTCCCGACAAATATCGACCATACCGACGCCCATGCTTTGAATGCAGTGGATATGGGCGATGTCAGGCTGTACGAGTTCGATGATGTCTTTGACAGCTGCATCAAAACGCGGGTTTTCGTGGGCGGCTGCATCTTCTGAAGGAACGGCAACGCCGAAAACGGTTACTTTGCCGTATTCGTAACGAATGACGCTGTACGGCGGCAGCCAGCTCTTCATCGGCAAAGTCGTTACCGCATATATTTCGTAGGCTTCTTCATCGGCAAGCAGTTTGTTCAGTTGCTCGGCAACGATGGTCGCCCCGCCAAACGATTGCGGATGATAGTAAACATTAAACGATAAGACTTTGGTTTTCCCTTTTGCGGCAGATTCAAAACGGACGGCGGGTGCAAGCTGCGTGCTGCCGATGGCTTGCGGGCTGTATGTTTCCATGACCGTACGGTATGCAGCCTGCGCCATACTGTCGCGCAACTCGGGATTTTGAATCAGGGTGTCGAACGCTTCATGCCATTGCTGTTCGCTGTCTGCCAGAAAGCCGTTTTCACCGTTGACAATCACATCGGCGAAAGCCGCCCTTGGCGAACATACGGACGCCACTTTGGTAATTGATGCTTCAAGGTATTTGATATTGCTTTTGGCATCGTTGAAAACGAAGTTTTCCAAAGGCGCGATGCTGATGTCGCATTCGGACAAATAAGCCAGGTATTCCGTATAGTTGCAAAATGGGATGCGCTCGATTTGGCTTTGTACTTCATCGAAATATTCGGGCAGCTCCAAATAGCCGATGATTCTGAACCTAACATTCGGATTTTCTTTCAATATGTTGGCAAGTGCGGGAGCGGCTTCCAAAAAGTCGATGTTGTGCGTTTTGGTGCCCGAACCGTAAATAATCCGAATCAAACCGTCTTCTTGTTTTTTCAGACGACCCTCGATGCTGCGCGCCGCTGCCAGCGTTTCATCATCCAGCGCGTTTTCAACCACATAAACGGTTTCCAAACCTGCTTCCTTCATGGCTTTTGCCAGCCCGGAAGTCGAAGCGATACCTTCGTCGCACGCCAACATGGCTTGCCGGTAAAGTTTCGCGCCGTTGATCACGCCTTCTCTTTCTGCCGGTTCAAGCGAGTTGATGGTGCTGCTGGTTTTCAGGACATCTTCGTCAAAAATCAAATCATCGACATCCCATAATGTTTTGATGTTCAGACGACGGCATTCCGCAATTAAATCCATTACGCTGTCAAAACCGGGAACGCGGTAGAAAATCACCAAACTTGCCAAAGAAATCTGTTTCTTGGCTTCGTTGCTGTCCGTCCATGAAGTTACGGAACAAGGAATACCCAGCTCCTCAAGCATTTCCTGCTTTTGGATAACGCGGTATTTTTTGCATTGCGGAATACTGAGTTCGGCAATGATGGCGACTTTGGGCGCAAGCGTGTCGGCAGCATGTTTGGTCAGCCGCTGGATAAACGTTTGCGGAATCGGGTCTGCCTGAACGCCGAGAACTTCCTGTGCAACAACAGGCGAAGAACCGACCATTTTTAAAAGCTGTTTCACGCTTTTAATCGAATGGGTTTGCTTGTAATGGCGGCGTAAAAACTGATATGCCTTGCCGATACTGCCCTTCTCGCGCACCAAAAGACGGAAGCCTTTGCGGTAGCGGTTGGCAGAGCTGATGGCCTGTTCGATTTTAACGAACGGCTTGAATACCTTAACCGTCCATAACCCTTTGTATTTTGCCAATCGTTGGCTTTCCTGACGGATGTGCTGCTCCAATAAAGCACGGTTTTCATTGAGTCCGTGTATGGTTTGCTCGAACGATTGTCTGTTTTCGTTCAAGGTATGGATGGTGTGTTCGAGCGACTGTTTTTCCTGCTGCAAGGTATCGATTTGTTTTTTCAGCAGTTCGATTTGTTTGTCTTGTTCTTTCGATTGCTCTTCTGCTGCCTGGCTGCGCACCATCAACTGCATCAACATGTCGATTTGCTGTTGCAGAGACTCGGTCTGCTTGGCAGACAGTTCGGTTTGTTGCAGCAGTTTTGCCATTACATGCTGCAATTCTTGGTTTTGATTTTGCATATTGGTATTGTCTTCTCGCAATTGAAGGTTTAATTCGGATAAAGATTGGATTTGTTGTTCTAGTAAGGATATTTTTTGAATACAGTCGGAATATCCCAAATGATGTTGCATAAACAGCGCGCGGTTTTTCTCGTAAACTTTTTGCCAGTCTTCGCGGTTTAAATCAGGATTTTGCTCCAAGCGGTTAATCAGTGATGACCCGTCACGGCGTTTGCGGTAGCGGAACAACACTTCCGGAATACGGATAACGGTTCCGCCGTTGCTTAAGAGGCGTATCCAAAAATCCCAGTCTTCGTGTGTCGTCAGGTTTTCATCAAATCCACCTAAGGCGGCAAAATCTTCGGCGCGGTGCATGGAGACAGATGAAGGAAAACGGTTGCCCTTCAACAGGCTTTCCAAACCGTCATAATCCGGCAGATTCCATAAGCCTTCTTGCGCATCGAAATATTCCGCCAACGGATACACCAGCTTGCAGTCGGGATTGTTTTCCAAAACCGTGACGCATTTTTCGATGTAATCCGGCAGGATGAGGTCGTCTGAATCGAGAAACAGGAAGTATTTGCCCCCCGCCAGCCGCGCCGCATGGTTTCGGGCGGCGGCAACACCTTGATTGTTTTGTACGGCGTAACGTATGGCGGGCTTGTCCGCCAGAAACTCCCTCAAATAATCGGCATGTTCCGGGTCGGAGCCGTCATCAACAATGATGATTTCAAAATTCTGATGGCTTTGGCTAAGGACGGACTGGATGGTTTCTACAATGTATTCCTTACAGTTGTAGTAAGGGATCATCACGGAGACGGTGGGGGACTGGGCTTGATGATTCATGCGGATAGTTCCTTTCTGTCTGTTCGGCAGCCTTCCTTGTTTTTCGGCTCGGTGTTTTCAGACGACCTCTTAGGCAAATCGTCCTTCAACTGACCGACAGGTCGTCTGAAAATCAACCTGCTGCCTGCTTCGGCATATTGCGCAACATGGAGTAATAGCCGTTTTGAGCCATCAGCTCGCTGTGTGTGCCTTGTTCGACAATATGGCCTTCATCCATAACGATGATGCGGTCGGCTTGTTCGACGGTGGTCAGGCGGTGAGCAACGATGATGCTGGTGCGGTTTTCCATCAGGCGCTCGAGGGCTTGTTGGACGAGGCGTTCGGATTCGTTGTCCAGCGCGCTAGTGGCTTCGTCCAAAAGCAGGATGGGGGCATCTTTCAAAATGGCGCGTGCAATGGCGACGCGTTGACGCTGACCGCCGGAGAGCTGATTGCCGTTTGCGCCTATCGGTTGGTTCAAGCCGTATGGCGAACTTTCAACCAAGTCTTTCAAATTCGCGGCTTTGAGGGCTGCCAATACTTCTTCTTCAGTGGCATCGGGACGGCTGTAACGGACGTTTTCCAAAAGGGTGTCGTCAAACAAGAAAACATCTTGGGAAACAAGGGCGAATTGGGAGCGCAGGTTGTCGAGTTTGATGTCTTCGATGTTGGCATCATCCAAATAAACCGCGCCGGAGCTTGGTTCGACAAAACGAGGAAGCAGGTTGACGACGGTGGATTTACCGCTGCCTGAACGTCCGACCAAAGCAACGCGTTCCCCTTGGCGGATGTTGAGATTGAATCCATCCAAGGCTTTTTTACCGTCTTCGTGGTAGCGGACATCGACGTTTTCGAATTTCAGACGACCTGAAACGTTTTTCAGATGTTTGGTGCCCTTGTCTTGCTCAGGCTCGGTATCAAGGAACTGACAAACCGCATCCGAAGCGATAAACATGGTCTGCATGGGGATGCTGATGTTCGCCAAGTTTTTGATCGGACCGAGCATTTGCAGCATGGCAACGATAAACGCCATAAATTCGCCGATGGTGGTATAGCCTTGCTGACTCTGCCACAGGGCAATAAAGATCACGACAGCCAAAGCAAACGATGCAATCAGCTCGCTGAACGGAGAACGTGCGGCGCTAGCTTGCGTGATTTTTTTACCGAGACGGACGATGGTGTCATTGACTTCGGCAAAGCGTTCAGACGCTTTCTTCTGACCGCCAAAGAGTTTGACCACGCGGTGTCCTTGGTGGACTTCGTTAACGACGTTGTTCAGCGTACCGATACTTTGCTGCGCGCTGGCAATGATGTCTTTCAGACGGTTGCGGTAATAACGGGACAACAAAGACAACAGCGGGAACATCAGGGCGACAATCAGACTGAGCTGCCAGTTCAAATACAGTAGAACGCAGACCAAACCGATGACAATCATGGTATCTCGGGTCAAAACGATAAAGACATTACTGGCGTTGCTGATGGATGATTCCGCCATTTGCACCATGTTCATCAAAACTGTGCCGGACGGAGTTTCCTGATGGAATTTGGAAGAGAGTTGCAGCATTTTGGCAAACATATCGCGGCGCAGATGGCTGATTGCCATAACGGAAACCCAAGTCAGCAGATATGTACTGACAAAGCGGCTGATGCCTCGGATGATGACTAAAAAGATAAAAAATACCGGCACAACCCAGACTTTATTGGGCGTCCCCCAAATCAGGTAGGTAAATTGATCTTTCCAGTTTTGCAGCGTAGCGATGATGCCGCCTGCGGTATTGAGTTCGGGCGGGGCAGAAGGCGGAGCGAAGCCTTGGTTGACCAAGGGGGCAATAAAGGCGGCAAGATAGCTTTCGGTGGCAGCGACGCCAAAGATAGCAATTAACGCAAAAATGATGCGGACTTTATAAGGGCGGATGTAAGCCATCAAGCGCATGAAGCTGCGCGAATCTTCTTGGGTAAACAGGCCGAAGGTCAGTTTTTCTATCATTGGCTCGGTGTTCCAGATTAATGCAGATTGAATATTTTATTAATCTGTCGGATTGGTAAAGCCTATGATTATATCGCAATGAAGTTACCGATGCGACGAAATTGCTGTTTTTAAATGAATAACAATTTTTATTTCTGTAAAGTTTTTTCAGACGACCTTAAATGTTCAAAATAAATTGATAGTGGATTGGAATAAGAAACACCCTCCTGCTGCCAGTCCCTTCCCTATCCAAACACAACCAACAGACATTAAAAAACGACCTTTCATTAAGAAAGGTCGTCTGAAACAGACAAGGCGGCAAGTTTAATGCGCTTCGATAAAGGCAGCGACTTGTTCGGAATTGGTCAAAGCGCTGCACACGGCTTCTTTGTTGATGCGTTTTGCCAAACCTGCCAACACTTTGCCCGGTCCGCATTCGGCGGATTCGGCAATGCCTTCTGCAACGAGTGCGTTGACGGTTTCCGTCCAGCGTACAGGGCTGTAAAGCTGACGGACGAGTGCGTCTTTGATTTTCTCTGCATCGTCGTAAGCGGCAACATCGGCATTATGGATGACGCGGATTTGCGGTTGTTTGATTTCGACGGTTTTGAGCGCTTCGGCAAGTTTTTCCGCAGCAGACTTCATCAGGCTGCAATGCGAAGGAACGGATACAGGCAGCGGCAGCGCACGTTTGGCTCCCGCTTCTTTGGCTGCATTCATGGCGCGCTCGACGGCGGCGGCATTACCCGCGATCACGACTTGTCCGGGCGAATTGAAGTTGACGGCTTCGACCACTTCGCCTTGCGCGGCTTCTGCACAAATGGCTTTAACCTGCTCATCTTCCAAGCCGAGGATCGCCGCCATCGCACCTACGCCTTGCGGTACGGCAGACTGCATCAGTTCGGCGCGCAGGCGGACGAGTTTGACTGCATCCGCAAAATCCAATGCACCGGCGGCAACAAGTGCGGTGTATTCGCCGAGGCTGTGACCGGCAACGACGGCAGGCGTTTTGCCGCCCGCTTCAAGATAGGCACGGTAAACGGCAACGCCTGCGGCCAGCATGATGGGCTGCGTATTCACGGTCTGTCCGATGAGTTCGGCATCCGTACCGTTAATCATCGCCCACAAATCTTGACCCAAGACGGCAGAAGCTTCGTCGAAGGTGTTTTTTACGACCGATTGTCCTGCGAAGCCGTCCATCATATTGAGGCTTTGCGAACCCTGACCGGGGAAGAAAAATGCAAAAGACATGATATTCCTTTGTTTCAGTTTAGTTTTTCAGAAAATTCGTCAGAGGATTATCGGCGTAATGTATCAGCAGGGCATAGGTAATGGCAACATTTATTGCCACTGTCAGCCAGAAAATCTGAACAAAAGGAACTTTCTTGGTTTTGTGGCGGAACGCGGCGCGCGCAACCAATGCGCCGGGCCAGCCGCCCAGCAGGCTGAATGCGTGCAGTTTGTTTTCTGGGATACGGTTTTGGTATTCGTTTTTACGTCTGATTTTGCGCGCGGACTCCATCGCCGTCTGCTTGTCCTGTTGATAGAGGATGAAGGCGGTGATACTGATAAGGACGTAAATGAAAAACAGTTTATTGGAAAGTACGGCGACAACGGTCAGGAAAACGACGGCGATAACGCTGTTGATCAGGAGTGCCTGCATATCGATATTGAGCCTGTTGTAGTCGGGTGGCAATTCGTCAAACAGGAATGCTTCGTCGCCCAGCCGGACAACCTTGACGGCTTGTTGGCGGTTGCCTTCTATCGGGCGGTTACAGTAGAAACTGACGCGCTGTCCTGTTTGCGGACGGCAGGTATTGTAATGGTACGCACTGATGTGGAAGAAAATATTTTGGGATTCGTCGCCGAAACGGATAAAGCCGTAGCCTTTGGCATCATCCCATGTGGTAATCGTACCGCTCATGACCTGATTGGGCGGCAACAGATTCTTTTGGGCGGATTTCGGAGCGGGATAACGGGTTTCGGCAACCAACGGCTGCTCGATTTTGACTTCAACTTTAGGACCGTGTTCCGGACGGAAAAAGTGTACGGTTTGACCTTGCGCTTTTTGGGCGGGCGCAGCGTGTATCGATTCAGGCTCGGGTTCGGACTCAGGCGTACTGCGGATAACGGCATTGACCAGCAGCCATTGTCCGTTGGGATGGCGGCGGAGCGTGCCTTCAAGGCGGTCACCCGCCCTAGGCGTACGGGTTTGGTCGGCAAGAAACTGTCCCAGCACAAAGACCGGCTGCCCTTCGTTTGAAACATCCATTCCATAACCACCATTCTTCGACCAATCCCAGTCGGTCAGCGTAATGACCGCGCTGTCATTGTTTTTATAACCCGGATTGACGCGCTCGACATCCCTTGCGACGGCGCGGTTGTTTTCCGTTTCTATTTGAAAGCTGACACGATGTCCGGTTTCAGGTTCTTGATAATCGGGGTGGAGGGATTGGCGGTTGGCAAAGATGCGTTGCGAAGATTCGTCGCAAATAATGGAGCCGCGGCTCATTTCCCCGAACCAATGGGCGATTGTCCCGTAATGTTTATTATGGTTCATTTTATTTTTATATTAAGGAAAAAATGTATTGGATAATCAGTTTTGAAATTATACCAATTTATCATAATCCATGTGGATTTTAACCATAATAAATAAAAGGTCGTCTGAAACGGTGTCGGTTTGAAGCAACGACACATTTTCAGACGACCTTTTTTCAATGCTCAACAGAGACAGCGCCCTTCCCCCTCTGCCTAGCATACTTTTCAACTACCGCCCTGAATCTTCTACACTTTATAGTGGATTAACTTTAAACCAGTACGGCATTGCCTCGCCTCGCCTTGCCGTACTATCTGTACTGTCTGCGGCTTCGTCGCCTTGTCCTGATTTAAAGTTGATCCACTTTAAACAACTAACCCTATCCCTCAAAATACGAATCCCGGATTTCCTATCAAAAAGGTCGTCTGAAACCGCACCAACGCAGTTTCAGACGACCTCTTAAGTTTTTCAAACAAACAAAAAGTCAGTATTTCACCAACACCGCGCCCCACGCGAATCCGCCGCCTATGCCTTCGAGCAGCAGGTTTTGTCCGCGCTTGATTTGACCGTTTTGAATGCCGACATCCAGCGCGAGCGGGATGGACGCGGCGGATGTGTTGCCGTGTTCCTGTACGGTCAGGATGACTTTTTCCATGTCCAGACCCAAGTGTTTGGCGGTGGAGTCGATGATGCGTTTATTGGCTTGGTGCGGCACGAGCCAGTCGATTTGATCGGGGGTATAACCCGCCTCGCTGATGACTTCGTCGGCGATTTTTGCGAGCATTTTGACTGCGAATTTGAACACGCCCGGCCCATCCATCGTAATGTAGGGCGAGCCGCAAACTTGTCCGTTGGCAATTTGACCGGGTACGTTGAGCAGGTCGAGGTAGTTGCCGTCGGCTTTGAGTTTGCTGTGGATGATGCCCGCTTCGTCGGACGCACCCAACACGACCGCGCCTGCGCCGTCACCAAACAAAACGCAGGTCGTGCGGTCGTTCCAATCGACGATGCGGCTGAACGTTTCCGCGCCGATGACCAAAGCCTTTTTCGCCATGCCGCTTTTGATGTAGGCGTTGGCGGTGGACAGGGCGTACATAAAGCCCGCACAGACCGCCTGCACGTCAAATGCAGGACAGCCGTTTGCTATGCCGAGCTTTTGTTGGACGATGGTCGCAGTGGACGGGAACTGCATATCGGGGGTGGCGGTCGCCACGATAATCAAATCGATTTCATCGGCAGCGACACCGGCAGCAACCAGTGCGCGGCGCGATGCTTCGGCGGCGAGGTCGCTGGTTTTTTCGCCTTCGTCTGCAATATGGCGGAACTTGATGCCGGTACGGGTGGTAATCCACTCGTCGGACGTATCGACTTTTTTCGCCAAATCGTCGTTGCTGACGCGGTTGGCGGGAAGATAGCTGCCGGTACCTAAAATTTTGGCGTATTGCATGTGAAGGCCTTTGAGCGTTGATTCGGATAATCGGCTATTGTAAGCGAAAACGGATGAATTGCCCAACGCCGCGAAGACGTAAAACAGGTAAAGCGGGCAATGGCTTGAAAAACAAATATAGTGGATTAACTTTAAACCAGTACGGCGTTGCCTCGCCTTGCCGTACTATCTGTACTGTCTGCGGCTTCGTCACCTTGTCCTGATTTAAATTTAATCCACTATATAAGCCCATGATTTTAATGAAACTGACTTTTCAAACCATCTAGGGATTTACGTTTCTATATCCCGTTTTCAGACGACCTCGGTTACACAAAATCCCCCCAAAGCGTCTGCATCGCCGCAATCGCCGCCAGAGAAGCGGTTTCCGTCCGCAACACCCGCTTGCCCAGCGTTACCGACTGAAATCCCGCCTCAAACGCCAACCGCTCCTCCTCGTCCGTCCAGCCGCCTTCCGGCCCCACCATAAAAATCAGGTCGTCTGAAAACGGCTTGACGGCACGCAAACTCTGGGCGCGGTTCAAACTCATCAACAACTTGGTCGTTTCAGACGACATCTGTTTCAAAGCCTCGCGGTAAGGCAGCAGCGGGCGTACCTCCGGCACCATATTCCTGCCGCTTTGTTCGCAGGCAGACACCACAATTTCCTGCCAACGCGCCACCCGTTTATCCGCCCGCTCTCCGCTCAGGCGCACGACGCAGCGTTCGCTGATTACCGGCTGAATCGCCACCACGCCCAGTTCCACACTTTTCTGCAAAGTAAAATCCATACGTTCGCCGCTCGATACCGACTGCACCAGCGTGATTTTCAGCGGCGACTCATTGTCCGTCTGCTCCTCGCGCAACACTTCCGCACAGGCGCGGCGTTTCTCCAAAACATCCAAACGCGCGGGATACGCCTTGCCGTTGCCGTTAAACAAAACGACCTCCTCCCCGCAGCGCACGCGCAAAACATTCAAATGACGCACAACATTATCAGGCAGTTCAACGACTTGCCCCGCATATAAAGCATCAGGCAGATAAAATCTGGACATGGTTCTTCAAGTGAAAACGGATATAATAACGCGATTATACGATTTCGCACCCCAACCGCAAAAACAAGGACAAAAAGTGTTACACCGATTGCAAAAAGTCGTCCGGCACATCGCGCAAACCGAAGTCATGCCGCGCTTCCTGAATACCCCGTCGCACCGCAAAGAAGACGGCTCCATGCTCAGCGAAGCCGACCTTGCCGCCCAAACCGCCTTTGCCGCCGCCCTGCCCTTGTTGATCGACAACCCCATGCTCGGCGAAGAAATGAGCGTACAGGAACAAACCACCCTTTGGAAACTGCACGCGCATACCGACGGGCTGTGGGTCGTCGACCCCATAGACGGCACCAACAACTTCGTCAACGGACTGCCCCATTTCGCCGTTTCCGTCGCCTTCGTCAAAAACGGCCGCGCCGAACTCGGCATCATCTATAACCCCGTCAGCGGCGAATGCTTCTACGCCGAACGCGGCAAAGGCGCATACCTCAACGGCACACCACTGCCCCTGCGCACCGTCGATAAAAAACTCAGCGAAGCCATCGCAGGCGTCGAAATCAAATACCTGCGTTCCGGCAAACTCACCAGCCGCATGAGCACGCTCGCCCCATTCGGCACCATCCGCAGCATGGGCAGCAGCACGCTCGACTGGTGCTACCTCGCCAGCGGACGCTACGACGTTTACGTCCACGGTGGGCAAAAACTGTGGGACTACGCCGCCGGCGCGTTGATTTTCGAAGAAGCAGGCGGCAACCTGTCCACTTTGGAAGGCGACGACTTCTGGAGCGGCGAACACGTTTTCAAACGCTCCGTCATCGCCGCCCTGCAACCCGCCCTGTTCGAGCGTTGGGAAAAATGGATACGGGAGAACCAATAAACCCGTTTTAACAAATACAGCGGCAGATTGAACAAAGCAAAGATAGAAATCATGAAAAGGTTTTTCAGACGACCTTTTTGATATCCATCCACCCATTTCAAAACAATTAATCTAATGAGCAGACCTTCCGTTATTTTCATTGATGTGGACGACACCCTTGTCAGAAGCGTAGGCAGTACGCGCATTCCCATGCCCGAAGTCATCCGCCAAGTCCGCCGCCTGCATGAAAACGGACATATGCTTTACCTCTGGAGCAGCGGAGGAGCCGACTACGCCCGTCGCAGCGCAGAAGAATTGGGCATATCGGAATGTTTCCAAGCATTTTTACCTAAACCGAACGCCTATATCGATGATCAAGCGGTACACGAATGGCGGTTCTGCTCCCACTTCCTTCCCATCAACAGCGGGCAAATCGACGGATAGCGGCAATAGTGGCATTTTGCCCGATGGGATTAAAATGCCATTGCTACGCATCTTGGTATGTCCCGTATACAAAAAGGTCGTCTGAAAATAGTTTTTCAGACGACCTTCTAAAATGGTTGTTGTAAAAATATGACATATGAAATTTAAAATACAACAAATTTAATACCGCTTATCTCAATAAATTAACGTCTATCGGAGTTTTCGCGCAATTTATTCAAAAGATTTCACTTCTTAACAGCATTTAATACTAATGCTGCTAGAATTCAAATCGCTGACACACACCGCTCTTTTATCCCTTTTGGGCGGTGCAGCAAGTAAGACGTTTTCCCGCAATGTATTGGCCATTCATACTTCTCCCTTGGTATGAATGGTTTTTTTTATCTACGGTTTTGATAACCCATTCCTGACGCCTGATTAAGCAATATCCATATCCTAAACGCCATAAAAATCCCGCTGTAAGCCAGGGTATATCTACCATCCCATTATCCGGATTCAAAAATCACCTTGAAAAGTCGATAACAAAATAAGGCAGATATACGCCCAATCCACACAACAGCATTTTATGCCAAAATTCAGTTAAAAACCGAAATATCAATCCACCCCGGAACCGACAATCCCATTGACGCCGGCAGCCTGCGCCAACCGATATAAGATATGTTGCGGCATATCGTTGTGCCACAACCTCGTGATGTTCGCGATCACTGGCAGATGACAGGTTTGCCGCACCCTGACAATCGCATCCACATCCAAACGATAAGCATGTTCCGGCTCGAAACTCAAAGTCCCCGCCTCGCCCAAGATAATATGGTGATTGCCGCGTAAAGCGATGTGTTCGGCAGCCGCCAGCCAATCATCAACCCGATGATGCTTATCTTTACACAACACTACCGGCGTATTCAGACGACCCACTTCATCCAACAAGACCCGATTCCCCATCAGCTCTCCGCCCAGATACAAAACGTCTGCCTGCGCCTTCAAAGCCTCATCAATCTGACGCACATCGCGGATACGCACCAAAATCGGTTTTCCCTGTTCATGAAGCCGCTGAATATCCTGCTGCATCAGTTGGATTCTCGCCTTTTCGCTCCCGTTGTCCATTTCCGCATAAGGCCGTGCCGACAGATAAAACGGATCGACAAATCCCGCATCCGCATCCTCAATCCGATTGATATCCGCCGCAATATCCAAAACCTTCTCGCCGCCAAACAACACGCCCCGTATCGAAATCTTGCTGTCTTCAGGCTGCTCCTCCCGACTGATGATTTTCCAATCGTTCAAAACCCGGAACACGCGCTCCACATCGGGCAATCGAGCCAATTCATTGGAATGGAAGACCCGCTCGTCGCCCAGCGCGCCGATAATCGTCCTTTCTTCGCCACGCGAAATATGTTCCCGCAAGCCACGGCTGCGAATCGTATCCACCACCCGTCGAACAGATTCCTCACTCGACCATTTGCGCATTACGATAATCATCGACACCCTCCTCATACCAATAGAACCTGCATTATATAGCCACGTTTTATCCAAACGATACCTCAACACAAAGGGACAAGTGCAAACCACCCACATTCATATTTATAAGGCATAGCAAACCATCAGGTCGTCTGAAACCCGCAACCACCATTCATACCCATTTACAACCCTCTGTCCTACCGCACCAACCATCCCAAAGGCATGTGCTATACTCTTATACTTTAATTTTTATAAAAGCCCATGAACCTTCTGCCAAACTCCGGAAAATTCTGGCTGAAATTCCTCATCTTCAGCCTCATAGCGGTCATCGCCACCGCAGCCGGACTATACGCATCGGTTTACAACTTCTTCACACCCAAACGCATCGAAACCCTTACCCAATCCGCCCTGCAATCAACCCAACGTACCATCCGTTTCAGCCCGGAAATCCGGCGCAGTTGGTTCCCCCGCCCCACCCTTACCCTTAAAAACGTCGTCATCTCCTATCCCAACAGCACGCAAGCCGCCATCCACATTAAAGAAACCAACATCGGAATCGGCTGGAGCAGCCTGTGGAACGACACACCCATTATCGAAAAATGGGTGCTTAAAGGCGCAGATGTCTCAATCGAACGCACCGAAAACGGCAAATGGAGCCTGCAAGACCTCTGGCAGCAGCCCCGCAACACGGCCACGCTCAACCGCCTCGTCGTAGAAAACAGCACCCTGCGTCTGAAACTCGACAACACACCGTACACCATCGAAGACTTCAGCCTCAACCTCCGTTCGGAAGATTTCGACGGCCGCCGTTTCAAAATCGGCGGCAACATCCGCAATCCGCAGTTCCCCCTCGAATGGAACGGCAACGGCCTGCTTCAAACCAACGCAGCAAACTGGAACATTCCCGAGCTCCGCTTTGAAGCGCAGAGCCGCCGCGACCAAAACACGGTAAAAATCAACATCACCAGCGCCCTAGACTGGCAAACGCAAAACCACACCCTGCAAGTCAGCAACATCAACCTGCGCGCAGACAGCGTTCAACAAAACCTCCACTTGACCGCCCAAGCACCCCTGCTCATCTTCAAAGACAACCACCTCAGCCTCAATACCGTCAGCGGAGCCTTTACCGCAGGCTCGCCCGACAGCCAATGGGACGGCTCCTTCAAACTCGACAAAACCAATCTGCGTCCGAGCGTCATCACCCTGGACAGCTTCGATCTCAACGGCAGATACAAAAACCAACTGCGCCAAACCAGCTTTACCGTCAGCGGCCCCATGTTGTGGCAGAAAAAAACCGGATTGCAATCCGACAGCCTGCGCATTACCACCCTGCAGGACACCGTCAACCGACTGCCCCAACCGCGCTTTATCAGCATGCTCGACGGAAATTTCAGCCTAACCGATTCCGGCAACTGGCAAGGCAGCTTCAAAGGCACATTCGACCGCCAACCCGTTGCCTTGAGCTTAAAATATCAAACCCAAGCCGAGCAAAAACCCAGATTCGAAGCAGGCGTCGCCCTGCAAAAACTCAACCTCACCCCCTACTTGGAAGACTTTCAAGCCGGTTCAGACGACCCCTACCCGAAATTTCTCAACCACGCCAACACCCCCGATATCGAAGCCAGCATCAAGGTCAACAATATCCAAACGCCCGGCTTCCAATTGGACAACGTCGAAACCCGGCTGACCGCCAATAACGAACATATCACCCTGAGCAACTTCAAAGCCGGACTCTACGGAGGCCGTACCGAGGGCGGCATCAGCATAGCCAACACCACCCCCCTCTCCTACCACCTCCAACAAAACGCAGAAAGCGTACAAATCCAACCCTTGCTGCAAGACCTGTTCGGCTTCCACAGCTTCAGCGGCAACGGCAACGCCGTCATCGACCTGACCACCAAAGGCAACAACCGCGAGCAAATGCTCAAAAACCTCAACGGGATGCTGACCCTCAACATCTCCGAAGGCGCATGGCACGGTATCGATATGGACAACATCCTCAAAAACGGCATCATCAGTAAAGACAACACCCAACAAACCCCGCCGCCCAAAACCCCTTTCCACCATTTCGTCCTCAACAGCGAAATCGACAAAGGCATCAGCCGCCATGTCAACACCGAACTCTTTTCCGACAGCCTGCACGTTGTCAGCAGCGGCTATACCGACCTCAGCACCCAAGAGCTATCGGAGGACCTGCTCATCCGCAATGCCCTGAACCCGCAAAACAAACCCATTCCGCTCAAAATCAGAGGCACGGTACAAAACCCGTCTATCACCATCGACTACAACCGCCTGACCGACGGCCTCAACAGCCCGCAGGAAAAACAAAAAGCCCTCGAAAACACCCTGCGCGAACAATGGCAATGGATCAACCCCAACCGCAAATAACCCAAAGGTCGTCTGAAAACTGTTTTCAGACGATCTTTGGCTTTATGCCCCACTGGATAGAGGATACACAAAAGATAATGATGCCAAACAGACGTTGACCGGTTTTCAGACGACCTGCCTAGCCATACGGCAATCCGCCTTTTCACGGTTCGCAAGAAAATGAAGCTAAAACTGACTGATACGCAGATACCCCCTCTTCCGCCAAACAGAAGAAGGGGTATTTTATTGCTGGCCAGAATTTTGACTTATGGCAAGAGTATGTGAAAAAACGTGAGGTTGTCTGAAAAAACGGTTGCCATTTTTTACAGATAGTTTATAGTTCTTTATAACTAATTTTCAGCTAGTTCCTTATATCTATCTTTGCAACCTTGGATAAGCAGTTGCCATTGGGTACTCCGCCCGGCGGCAACATTTTTTTATCCGCCGGGATTTGATAAAATCCGTCTGTTTTATCTGACGCAGGTCGTCTGAAAAACCTAATACTTTGAATATTTATAGTTTTTATGGTTATAAATATCAAATAAAAATAAACATTTTACGACAACAGCTTTATCTGGAATCAACCAAATGAACAATACAAACAAAGAGAAACTTTTCAAACTCAGCACCTTGGCGTTCTGCCTTGCCGCTCTGCCGCAAGCCGTTCAAGCCGCTGAAGAAGTGCAGCAGGTGGAATTGAATCAGGTCAATGTGGTCGGCAAAAACCGCAGCCTGCGTACCGAAAATCAAAACAGCTACACCGTATCTGCGATGCGCTCGACTACGGGATTGGTGCTTTCTCCGAGGGAAATTCCCCAATCCGTCAGCGTCATCACCAAAAAACAACTCGAAGACCAAGGCGTGACCAGCCTCGAAGGCGCGTTGCAAAACGCCACGGGCGTCAACGTCTTCAAAAGCGGCGGGCGCACGCATTTCATGTCGCGCGGCTATTTTATCGAGCAACTTGAGGAGGACGGCATTGCCACTCAAATCGGTTCGCCCGGCGGATTCGGCTTGGGCGGTCCGTCCGGCGACCCGACCAGCGTAACCGATATAGCGATGTACGACCGCATCGAAGTGGTACGCGGCGCGGCCGGACTGACGCAGGCAAACAACGAACCGGGCGGCACGATTAACGCCGTCCGTAAGAAACCGACCTCCAAACGCCAGCTTTCCGCCGATTTGACGGTTAACACATGGGGCAGAGTGGGCAGTACGTTTGACGCGTCGGGTGCTTTAAGTCCGGAACACGGCCTGCGCGGACGTTTTGTCGGCTCGGTTGGCAGCAACAAAACCTTCCAAGACCAATCCGGCGGCCGCGACATCCTGCTTTACGGCGTGATGGACAAAGACATCGGCGACAACAGCAAGCTCACTTGGGGCGCAAGCTATCTCAACCAAACCAAAACGCCCGACCCCGACGGCCTGCCTATGCGCGCTGACGGCAAAGAATGGAAACGCAGCCGCTACCTCGGCGCAAATTGGAACGAAGCTCGTCTGAAAAAACACAACCTCTTTGCCGAGTTTGAACATTATTTCAACGACAACTGGAAACTGAGCAGCAAGCTGGACTGGCGCAAAAGCGACAGCTCAAAAGAATATTACACGCTGGGCGGTACAGATAACGGCATAGGCGCGGACGGTTTGGGCAAAACTTACAGCTTCGACCGCTACGACACGGACAGCCGCCAGTTTACTTTCCAAAACAACCTGACCGGCCGCATCTTCGCCTTCGGCCAAAGCCACGACCTCTTCTTCATGCACAGCTATTCCAAAGAGAAGATGAATACGGGCAACCGCTGGTTTGACGACAGCAGTACCTATAACGCGGATGCATTCAACGGCAGCGAAAAAGCCAAACCCGATTGGGATGCCGATACCGCCAAGTCACGCGGCGGCAACGGCAGCTACCGCACCCACGCCTTCGGTTTGGGCGCGCGCATCAATCCTACCGACAAACTGCACGTCATCGTCGGCGGACGCTACACCAACTGGCACCGCAACCTCTATTGGGACAGAAACCTTAAAGACAGCTCGGAAGGGACATATTACGCACTCAAACGCAACCGCTTCATCCCCTATGCCGGCATCACTTACGACATCACGCCTAAACAAAGCGTTTACGCCGCCTACACATCCATCTTCAAACAAACAATGAACCGCGACTTCAACGACAACCTTCTGCCGCCGATTATGGGACGCAACTACGAAATCGGCTGGAAAGGCGAATGGAACGAAGGTCGTCTGAATACTTCCGTCGCCCTCTACCGCACCGACAAAGACAACAACAACCAACGCGTCAATGCCCGTCCGCACCCTTATTGGGAACCGCTGGATCAAAGCAGCCGCGGCTTGGACGCCGAAATTTCCGGCAGCCTGACCGACCGTTGGCAGGTTTACGCAGGTTACACCTTCAACCACAGCACCAACCGCAACAGCGTCGGGGACAATGTTGAATCGCGTCGGAAAGGCTACAACTTCAGCAGCCATACGCCGAAGCATATGTTCCGCCTCTACACCAGCTACATCCTGCCGGTGGATGACGGCAAATGGACGGTCGGACTGGGCTTAAAGAGCAGCAGTAAAACCGCCAACTCCTACGGCTCCATCAAGCAAGGCGGCTACACCATTTGGAATACCAACGTCCAATACCGCCCAAGCAAAAACCTGCAACTGGGGCTGGCGGTCAACAACCTGACCGACAAACGCTACTACGAAAACCAATACAGCCGTGCCGCCAACAGCGGCAACTTCTACGGCGAACCGCGCAACGCCGTGTTCAGCCTGAAGTGGAAGATGTAGCCGCCGTATGAAATAAGACCGTCTGAAAGTACAATCCCGATTTCAGACGGCCTTTCATTATCGATACAAACACAAATCCATGAACATCCTCAAAAAATTCTTCCGACTCGCCCGCCCTTTTTGGACAGGGGCACACGGGCGCATTCAATGGCTGATGCTCGCCGTCCTCATCGGCTTCACCCTTTGTTCCATCACCATCAGCGTTTGGATAGCCGCGTGGGACAAACGCTTCTACGACGCGCTCGCCGCATTTGACGGCGCGTCCATGCCCGCGCTCATCGTCGAATACCTCGGCTACATGGCGATGATTATCGGCTGCATCGTCTGCGGCGACTGGCTGCAAAAACGCCTCATCTTCCGCTGGCGCACCCAACTGACCGAACAATTCCAGCAAAACTGGCTCGAAGGCCACAAACACTACCGCCTGCGCCTGACCGGTGAACCCGACAACCCCGACCAGCGCATCGCCGAAGACATCTACCTCCTCGCCGACATAAGCATCAGCCTCTTTCGCTCCTTCATCAATAATATTGCCAAATTCAGCGCATTCGTCGCCGTATTGTGGACGCTCTCCGGCGTGCAGACCTTCAACATCGGCGGACGCGACATCACCATACACGGCTACCTCGTCTGGGTTGCCCTGATTTATTCCGTCATCAGCACCCTGATTGCCCACCTCGTCGGCCGCAAACTCAAAAACCTCAACATCGACCGCCAACACCGCGAAGCCGACTACCGCGCCGCCCTCCTGCGCGTGCGCGACCACGCCGAACAAATCGCCTTCTACAACGGCAGCGAAGCCGAAACAGGTCGTCTGAAACAACGCTACCTCCGCATCCGCGACAACTGGCGGCGGCTCACCAACTGCGAATTCCGCCAAGAAACCTTCTGGGCGACCTATGTCCGCATCAGTATCTTCATCCCCATCCTCGCCACCTTGCCCATGTACCTCGCCAAAACCATGACCTTCGGCGACATGATGCAGACCCGCACATCGTTTGCCCGCGTCCAAGACAGCTTCGGCTGGTTTACCGACTCCTACCGCCGCCTCATCGAATGGGCGGCAGTCGTCGAACGCCTCTCCGGTTTTCAGACGGCATTGGAACAAGTAGAAAAAGAAGGCGGAAGCGCCGCCCGCCCAGCACCCGCCCTGACTTTAAACAACCACCGCCAAAGCGGCATCCTCGTCCTGCAAAACCTCACCGTCCACACCCAAACCGGCAGCCCACTGCTTACCGACATCAACCTCGAAGCCCACGCCCCCGAATGGGTATTGCTCGAAGGCAGAAGCGGCATCGGAAAATCCACCCTATTGCGCGCCCTCGCGGGCTTATGGCCGTATTATCAAGGCAGCTTCGCCCTCGACGGCAGCCTTCTTTTCCTACCCCAACGCCCCTACCTCCCCGCCGACACCCTGCGCCATACCGTCAGCTATCCCCACACCGTCTGCCAAGACGACCAAATCATTCAGACGACCTTGGAACAAGTCGGGTTAGGCCGCCTGAAAAATAATTTAGACGAACCATACGAATGGCACGGCATCCTTTCCGGCGGCGAACAGCAACGCCTCAGCCTCGCCCGCGCGCTGCTGCACAAACCGCAAATCCTGTTCCTCGACGAAGCCACCAACCAGCTCGACGGCGAATCCGCATTGACGCTGATGCAAGTTCTCAAACAAAACCTTCCCGACACCCTTGTCGTCGGTATCAGCCACCAACCCGAAATCCAAGCCTTGTTCGGACGTAAAGTTAATTTAAAACCACTCGACGAACTTGCAAACCGTTCAGATTAGTAATATAGTTCTTTCTGACTAGTTTCATAGTTCTTTAGGGTTACTTTTAAAACTCCTTGGATAGCCTCCGCCAGCTCCCGGCAGGAGGCGTTTTTTTTTCCCGCAGTTTTTTGCCTGCGCTTAAGACATTGAATTTCAAAGCACCCGGCCAATATCAACCGCACTAAAAAAGGTCGTCTGAAAAACATTTCTGCTTTTCAGACGACCTCTTGCCATATCCAAAATCAAATAGAGAAATCTTCGACCACCGGCGTATAAAGAATACGGTCTACCACATCCCGCGTCAGCTTCGGCGAGAACATTTCGATAAAATCGTAGGTATAACCGCGAAGATAAGTATCCGAGCGTACTGCAATCCAAATGGGCGAAGGCTCAAACAGATGCGCAGCATCGACCAATTCCAAATCCGCATCCTTCTCCGGATCAAATGCCATCTTCGCCATCAACCCGACCCCAAGCCCCAGTCGGACATAAGTCTTCAAGACATCCGTATCCGCTGCCGACAACACCACATCCGGATTATCCAAATGCGCCTTATTAAAAGCACGCGCAATACTGCTGCCCTGATTAAATGCAAATTCGTAAGTAATCAAAGGAAACGAAGCCAAATCCTCAATGCTTAAAGGATTCATACATTCCAACAAAGGATGCTCTTTCGGCACAATGACCGCATGGTTCCATTCATCACACGTCAACTTGCTCAGTTCGGGATGATCGTCAATCCGCTCCGTCACAATCGCAATATCCGCCTCGCCATTGCTGACCATTTGCGCAATAGCAGCAGGACTCCCCTGCTTGATCGTCAGATTGACCCTCGGATAACGCTTCACAAAATCCGCCACAATCAAAGGCAGCGCATAGCGTGCCTGCGTATGCGTCGTCGCAATCGTCAGAGCACCGCTGTCGTGATCGGTAAACTCGCTGCCGATATTCTTAATATTTTGGACATCGCGCAAAATCCGTTCCGAAATTTCCAACACCGCCTTACCCGGCTGGGAAACAGACACCACACGCTTGCCGCTGCGTATAAAAATCTGCACCCCCAGTTCTTCTTCCAAAAGGCGGATTTGCTTGGAAATACCCGGTTGCGAAGTAAATAGCGCATCCGCAGCCTCAGATACATTCAAATTATGGCGGTACACCTCCAACGCATACCGCAATTGCTGTAATTTCATAGGTAGTCCGGTTGTATTGTGTTTGTATGTTTTATACGACAAGCGGCACATAATTTAACATATTTTGCCGGATTTGTCGGACATCCAAAAAACACACAAGGAAGCTTTTGTTTTCAATAAAACTATACATATAAACTATGAAAACCGTCTTTACAGCACGCAAACTCTTGTTGCGTTTCCGCAACTGCAAATGGAAACAGACCCGAATTTCCTGATAAATAAATGACACAAGCTTGATTTTTAGGCATGATTCACCATTAGGAGGCAAGCAGTTTCATGTTTTTATCAAGGCATCGAGTATTGACAGTCTGTGCCATGCTTCTTTATAGTGCAAACTGATATATCCGATTTGCCGCTGTTTTATGCTGCGGCCTGTATATTGGTAATTTGCTGCGGCTGCTTCCTGTATCCGCCGCATAACAATTTTGATGAGGGAATAAAATGACCAAACAGCTGAAATTAAGCGCATTGTTCGTTGCATTGGTTGCTTCAGGCACTGCAATGGCAAGTGAAGCGCACACCAAACACGGCTACACCGTAAGCAGCCAATCTCAAGAAGTCGTCCGTAACAACTACGGCGAGTGCTGGAAAAACAGCTACTTCGACAAAGAAACCCAAGGTCGTGTCGAATGTGGTGACCGCGAAGCGGTAGCCGCAGTTCAACAAGCTCCCGAATACGTTGACGAAACTGTTTCCCTGTCTGCGAAAACTCTGTTCGGCTTCGACAAAGACACCCTGCGTCCTGAAGCTCAAGAAAACCTGAACAGCCTGGCTCAACGCCTGAGCAACGAAAACGTACAAACCGTACGTATCGAAGGTCACACCGACTTCATGGGTTCTGAAGAGTACAACCAAAACCTGTCTGAGCGTCGTGCCAACGTAGTGGCCAACTACTTGGTAGGTCGTGGCGTTCCTTCCAGCAAAGTTTCCGCTACAGGTCTTGGCGAGTCTCAAGCTCAAATGACTGCTACTTGTGAAGCAGAAGTAGCAAAACTGGGCAAAAAAGTATCCAAAGCCAAAAAACGCGCTGCTTTGATCGCATGTATCGAGCCTGACCGTCGCGTTGATGTGAAAATCCGCAGCACTGTTACCAAACAAGTTGCCCCGGGTCAAACAATTGAAGGTCAAGGCGAACGTCCTGCAGTGGATGAAGGCTGGATTCCTTCTCCATACAACGGCGTACACGGCTACGCTAAGCCTTAATCGAAACATCCTAGAAACCCCGCTTCTCTGCGGGGTTTATTTTATCGGATTAACACTGACACAAAGGTCGTCTGAAAATCAAGATTTGGCTTTCCACCCATTTTGCCACAATCTCCCCTTCAAACGACCTAGATTTTCCTCATGAATCCTTTTCTACCTCTTCTCTTCTCGATCAATCTATCTGATAGAAGCTGAGAATTTCGGTATCAACCCGCCATATATCGCCGTCACCATTTGACACAGATAATAGCCAAATACAAAAAATTAAAAAGCGTACAAAAGCAAAAGGTCGTCTGAAACCAGAAAACCTGTTTTCAGACGACCTTTATTTGCAATACCGTTTACCGGAAGATTATTTCTTCGAGCCGACGAATGCGCCTACCGTATTGCCGCTAGAGAATCCGCCTGCAACTTCCGCTGCATTTTTGCCAAAGAAACCGCCTTTGACTTGGGTCGCACCGGATTGTTCAAACTTGTTGCCGCTAATTTGGGCATTAACAGCAATGTTGTCGCCAAATTTAGCATCACGAGAGATAGTGCCTGTTAATTTTTTACTGTCAAAATTGGCAGTCAACTCTGTGCGGGTAATATCGTAATTTGCGCCGCTATGCATAGAGGCAACGCTGGTGTTGTAATGAACTTGCCCTTTAGGCAGCTCGGCTGCGGGCGTAAAGTGTCCGCTGAAGAAAGCTTGTTTTTTGCCGTTAACTTCCAACACGCCGGCAGTAGCATTTGCTGAAGCGGTATTGACCAAGAATTTCTGTACGGATTTCGGCTCGCCGGATGCAATTCCTGAAATAAAACCAGGGACTTTGCCTTTCCAATTATTCAAAGAAATACCGCCGCTTTGGGTCAGATCGAAATCCACTCCGTCAACGCGGATGTGTTTGATATTGCTATTATCGATGGCAATGCTGTTACCGCCAACTGTTTGCTGTGCAGCGGTAGGAACCGCCGGAGTAGCAGGAGTTTTAGGAGCGGTAGGCGTTTTAGGAGATGTAGAAGTTTTAGGAGTAGTCAGCGTTTTACCCGTCTCAGGTTTTGCAGGAGTTGTCGTTGATGGGGGAGTTGCAGGCTTCTGCGACGTTGATGGGTTGCTTGGACCTGCGTTAGGCGTAGATTGTGAAGAAGGAGTGGAATTTCCACCACCGCCCCCCACCTCCGCAGGCAGCCAAAGTTGCTGTACAAATCAATGCAAGTACTTTTTTCATGTCGTATCATCCTTTTTTAAATTGAATCTCGAAGTTTCTGTATTCGGGAACAAGTCTTGATTGTGCTTGCGATGCACCTGAATCAATGACTTAGACATTTTATACTAAAAAGATAAGCCAACCTATATGTAATAGTTAATTCAAGTAAATTTACAAACAAAATATAACTAAATTATAACCAAGTTAACAATTTATTGGCAGGAACCGCATCAAATCAACTCACTTTTTCAGACGACCTGCATTTTCCTCATGAATCCTTTATAATCTCTTCCTTTATAAATCAATATCTTTCGAAAGAAGCAAAATGTCCGATTTCCGTCAAGATTTCCTCAAGTTTGCGCTGGCGCAGAATGTATTGAAATTCGGTGAATTCACAACCAAGGCAGGCCGTCAGTCGCCTTATTTTTTCAACGCCGGACTGTTTAACGACGGCGCATCGACGCTGCAACTGGCGAAGTTTTATGCGCAGGCGATTATCGAGAGCGGCGTAAAATTCGACATGCTGTTCGGCCCGGCTTACAAAGGCATTATTTTGGCGGCGGCGACGGCGATGATGCTGGCGGAAAAAGGCGTGAACGTGCCGTTTGCCTACAATCGCAAAGAAGCGAAAGACCACGGCGAAGGCGGCGTATTGGTCGGTGCGCCGCTCAAAGGCCGCGTATTGATTATCGACGACGTAATTTCTGCGGGAACATCTGTGCGCGAATCGGTCAAACTGATTGAAGCGGAAGGTGCAACGCCCGCCGCCGTCGCCATCGCGCTCGACCGTATGGAAAAAGGTACGGGCGAATTGTCCGCCGTTCAGGAAGTGGAAAAACAATACGGCTTGCCCGTCGTCGCCATTGCCAATCTGAACGACCTGTTCACGCTCCTGCAAAACAATGCGGAATTCGGCGGCTTCCTCGAGCCGGTCAGAGTCTACCGCGAACGCTACGGCGTTGCCTAAAATAGGATATACAAAAGGTCGTCTGAAGACGGACAATCCCTTTTCAGACGACCCAACCCAATCAAACACACATTAAAACAACACATTCCACACTTTACACGGAAAACCCCTATGCCCGCCTGTATCTGCCCACACTGCAAAACCTCACTTTGGGTCAAAGACACCCAGCTCAACGTCGCACAAGGCTTTGTCGTTTGCAATAAATGCGAAGGCCTGTTCAAAGCCAAAGACAGCCTGGCGCCGTCTTCCGCCCCCGCCAATCCCGACACGCTGCCCAACGCCGTTACCGACGTCCGTCTCGTACACGACATGGGCGGCAACATCCGCAACCGCAAACAACTCTCCCGCCACGAAATCGCCAGCCTGCTCGACAGCGCCGAACGCGCCAAAAAAGCCAAAGAAGAGGCGGCACGGCGTACCGAAGAGGAAAAGCGTCGGGCAGAAGAAGAAAAACGGCGGACTGAAGAGTTCCAAGCCCTGATGGCGGCAGCCGCTGCCAAACCCGCCAAATCCGAAGAAGGCTTCAACTGGACGCTGGCGGTACTGGTTGCGCTGACCGTCCTCATCATGCAGCTTTTCTATCTGGTCTTGCTATGAACACATCTCCGGGTTTTGTCGCCGATTTTCGCGAAGCCGCGCCCTATATCCACTACCTGCGCGGCAAAACACTGGTTATCGGCATCACCGACAGCCTGCTCGAAGGCGACACCCTGAACCGGCTCGCCGCCGATTTCCATCTGCTCGCCGGCTTGGGCGTGCGGCTCGTGTTGGTACACGGCACGCGCCATTTCCTCAACCGCCTCGCCGCCGACAGACAATTCGTTCCGCAATACCACCGCAACCGCCGCATTACTGACGACGCCACCCTGCGCGACGCCAAGCAGGCGGTCGGCATGATACGCAGCGACATCGAAGCCGCCCTGTGCAGCAGCGCATCCGCCCCCTTGCGCAACAAACCGATTCCCACCGCTTCGGGCAATTTCCTCACCGCCCGCCCGCTCGGCGTCATTGACGGCATAGACATGGGCTACACCGGCATCGTCCGCAAAACCGATACCGACTCCATCAACCGCCGCCTCGACGACGGCGCCATCGTCCTCATCAGCCCGCTCGGACACTCCTACGGCGGCAAAACCTTCAACCTCAGCATGAGTGAAGCCGCCGAAGCCGTCGCCGTCGCCCTTCAAGCCGAAAAACTCGTGTACCTGACCGAAGAAGCCGGCATTTGCAACGCCGACGGCGTCCTCATGTCCACCCTGTCCTCAGGCGAAGTCTGCCACCTGATAGAAACCGCAAACAACGTTCCCGTGCGCCTGCTCCAAGCCGCCGTCAACGCCGTCGAAAACGGCGTCAGCCGCGTTCAAATCCTTAGCGGGCGCGAAGACGGCGGACTATTGCGCGAACTCTTCACCCGCGAAGGCTGCGGCACCGCCATCGCCCGCGATTCCTTCGTCTCCATCCGCCAAGCCCACAGCCGCGACATCCCCCGCATCATCGCCCTGATACGCCCGCTGGAAGAACAAGGCATCCTGTTGCACCGCAGCCGCGAATATCTCGAAAACCACATCTCCGGCTTCTCCGTCCTCGAACACGACCGCAACATCTACGGCTGCGTCGCCCTCAAAACTTTCGACGACCCCGAAATCGGCGAACTCGCCTGCCTCGTCGTCTCCCCCGAAGCCCGCGACGGCGGCTACGGCGAAATGCTGCTCGACCACCTCTTCCAAAAAGCCCGCGCCATGGGCATCCGCCGCCTGTTCGCCCTCTCCACCCACACAGGCGAATGGTTTGCCGAACGCGGTTTTCAGACGACCTCTCCCGACGCATTACCCGAAGAACGCCGCCGCGACTACCTCGCCAACGGCCGCAATTCGCAAGTATTCGTCCGAGAGTTGGCTTAAGCGGGATTCAAACCCAAGGTCGTCTGAAACTGCCGACGACCTTGTTTAACGCACCCAAACATCAAACATGACTGAAAAAATAAGCCTGACGGTTTGCCGCCCTCTTTCATGAAGAGAAGACGACAAACCGTCAGGCTTACGTTTTGAAAAACTAAAAAGAAAACGCTGTTGCAGCAGGTTTTCAGGCGGCTTGATGTTCACAAAAAATCGATATTCCTAAACGGCCATTCCTCACTCAAAGACGCGACAATTTCAAACGTCTGGCCTTGATAGTCGAATTTGATTTTCCACGCATGAAGGAACATCCTCGATGCAGGCTTCCCGCCGTAGAGCGTATCGCCCAAAATCGGACTGCCTAAGCTTTTCATGGCGACACGGAGTTGATGGGTTTTACCCGTATGCGGATGCAGGACGAACAGGCGCAGGCCGGGTTCTAAACTGTGGCTGCAAAATTCGGTCACGGCGGGATTTTCCATGCTGCGCGTCAGTTTCCATGCGCCGCGCCGCGATTTTTCCATATCGCCTTTGATCCAACCTTGCTTCTTAGACGGCTTGTCCGTTGCCAGCGCCAAATAAGTTTTACGCATGGTTTTGGCAGCAAATTGCTGCGCCAACTCCGACGCGCTTTGCGGGTTCAGGGCAAACAGCAGCACGCCGCTGGTCAGCTTGTCCAAGCGGTGCAGCAGCCAAACCTGCTCAAGACCGAGCTGCGCCGCCAGCGTCTGCGTCAGGCTGACTGCGCCCTCTTCCTGATGCACGGATACGCCGCAAGGTTTGTTGACGGCAACAAAATCCGGATGTCTGAATAAGATTTCCCACATTTCAGACGACCTATTTCAACATAATGCCGCCGCCCGCCAAAGTGATGACGCCTAATACGCAAAACAGTACGCAGGCGGAAATCCGCACGGCTTTGGCGGGGATTTTTTTCATCAGCATATCGCCCAGATAAACCACTGGGACAGTTGCCAACATCAATCCGGCAACGCTGCCGAGTACGACCATGGATAAGGATTGGTATTTTGCCGCCAGCAAGACCGTGGCAATTTGGGTTTTGTCGCCGATTTCCGCCATGAAAAACAGGAAAACCGTCGCTCCAAACGCACCGTATTTGAGCCAACGGCTGTCGGGGTTTTCATCTTTATCAGGCAGGAGCAGCCACAAGCCGACCGCGATGAAGCTGATGCCGACCGCCCATTTGACGGTATCGGGGAAAACGGTTTCCGCCAGCCATACGCCGACAAATGCGGAGACCAAATGATTCAGTAAAGTGGCAATGAAGATGCCGGAGACTACCGCGTTTTTCTGGGCGAAACGTGCGGCAAGGAAAAGAGCGAGCAGTTGCGTTTTATCGCCGATTTCGGCAATGGCAACGCCCAGTATTGAAGAGAAAAATGCTTCCATAAGATACTCAACCGAAGCGGGCAAAAACAAAAAGCGTTGCACATACCGCCCGCAAGGGTATGGACAACGCTTACGTCTTGCCTGTCTTCCTGTTGTCAGGAAGATGCCGCCACCATGACCGATCTTTGTCGAACTCGGTCAATTATGTTGATAACGGCTCTGATTGTCAGTGAAAATCAGATGACTACTCCCGTAAGAGTGTGCGCATTATAAAGAGGTTGGCGCGTAAAGACAATCATAAAGGTCGTCTGAAACGGCTTTCACTTTCCAGATGCTTTTTTATAGTGGATTAACTTTAAACCAGTACGGCGTTGCCTCGCCTTGTCCTGATTTAAAGTAAACCACTATACCTGCTTCGCAAAAATGCGTTTCAGACGACCTTTGGTGTCAGACTCAGCCAGCATCAATACAATAATTTGCTGGGTTTGTGTTCGGCTTCGGACAGCTCCACCGCGTTGAGCAGGCTTAAATCCAAAGATGTTTCGGAGATACAGGTTTCGCCGAACACATTGCAATACGTCATGACGAGCTTCATGATGCCGCCGAATTTTTTCTCCGGCAGACTTGCCGACAGCTCGCGGATATCGCCAAAGACGCTGCCGTACACTTCTCCCGAAGCCAGCATATCCAAGCCGTCGCCAACGATGACCAATTTGCTGACTGCTTCAACAATAGCGCGTTCCGCCGCTTTATCAGACACGGACGACACTTGCAGGCGGATGTTTTTCGCCATGCCTTTGCCGTGGTTGCGGATAGTCAATGCCAGCATCTCCGGCTGTTCTTCCACGCTTTGCAGGGAAGCATGCAAGACGGGATGGACTTTTTCCTGCTGTATCAATTTTTCCCTGCGCAGCCATTCGTTCTTTTTCCGCGCAATGACCGAGACCGCCGTCCATGCCAACCACACCAGCGCAACGGCGCAAACCGCGGCAACAACGGGCGCCAAATCAGCAAGATAGTCTTTGGGGTTAAACCAAAGGCAGGCGGTCAGAAAGCCCGCAAAAAATATTACGACGTATAAAATCGGCGCGAAACGGCTTTGAATCGTAGCATGCATAGATTTTCCTGTTTGTGGCACAAAGGTCGTCTGAAACCGGACTGCCGCGTTTATCGCCATACAGCCGGAATTTCGGATGGCATTCTAACGTAAACCGTATTTTTCGGCGCAATTGAATAACAAGCGGTAACAGTTGGGAAATATACGGCACTTTGCACCCGGTTCCGAGACAGGCCCAACCCGTTTTCAGACGACCTCTTTCAGGTATTTGTCGTTTCGCACAGGAAAGCGAATCCGGCCTCACCCGCACCTAATCAAGGATTTTAATCATTGAATATCAACCAATTAGATACATTATTTCACACCGATATAAAACTTTTTCAATTTGTTGACAGTCTGTTACAATGCACTACTTCCGAACGGCGGCAAACCGTCCGTCATTCAAACTCAGAAAGGTTTTTATGGATAACAACTTTACCGAATCGCTGCACCAATTGGTTCAGAAAATCAATGATCCGATGTGGACAGGGCTGGTGTATGTCCTGTTGGGTGCAGGGCTGTTTTTCACAGTTGCCACCGGTTTCGTACAATTCCGCCTGCTCGGACGCAGTATCAAAGAGATGCTCGGCGGCCGCCAACAAGGCGATGATCCGCATGGTATTACGCCGTTTCAGGCTTTCGTTACCGGACTTGCCAGCCGCGTGGGCGTGGGCAACATCGCGGGCGTAGCGATTGCCATCAGCAGCGGCGGTCCGGGCGCGGTATTTTGGATGTGGATCACCGCATTGATCGGTATGAGTTCGGCTTTTGTCGAATCTTCACTGGCGCAGTTGTTCAAAATCCGCGATTACGACAACCATCATTTTCGCGGCGGTCCAGCTTACTATATTACCCAAGGCTTGGGTCAAAAATGGTTGGGCATCGTATTTGCATTGAGCCTGATTTTCTGCTTCGGATTCGTTTATGAAGCCGTTCAAACCAACACCATCGCCGTAACCGCCAAAGCCGCATGGGGCTGGGACGAACATGCGGTCGGTGTCGCATTGGTCATCATGACTGCGCCAATTATTTTCGGCGGTATCCGCCGCGTTTCCCGCTTTGCCGAAATGCTTGTTCCGCTGATGGCGACTTTATATCTGCTGATGGCGCTCTACATCATCGTCACCAACATCAGCCTGATTCCGCACGTCTTCGGTCAGATTTTTGACAGCGCATTCAACTTTAAAGCAGCCGGCGGCGGCCTGCTCGGTGGCTTGATTTCGCAAACCATGATGATCGGTATCAAACGCGGCCTGTATTCCAATGAAGCAGGTCAAGGTTCTGCACCTAACGCCGCAGCGGCAGCCGAAGTCAAACACCCTGTTTCCCAAGGTATGATTCAAATGCTGGGCGTATTCGTCGATACGATTATCGTATGTTCCTGCACGGCGTTTATCGTTTTGGTTTACCAACAACCTTACGGCAATTTGAACGGCGCAGAGCTGACCCAAGCAGCGATTATCAGCCAAGTCGGTGCATGGGGCGCAGACTTCTTGGCAATCATTCTGTTTATGTTTGCCTTCTCTACCGTCATCGGCAACTATGCCTATGCCGAGTCCAATGTGCAGTTCATCAAAAACCATTGGCTGCTGACCGCCTTGTTCCGCATGCTCGTCTTGGGCTGGGTATATTTCGGCGCAGTCGCCAACGTCCCGCTGATTTGGGATATGGCGGATATGGCGATGGGTACGATGGCATGGATTAACCTGGTCGCCATCCTGATCCTCTCTCCGCTTGCCTTCCTGCTGTTGAGGGACTACACGGCGAAACTGAAAATGGGCAAAGACCCCGTCTTCAAACTTTCCGAACATCCGGGCTTGAAACGCAAAATCAAATCCGATATTTGGTAAACCCATAGCCCGGTTAAAAAGGTCGTCTGAAACACCATACAGCGTTTCAGACGACCTTTTGCCTTTTACCGAAAATATTTAATGCAATGACGGCTCGACCTTAGCTTTATCTTCCCAAACCAATCCGTTTCAGCCCAGCCGAAAATCCTTTATTCAGAAACCTGTATCTCCCTATCGATTCCCGTTACAATACCGCCCGATAAACCCAAAAATCTCAACAAGATAGCCCCAATCATGAACGCCTCACAACGCGAACGCTTCGTCAAACGCTGGCTCAATTCCTACGAACGCTACCGCTACCGCCGCCACATACACGCCGTCCGGCTCGGACTGGCCGTACTGTTTTCTACCCTGCTCGCCAAACTCCTCCACCTCCAACACGGCGAATGGATAGGCATGACCGTCTTCGTCGTACTCGGCATGCTCCAATTTCAAGGCGCGATTTACTCCAAAGCCGTCGAACGCATGCTCGGTACCGTCATCGGTTTGGGCGCAGGCCTGACCCTGTTGTGGCTCAACCAACACTACTTCCACGGCGGCATCCTCTTTTACCTGACCGTAGGCGCCGCCAGCGCAGCCGCAGGCTGGGGTGCGGTCGGCAAAAACGGCTACGTCCCCATGCTTGCCGGACTGACCATGTGCATGCTTATCGGCGACAACAGCAACAACTGGCTCGACAGCGGCCTCATGCGTGCCATGAACGTCCTCATCGGCGCTGCCATCGCCATCGTTTCCGCCAAACTCCTGCCCTTGCGTTCCACGCTCATGTGGCGGTTCATGCTTGCCGACAACCTGACCGAATGCGGCAAAATGATTGCCGAAATCAGCAACGGCAAACGCATGACCCGCGAGCGGCTGGAGCAAAACATGGTCAAAATGCGCCAAATCAACGCCCGCATGGTCAAAAGCCGCAGCCACCTCGCCGCCACATCGGGCGAAAGCCACATCAGCCCCGCCATGATGGAAGCCATGCAGCACGCCCACCGCAAAATCGTCAACACCACCGAGCTGCTCCTCACTACTGCCGCCAAGCTGCAAGCCCCCACCCTCAACGAACACGAAATCCGCCTCCTCGACCGCCATTTCAACCGCCTCCAACGCGACCTGCGCCTGACCGTCCGCCTCATCAAAGGCCACTACGCCCGCCGCATCCGCATCGACACCTCCATCAATCCCGAGCTGGGCAAACTCGCCGCCCGCCTCCATTACGAATGGCAGGGCTTCCTCTGGCTCAGCACCAATATGCGCAACGAAATCTCCGCACTCGTCATCCTCCTGCAACGCAGCCGCCGCAAGTGGCTGGACAAACACGAACTCCAACGCCTGCGCGAACACCTGCGCGAAACCCGCGAAGGCGATTTGGAAGAAGAGGTCGTCTGAAAACAAATCCTTTCAAAGAACCCGCCATATCAAAGAAAAACAGAAAACAGATTCAGCCAGACAACCCGCCAAGATTTTTCGAGAAGCGCTGCACCCACATTTAGGATGAAAATGTTTCCGCAAAAAAACCAGCGCGGCGAAAGGGAAGCAGAACAAAGACCAAGATTTCAGACGACCCCAAACCCTGCCATCTCCTGCAAAAAGGAAAAACGTATGGACTACCCCGCCCTGCTCGCCGTCCTGCAACAACACGCCAACCCCGAACGCGCCGTGCCGATGCAGGCATACATGAAACACCGCTTTACCTATTTCGGCATCGGCAAACCCCAGCTTACCCGCCTGTGCAGCCCGTTTTTCAAAGGCGCCGCCAAACAGCCGGTCGATTGGGATTTCGTGCGCCACTGCTGGGACGACCCACACCGCGAATTGCAATACGCCGCGCTCGAATACCTGAAAAAAATGCAGAAGCACCTGACCCCGCAAGACATCCCGCGCTTGCAAACGCTGATTACCGAAAAATCATGGTGGGACAGCGCCGACGTACTCGATCGTATTGTCGGCGACATTGCCCTGCGCTACACCGAAGTCAACACCGTCCTATTGGCATGGAGTACGGACGACAACATCTGGCTGCGCCGCGTCGCCATCGACCACCAACTGCTCCGCAAACAGCACACCGACACCGCGCTGCTGGAAAAAATCATCTGCAACAATCTGGGGCAAAAAGAATTTTTCATCAACAAAGCCATAGGCTGGGCATTGCGCGATTACAGCAAAACCAACCCCGAATGGGTACAAGGCTTTATCAACCGACACCGGCACAAAATGGCCAAACTGAGCTTGCGCGAAGCGGGGAAATATTTGCCGCCAAAGGTCGTCTGAAAACGTGAGCTTCAACGAAGTTAAACAAAGTTCCTACATAACTAAAATGTAAATAGCATCCTGCACTTACCTCTATCAAAGTGCAGGATGTTTTGTTTCAGGCTGCCTGAAACGCCCAAAAAACAGTATGATTCATTTGTTTTCTGTTTGGAGGAGTCATCCATGATTGCAGCTACCATCACCATCCAAGACCAAAACCTCGCCGGCAAAGTGCTGCACGAACTGTTTTTGAAGTTCCGAACCAACCACATCAGCGCGGCGGAGCTGATTGCCGAACGCGTACGGCAGGAAGTCGCCGCCTACAATGACCGCGCCGCCGATGCCCTGCTGCGCCACAGCCTCGTTATCCCCACCGATCGCGGCGACATCGTGATTCGGGAAACGCACGGCAAAAAAGGCGCGCACCCGCAGCCTGTGGACGCGGAAAAGCAAATCGCCGTCGCCCTGAAAGCTTTTGAGCAGAACGCGTTTTTCATCCTTGCCGACAACCGCCAACTGGAAACGCTGGACGACATGGTGTACCTGCATGACGGACTGGTCGTCAATTTCATCAAACTCACGCCGCTGGTGGGCGGATAAGCAATCTGAAAACCGCCGCGCAAAACGCTACCGCGCCTTTGCCGAAACCACCCGATACAGCCTGAATAGTGCGGACAAGAAAACCCTTACCGACGTTGTCCGCCTTTGCAGCGAAATAACCAACACATTGATACGCAAGGAAAGTCCCATGATCCAAAACCAAACCGTGCAGATTTCCGACAGTCGCCGTGCCGAGTTCAATCAGCTTCTCGACGTACTGCAAAAGGAATGGCGCCAAAAATGTTTGAACGAATACGACACGATAAATCTGAAACTCTGCCCCAGCTTTGCCGAAGTGGAGAAAGCCGCTCCCGAATACCGTGTCGATTTCCTTATCCACTGCATTGATTTGATACGCGGCTGGGAGCGAAATAAAGTTTTTAACAACAAAGGCAGTGACAGGATACACAATTACGGCACCACCCGTGCGGCGGTGGCGATGGCTCTAGCGCGCAAAACGCTGCCGATGACAGAGCAGGATGTGCAGCGCATTTTTGCCACCATGCTGGACGACAACGGGCTGTCCGAACGACAGGCAGATGACTATCCGCTCAAATATCTGATCAACCAAATCAAAAAACAGTTTCCCAATCCGAGCGAAACGCTTTCGGAATGCCTGAAAAACGCCTGCGACCGTTACCGCATCTTTGCGGAACACCTGTGGGACAAGAAAGCCGCTACCGCCAACCTTGCCGCTCTGGCGGAACTGGCAGGCGGTTCTGCTGAAGCCTGCTTCCCCGCCCAAGACGACGAGCTTGCCCAGTACGCCAATCCGCAGCTTGCCGCGCTGCCACCGGAACAGCAGGACGTATGGAGCAAGATCATTGCGCTTGCCCTATCCGCCAATGCGGGCAAGCCAAGCGAAAAATACCTGAAAGAAGCCAAAACGCTGATTGACACTCTGGGGGCGGACAGGTTCAAAAAGATGCTGCACGGCTGGATAGAATTTGTCTACGGTAATGAAGAAGTACGTATTGAAACCTTTACCCACGAATACAGAGGCGGCTCATACAACTACGACACCCATGTCCTGCCCGTTTGCAGCATCAACCAGACCGTGCTCAAAGGGCTGGTGTGGATGTGCAGCCATTTCCACGACAGCGCCACCCTGTCCGCTCTTACCCAGCTTGCGCTGCATTCATACGACAAAATCCCCAATCTCGGCGCGCGCTATGCTGCTATGGGCAACGCCTGCTTCTACGCGCTGTTCCGCTCCAAAGGGCTGGACGGCATCGCCTGCCTTTCACGCCTGCGCCTGCGGATTAAGTTCAGCAACGTGCAAAGCGCGATTGCCAAATATTTGGACGAAGCCGCTGCGCAGCGGGGCGTATCCCGCAACGAAATCGAAGACATGGCGGTGGACAGCTTCGGCTTGCAGGAAGGCTGCCGTGACTACGACTTCGGCGGCTACACCTGCCGTCTGACGGTAACGGGCGTAGGCAAGTCCGAACTGCGCTGGTTCAAACCCGACGGCTCGCCGCAGAAAACCGTACCCGCCTTCGTGAAAACCGACCATGCCGACAAACTGAAAAAGCTCAAAGCCACACAAAAAAACCTCAACACCACGCTCACCTCCCAACGCGACCGCTTGGACCAAATGATGCGCTCCGAACACTGCGTACCGCTGGAACACGCCGAACAGTATTACTGGCAACACGGACTGATGTCCTGTCTCACGCGCCCGCTGGTATGGCAGTTTTTCCGCGACGAAAACGACACGCAGGGCAAATCCGCGCTGTGGCTGGACGGAACATGGGTGGACGAAACGGGTGCGCAAACCGATGTTTCGGACTGCCTGCAAGTCAGCTTGTGGCATCCTGTGCTCGCTACGCAGCAAAGCATCGCCCAATGGCGCAAACTGCTGCTGGACAAAGAAATCCGCCAGCCGCTGAAACAGGCATACCGCGAAATCTATCTGCTTACCGAAGCCGAAATCAACACCAAAACATACAGCAACCGTTTTGCCGCCCACATCCTGAAACAACACCAATACATGACGCTTGCCAAAGGGCGCGGCTGGAAAGGCTCGCTGGCCGGCGCGTGGGACGGCGGCGGCGACGCAACCGTATCGTTGGATTTGCCCGAATACAACCTGCGCGCCGAATTTTGGACAAACGCGGTGGACAGCGAAGAAGCATGGACGGAAAGCGGCATCTGGCAGTATGTCAGCACCGACCAAGTGCGCTTTCACCGGTTGGACGACGATTACAATGCTACCGCGCTGGACTTAATTGATATTCCGCCGCGCGTGTTTTCCGAAGTGTTGCGCGACGTGGATTTGTTTGTGGGCGTGGCGAGCGTGGGCAACGACCCGACTTGGGAAGACAACGGCGGAGAGGCGCGTTTTTACAGCTACTGGCAGAGCTATTCCTTCGGCGATTTGGGCGAAGTCGCCAAAACCCGCAAAGCCGTGCTGGAAACCCTGCTGCCGCGCCTGAAAATCGCCAAGGTTGCCCACATAGACGGCAACTTCCTTGTCGTGCAAGGCAAGCTGCGTACCTACAAAATCCACATCGGCAGCAGCAACATCCTGATGCTGCCGGACGACCAATACCTCTGCATCGTGCCCGACAGCCGCAAAAAAGACGCATCAGACAAGCTGTTTATCCCGTTTGAAGGCGACAACACGCTCTCGGTCGTCCTCTCCAAAGCCATGCTGCTGGCGGAAGACGACAAGATTACCGACAGCACGATTACCTCGCAGATTCAGCGGTAAATTGGGACAGCCTGAAAAACGCAAATGCCTCCATCCTTGCGGTTTCAGGCTGTTTTGGAACACAGGACGCGTAGGCAGCACATGCCCGCCCTACGGCGAGAACACAAGGCATAGGTCGGGTTCAAACCCAACATTTCGGGAATGTTTGACCGTTTTGTTGCGGTTTGAGCCGACCTGCGCTTGTTAAATATCTGCTGCCGAAGGTCGTCTGAAAGCGCAGCCTGTCCTTCGGGTTATCAAATTTCAGACGACCCGAAACCTTCAACAACAAGGAAAAACCATGCTCTCCACCCAAGCAAAGCAACTGATGCAACAATATAAAACTCAATTTATGCAGGACTGCGCCGAACGCGCTCCCAAATTGACCGCCTTTATCCAAGAAATATTGCAGGGCAGGCATTGGGGGTTTTCAGATGAAAACGAATCATTTGATCAGGCCGTGGCACTGATTATGGAATACGAATATCAGGATTTCTCTGTTTACGGCTGGCTGCGCAACCCAAATGGCGGCTATTTAGGCGACGGCATCATAGACTTCCCCGAAGAATGCCTGCCCGAATTTGATGCAGATGTGGAAGACGAGATATACGGCTTGGGACAGGACGAGAACGAAGAAGACGAAGACGAAGACGAAGTATGGGATGCTGTAGACGATTTTTACAGCGGGCTACACGAATATTTCAGCCATTGGTTTGCGAACTGCTTCCGAACCGCCGCGCAAAACACCGCCTCCACCCTGCCCGCCTATTTTTCTGTGCACGACACCAACAGCTACACCAATCTTGCCACCATGCAGGAGGAACTTTGCGACGATATTGCCGAAAAATTCGGTTGGACATCGTTTTGGCAGGATTAAGCAACGTGAAATAGTCCGAAGGTCGTCTGAAAACTCAGTTTTAATACAATAAAACAGCTTTCCCGAATTTCCCGAAGAAAACATAGTTTACTTTCCCATCCAACCCAACGACAAACCCCATGAAGTTTCTCAAAAAACTATGCGACCGAATTCTTGACTGGCTCGTCACCAGCAACATGGTGGGCTATGTGATATTGCTGGCCGGCTCCATTATTCTCGGACTGTTATTCGACGGGAAAATAATTCTGGATAAAGTCCTTGGCCGTGTGGATACGCCCTGGCGCCTTATTATCGGCTCATTTTTAGCGTTGGTTTCGCTCTTTGCAACTTGGCTTATTGAAGAAGGTTTAGCCGAGCAGACGTTTAAATTCAAACGGCGCGACAAATATCTGTGCGGCGCAATCGGTGGTTTGGTCAGCGCGCTACTGATCAAATGGACGTGGCAGGCAGCCTTGGTGGGATTGTCGATAGGCATACTGCTGGCGGCGTTGATGAGATGGTTGAAATATGTGATGCGGTATATGTAAATTGGTCTAAGCATCCCTTTTCAGACGACCCTTTACCCCAATCCTTTGAAATGTTCTCAAGAAACTGCGTAAACGATTTTAGGATTGGTTCACTATCCTTGCCACAGACATACCACCACCGAACAATCGTCATGATAGGGAACCTTTTTTACTGCCCGACGTAAGGCTTCCAACTTATCAGGCAACGAAGGGGAGACGTTCCATAATGCTTCCAAGCGTTCATGAGGTAGCGCATCGTGCAGACCGTCAGAACAAACCAAAACTGCCTCGCCTCTTTGCAGAGTAAATGAATCGGTAAAAATTTTGAAATGGGTTTCTTCGTCATCCGCAATCAGGCAATGCGCCAAAGCATAGTACATATCGGCGTATTCCGTATCTGCCCGCGCTTCCCCCTGCTCGATTAAATCCGCCAACACAGTGTGGTCATGGCTTACCTGCCGCCAACGCCCCTCTGCCGATATATGGTAAACACGGCTGTCACCGACATTGCAGATGCGGCACAAACCGTCCGCCTCAACGACTGCCGACGCGAAAGTCGAGGACGAGCCGAAATATTCCTCGGCAAGCGTGTCGCAGAAGCTGCCGTGCAACCTTCGCAGGAAACGCCCTTCCGCATCACCCTCGCGCACGAAGGCATCCAACCAAAACCGGCTGGCAAGATGCGCGGCGGGACTGCTGGATACGCCGTCGGCCACTGCCAGCCGCACCGCACCGTCCGCCTCGGACACGCGGGTTTTGTGCAGTCTGACCTGATGCACCGCCGTGCCGTCAAACAAGGCATCCTGATTGCGTGCTTTGCCGGCACCGACCATTTGAAAATAGGCAAGCTGAAACATGGTAATCCTGACAATCCAATCCTGATTTATAGTGGATTAACTTAAACCAGTACGGCGTTGCCTCGCCTTGCCGTACTATCTGTACTGTCTGCGGCTTCGTCGCCTTGTCCTGATTTAATTTAATCCACTATAAATAAACCTACTTCGGCGCTTTTCGCAAAAACGAATTTCAACGCAAAGCCCCTTGTTCATTGGCGACAGTATATATCAATAATGCCGATGCGCTTCTCCCTAACGCCATTTCCCCAACCGGCCCAAATGCCTGGCAACAGGTCGTCTGAAAATACGAAACCCATTTTTCAGACGACCTGACTTTGCCAAAGCAATCGATTTTATGTAAACTGGAAACCTCTTGTCGGAGTGCTGCTTGTTCCCGCAAACAGCTGAGACCGCATCAGCGGAATCCGTAGAACCTGTCGGGGTAATGCCTGCGTAGGAAACAAGCCGTCAAACGCCTGAAAAGGCTTCCGTTCCCTTTCCCGCATTTCCCGCCATTCGGTGGATTCCGCTCCCGTCTTATCTTTCGACTTCCCGATTGCACCATACTACAAAGGAATCCATCATGCCCCGCATCGCCATTCTCGGCGGCGGCCTTTGCGGCCGTCTGACTGCCTTACAACTTGCAGAACAAGGTTTATCGGTTGCCCTCTTTGACAAAGGCGGGCGCAAGGGCGAACACGCCGCCGCTTATGTTGCCGCCGCCATGCTCGCACCGGCTTCGGAGGCGGTCGAAGCCACGCCTGAAGTCATCAAACTGGGCAGGCAGAGTGTTCCGCTGTGGCACAACATCCGAGGTCGTCTGAAAACACCGACCATGATGCAGGAAAACGGCAGCCTGATCGTGTGGCACGGGCAGGACAAGCCTTTATCCAGCGAGTTCGTCCGCCACCTCAAACGCGGCGGCGTAGCGGATGATGAAATCGTCCGTTGGCGCGCCGATGAAATCGCCGAACGCGAACCGCAACTCGGCGGACGTTTTTCAGACGGCATCTACCTGCCGACCGAAGGCCAGCTCGACGGACGGCAAATCTTGTCTGCACTTGCCGACGCTTTGGACGGGCTGAACGTCCCTTGCCATTGGGAACACGAATGCGCCCCCGAAGACCTGCAAGCCCAATACGACTGGCTGATCGACTGCCGCGGTTACGGTGCAAAAACCGCGTGGAACCAATCCCCCGGACACACCAGCACCCTGCGCGGCATACGCGGCGAAGTGGCGCGGGTTTATACGCCCGAAATCACGCTCAACCGCCCCGTACGCCTGCTCCACCCGCGTTATCCGCTCTACATCGCCCCGAAAGAAAACCACGTCTTCGTCATCGGCGCGACCCAAATCGAAAGCGAAAGCCAAGCCCCCGCCAGTGTACGTTCCGGATTGGAACTCTTGTCCGCACTCTATGCCGTCCATCCCGCCTTCGGCGAAGCCGACATCCTCGAAATCGCCACCGGCCTGCGCCCCACGCTCAACCATCACAACCCCGAAATCCGTTACAGCCGCGCCCAACGCCTGATTGAAATCAACGGCCTTTTCCGCCACGGCTTCATGATTTCCCCCGCCGTAACTGCTGCCGCCGTCAGATTGGCAGTAGCACTGTTTGACGGAAAAGACGCGCCCGAACGTGATGAAGAAAGCGGTTTGGCGTATATTGAAAAATAAGTTTGAGGTCGTCTGAAAACACCGCAGCATAGGTTTTACAGCAAATCGGTACACCCCGACACCAGCCTGTATGAATATAATAGGGCACGGCGCGCCAACGCCTCATCGTCATCAATCTACTTAATATCAGCAAGGTTTCCAATGAATCTGAAATCCCTGTATTTACTGCCTGCGCTCTTACTCGCCCACTCCGCCGCCCTTGCTGCGCCCAAGATTTCAGACGACCCCAAACCGCGTTCTGCCGAGAAAATCATTTATTTCAAACAAAACGGCAAATTCGGTGCAAAAACCACAAGCGGCAAAATCATCGTCCCTGCGCAATACCACTGCGAATTTATGTGCGAACACGTCAAACACGGCGAAACCGCCGACGGCGAGTTGCTGTTTACCGACAACAGCCGAGAAGTCCGAGGCAAAGTTGCCTATTCGCCCTTCTTCCTGCATTCGCGGCAGGGCAGGTTTTTATATCAGCCGATGATGTACAACTTGACCGCAGACTATTTTTCGGAAGGCAAACGCCGCTATGTTTCAAAAGACGGCAAGGTCGGTTTTGCCGACCGCGCGGGCAACTTGGTCACGCCCGCCCAACACGATTGGGCAGGACCGTTTGAATACGGCTATGCCGCATTTTGCGACGGCTGCCGAGAAGTGCGTGTGGACGAAGAACACACTGCCGTACAGGGCGGCACTTGGGGCATGATGGACGCACGCGGCAATACCGTTGCCCCCAGCGACACTCACCGCGCCGCTTCCGACATCGAACGAAACGGCAAATTTTATCCGCACCCGTTTGCCTACACCGCTGCCGAACGCGATATTTTGCAACGCATCAACCGCTACAAAAACCTGATTGTCGGGCTGGAAGCAGTTCGCCATTCGCCATACAAAACTGCCGAAGAACGCGCTGCCTACCGCTTTGAAATCGTGTCGCCACCTGTTCAAGGCTATCCGTATTACGAAATCGTCCTGTTTGACGGCAAAGGCAACACCGTTGAAGGCGAACGTTTTCTCGCCGGCGCGGACGGCAAACGGCTCTTCGCCCTGCCTGTCGGAGAAGAAAAACCGCAGCTACTGGAAACCCACCTGCGCCACGATATCCGCAGCACACTTGCCGAACAGCCCGAAAGACAGAAAAGCGGCTCTTGGAACGACAACCCGTTTCGCTTGAAAGATTATCCCGAAGCAAAAGCCTTGTTGAAACGCAGGAAATGAGTTTCAGACGACCCCTATTAGATAGCTATACCAAGCTACTCACTTTCATTAAACAATAAAACAAAAAGGAAAACGTCATGATTGAACAAGTAATAGGAAACCTGTCAGGTATCTTTTGGATTTTCCTGCTCGTCATTCCCCTGCTTCTTTTGAAAGCGCTGCTCCAAAACCCCAAAGTAAAAGGACGCATAGGCGAACGGGCAGTCCGTTCAGTAATCGGAAAAGATTTGGATGAAGAAACCTATATCGAATTTCACGATTTGATTATTCCGTCCCGCAGCGGCACGACGCAAATCGACCATATCTATGTTTCGGTTTTCGGGATATTTGTCATAGAAACCAAGAATTACACAGGTTGGATTTTCGGCAGCGAGAAGCAATCGAAATGGACACAAGTCGTCTATAAGCAGAAACACTACTTTCAAAATCCGTTGCGCCAGAATTACGCACACATCAAGGCATTATCCGAACTGCTGCAACTGCCGGAAGAAAAATTTCATTCGATGGTGGTTTTCCTCGGCGATTGTGAACTGAAAACGCAAATGCCGCCGAATGTCTGCCGTATCAGACAGGCAGCATCCTATATCAGACATTTTCAGACGACCTTATTGCTGCCGCAGGAAATAGAAGCGGCAACTGCCGTGCTGTCTTCAAACGAATACCAAGCCGACGGCGAAAAACTGCGGGCGCATACCGAACGCCTGCAGGAACGCCATCAGCGATAACTTAAAAGGACACCCCATGACATTCCCGCCCCTAAAATCCCCGCTTAAATTCTACGCCGTCGTTCCCACCGCCGATTGGGTGAAGCGCATGGTCAAAGCAGGTGCCGACACGGTTCAACTGCGCTGCAAAACCCTGCACGGTGATGAATTGAAACGCGAAATCGCCCGCTGCGTCGCCGCCTGTCAGGGCAGCCACACGCAGCTTTTCATCAACGACCACTGGCGCGAGGCGATAGAAGCAGGCGCATACGGCGTGCATCTCGGACAGGAAGACATGGACACCGCCGACCTTGCCGCCATCGCCGCCGCCGGTTTGCGTTTGGGTTTGAGTACGCACTCCGTCGCCGAACTCGACCGCGCCCTGTCCGTACACCCCAGCTACGTCGCCAGCGGCGCGATTTTCCCGACCACGACCAAGCAAATGCCCACCGCCCCGCAAGGCTTGGACAAACTGCGCGAATATGTGAAACAGGCACGCGGCACGCCCGTTGTCGCCATCGGCGGCATCGATTTGAACAACGCCCAAGCCGTCCTTGCCACCGGCGTTTCCTCACTCGCCGTCGTCCGTGCCGTTACCGAAGTGGAAAATCCCGAAGCGGTGGTTAAAGCGTTTCAGGCTTTGTGGGAGGAATAAGGTCGTCTGAAAGCCAAATTTCAGACGACCTGCTCAATTAGGATATTCGATTGCTAGGATATTCGATTACCGTCATTTCGGATGCCATACAGGCAGAAGCGGGCATAACGGCGCAAAGAATAATCGGCGGATTCAGTTGTCCCAGCCTTCCACCACCAGTTTGCCAATCATATCTCCGCGTTCCAGCATCTCATGTGCGCGGCGCAGGTTGGCGGCATTGATGCCGTGCAGGATTTGGGTGGCGGTCGGGCGGATGATGCCTTCGTCCACCAGCCGCGCGGTTTCGGCCAGGATTTCGCCCTGCCGTTCGATGTCTGCCGTTTCGCGCAGCGGGCGGGTAAACATAAATTCCCAATGCAGCGATAGGCTTTTGCCTTTGAGCGGGTTCACGTCCAGCGTTTCGGGGTCGTCAATCAGCGCGATTCTGCCTTGCGGGGCGATGAGTTCCACGATTTGCGGCAGATGGCGGTCGGTATAGTTGGTGGAAAAAACAAACGACGGTGCGCTGATATTTAACGCGGCAACCTGTTCCGCCATGTTTTCATGATGGTTGATGACGAAATCCGCACCCAACTCCTTCACCCACGCGCGGCTTTCGGGGCGGGAGGCGGTGGCGATGACTTGGATGTCGGTGCGCTTTTTCAGCAACTGGATGGCAAGCGAGCCGACCCCGCCTGCGCCGCCGACTAAGAGCAGCGCATTGGCGCCGCCTGCCACGGGTTTGTTCACGTCCAAGCGGTCGAACAGCGTTTCCCATGCGGTAATTGCCGTTAATGGCAGCGCGGCGGCTTGGGCAAAATCCAGTGAACGCGGTTTTTTGGCGGCAATGCGCGCGTCCACCGCCTGTAATTGTGCGTTCGAACCTTGGCGGTTGATGGCGCCCGCGTAATACACTTCGTCGCCGACTTTGAAATGCCGCACTTCGCTGCCGACTGCCTGAACGATGCCTGCCGCGTCGTAACCCAATACGCGGTACTGCCCTGCCGCAGGCGTATGCGCCGCCCGAACTTTCACATCGACAGGATTGACTGAAACCGCCTGCACGACAACCAAAATATCGTGCGGCCGCAGTTCGGGTTCGGGCATTTCGATGTCGAGCAGGGCTTCAGGGTTGGCAACGGGCAAAGGGCGGTTGAAACCGATGGCTTTCATAATGTTCTCCTGTTAGGTCGTCTGAAAGCGTGTATCATGCGCCTGAAGCATATCATTAACAAGAACGCACTTGTTTTTCAGATAGTTACTTTTAAGTTACCGATTACGGAGAAAAAATTGAAACCTCTGCCCGAACAATCTGTCGTTGCTCTTTTTATCGATGCAGACAATGCACCTGCCAATAAAATCGAATTCATCATCAACGAGCTTGCCGGATACGGCTCAGTTATGATTCGTAAGATTTACGGCAACTGGAAAGAAGAGAGGCTAAAAAGTTGGGAAGCCGTATTACTGGATTATGCACTTGCCCCTGTGCAGCAATTTGATTACACGAAAGGCAAGAATGCTACTGATATGATGATGACTATCGACATGATGGATTTGCTGTTTCATAAGAAAATAGACGTATTCTGTATCGTCTCTTCCGATAGCGATTTCACGCCATTAGTCATGCGTATCAAAATGGAGGGTAAACAGGTCATCGGGTTTGGCGAACAAAAAACGCCTAAGTCCTTAGTGGCGGCCTGCAATAAATTTCTATTTTTGGATAGTGGAAGTAATCATGCAGCCGGTACCGCACCTAATTCGGGAATCCTCAAGAAAACAGCTAACGAATTGAAATGCGATACTGCTCTAATGAACCTGCTGCGGGAGGCAATTGCCAACTGCCGTGATGAAGACGGTTGGGCTCCGTTAAGTCACGTCGGTAAAATTATCAACAATCAATCTTCTTTCGACAGTAGGAACTACGGTTACGAAAAATTGGGGGATTTGTTCCGTGCTATCGATATTTTTGAAACCAAATTGTCTGAAAATAAATCCCAACTGTATGTAAAAAATAAAAGAACGAAATAACACAATTCAAAAGGATACTGCCATGCCCCGCACACCGCACCCAAGCTACGACTGCGCCGAAGGCTGCTCGGTGGAAGCCGCGCTTTCCGTTATCGGCGGCAAATGGAAAGGCACGATACTCTACCGCCTGCACACGGACGGTACGCTGCGCTTCAACCAAATCCGCCGCATCCTGCCCGATGTGTCGCAGCGCACGCTGACCGCACAACTGCGCGCATTGGAAGCCGACGGCATCATTTCGCGCACGGTGTATCCCGAAGTCCCGCCACGAGTGGAATACCGCCTGACCGACTACGGCAAAACGCTTGCGCCCGTGCTGACGGCATTGAAGGAATGGGGCGACGGGTTCAAGCAGGAACAGGCGCATCGCGAATAAAGAAACTTACCTACGAAATATCGAGAAACCATGAACATCATCTTAAACGGCGAACCCGCCGAACTTCACGGCACAACCATCGCCGACCTCATCGCCCAAACCGCGCCGCAAAAACCTTTTGCCGTAGCGGTGAATACCGGATTTGTCGCCAAAGGCGCATATGCGGAAACGGTTTTGAACGAAAACGACAAAGTCGATATTGTGCGGCCGGTGGTCGGCGGCTAGGCGGTTTTGCTTTTTCAGACGACCCCTGTCCCCAAAACAACGTTATAGTGGATTAAATTTAAATCAGGACAAGGCGACGAAGCCGCAGACAGTACAGA
>CAUSDA010000004.1:0-57758 GCA_963529965.1 uncultured Neisseria sp.
ATTCTCTAAGGTGCTGAAGCACCAAGTGAATCGGTTCCGTACTATCTGTACTGTTTGCGGCTTCGTCGCCTTGTCCTGATTTAAATTTAATCCACTATATCGGGCAAACGGCAGGCGTCGTCTGAACAATAAACACCATCACGTTTGTAATAAAAACTTCCCTGAATAACGGAACTTTTCCGTTTATTTTAAATCCATTAGGCTCGCATTAAAAATAAGAAAGATTCTTATTCATATCTAAATTAGATATAACATTATTTATTAAAAGGATTTTACTCTAATGAAACTGTCGCGCTTCTCCTCCCTTGCCCTCGCCGCCGCATTGGCATTCGGCACTACCGCCGTCCATGCCAAACCGGTTCAGCTTACCGATGTCAACGGCCGCAAAGTAACCGTCGACCTGCCCGCCAAACGCGTGGTTTTGGGCTTTTATTATCAAGACTACATGGCCATCGGCGGCAAGGACGCGCTGAATAATGTGGTCGGCTTCTCCAAAGCGGTTTGGGCCGACTGGGCGCCGCCGAGCTGGGCGGCATTCAGCAAAGCCGTGCCCAAGCTGAACCAGCTTGCCGACGTGGGCGAGGTGGAAGTTGGCACGTTCTCCGTTGAAAAGGTTTTGGCATTGAAACCCGATTTGCTGATTTTGGCGGACTGGCAGTATAAGGCTTTGGGTTCAGACCTTGCCCGCATCAACAAAGCGGGCATTCCGATTGTGGTGTTGGACTACAACGCGCAAACGGTCGCCAAACACATCCAATCGACCAAACTTATCGGCACGCTGACCGGCCAGCAACAAAAGGCGGACAAATTGGCGGCGGACTACAAACGCATCGCCGATACCATCCAAGCGCGCGTGAAAAAAGCCAATCTGCCCAAGCCTAAAGTGTATGTCGAGTTCGGCAACAAAGGCCCTGCCGAACACAGCGTAACCTTCGGCAAGAGTATGTGGGGTTCGATGGCGACGCTGGTCGGTGGCAACAATATCGCTGCTTCTTCAGTCGAGTTCTACGGCCCGATCAATCCTGAAAAAGTCCTCGCTGCCAAACCCGACGTCATCGTGATTACCGGCCGCGAAACCGAATTGAAGAAAAGCCCGACCGCCATGGTGATGGGTTGGGGCATTCCGAAAGCCGAAGCGGAAAAACGCTTGGCCGGTTTTGCCAAACGCGCCGGCTGGGCGAACCTGCCTGCGATTAAAAACAACCGCCTCTACGCCGCCTACCACGCCAACTCGCGCACGCTTTCCGACGGCGCATCGATTCAATTTATGGCCAAAGCGATTTATCCGCAGTTGTTCAAAGACTTCAATCCTGAGAAAACTTATACCGACTTCTACCGCCAAAACCTGCCAGTTGTACCGAATGGTACGTTCTACCTGTATCCGAAAGGGCAATAAGGCGGGCTTCTGGGTTTCAGACGACCTTTTTATGCGGAAGGTCGTCTGAAAGCAGCATGGGTTTTGTATAGAACCGTAGCGTGGGCTTTGCCCGCGGATGACGTTTGCGGAAATGATGGCGAACGGTATGAGGTTTCCTGTTTTCGTGGGCGAAGCCCACGCTACCACTTTCCGTCGTGCCGAACGGGGAGTGTCAGGTGGGTTTGACTGTTTTGGTCCTCTCCCTAGCCCTCTCCCACGGGGAGAGGGAACAGATAATTGAAGTCCGACTATTGTTGTGATTCCCTACAATTTGCCCCCTCTCTCACGGAGAGGGGGAATCGGATGACTGAAATCCGGCCATTGTTGGATTCCCTGCAATTTGTTCCCTCTCCCCGTGGGAGAGGGCTAGGGAGAGGGCAAAGCCATTTGGAACGCCGTTATCCCGATTTTCAAAAAAACCACCCTTCAAAACGGATACAGACAAAAGAGATTGTCGGGCATGGATGTCCGACCTTGTTCCTTAATTTCAAAGGCTTAAAAAATGAATGATTCGGTTGTCGCCGAGATTGTGAAAAACCAGCGCAAGTTGGAAGGCAAGCGTTGGTTGATTGTTTTGATGTTTTTAATCATCGCATCGGTCAGCTTCTTATTCGACATCGCCACCGGCCCTGCGATGACGGACACGCTGCCTGTCGGCGAAGTAGTCAATGTTTTGCTGGGCAAACCCGAAGTCGATGAAATGAACCGCCTGATTGTGATGGATTTGCGCCTGCCGATTGCGGTGATGGCGCTGGTAGTCGGTGCGGCTTTGGGCGTCGGTGGGGCGGAGATTCAGACGCTGTTGAACAACCCGATGGCCAGCCCTTATACGCTGGGTTTGGCGGCGGCGGCGGGTTTGGGCGCGTCGGTAGTGATTGCGTTCGGCGGTTTCGGGCTGCCTGAAACGGTCGCCGTCCCCATCGGCGCGTTTGTGATGACCATGCTGGCTTCGGGTATCTTGTTTCTGTTTGCCTCGGCGCGCCGCTTCAACTCGGCGATGTTGGTGCTGGTGGGGATTGCGCTTTTGTTTCTGTTTCAGTCGATTTTGTCGCTGATTCAGTTTATCGCCGCGCCTGAGATTTCGCAGCAGATTTTGTTTTGGCTGTTCGGCAGCCTGACCAAGGCGACTTGGGAGACGGTTGCGGTTACGGCGGCGGTTACGGCGGTGTGCGTGCTGTTGCTTTCGCGTGATGTGTGGAAGCTGACCGCGCTGCGTTTAGGTGAAGAACGCGCCGTCGGGCTGGGCATCAATCTGCAACTTTTGCGCCTGAAAACGCTGGTGTTGGTGGCGGTGATGACGGCGACGGCAATCAGTTTCGTCGGCGTGATCGGCTTTATCGGACTGGTCGCGCCGCATGTGGCGCGGATTCTTTTGGGCGAAGACCAACGCTTTTTCCTGCCCGGCGCGATGCTGGCGGGGGCGGCGTTTTTATCGGTCGCCAGCGTGTTGTCCAAGGTGATTATCCCTGGCGCGCTGTTTCCTGTGGGCATCGTTACGTCGTTTGTCGGCGTACCGTTTTTCTTTTGGATTGTATTGTCCAAGCGGTAAGTTTTTTCGGACGGTCTTTTGTTGCGACGGGGTCGTCTGAAACTGTTTTTTTTTATTTTACAGAGAGAACCAATGAAACCTATTTGCCGTATTTTAACCGCCGCCTTGTTCAGTCTTGCCGTGCAGGGTGTTTGTGCCGAAGTGAAAACGCTTACCGATGTACGCGGGCGCGAAGTGCGGGTCGATGTGCCTGCCAAACGTGTGGTGCTGGGCTTTTATTATCCTGATTATATTGCCGTATCCGGTGTCGATAAATTTAACAATGTGGTCGGTATTTCGCGCGAATTTTGGGAGAAATTCAACCCCGGCAGTTGGTCGCTCTACCGCGCCAAAATCCCTTCGCTGCAAAACATCGGCGACATCGGCAATGTGAACGCCGGTACATTTTCGTTTGAGAAAACCTTGGCAATGAAACCCGATGTGGTGGTGTTGGCGGATTGGCAGTATGACGTGTTGAAAGAAGAAATGCCGCGTTTCGAAAAAGCCGGCATTCCGGTGGTTGTGGTCGATTTCAATGCGCAAACGGTCGAACGCCATACCGCCAGTGCCAAACTTTTCGGCGAAATCGCCGGTACGCCGGAGCGTGCAGGGCAGGTTGCCGACGAATACGCCCAAGGCATGGCCGACATTCAAAAACGCGTGGCCGAAGCGGGCAAGCCCAAGCCGAAAATCTATATCGAGTTCGGAGACAAGGGTCCTGCCGAACATAGCTTTACTTTCGGCAAAAATATGTGGGGTGCGATTGCCGATACAGTGGGCGGCGACAATATTGCCGCAGCCTTCATCAAAGACTGGGGGGCGATTAATCCCGAGCAGTTTCTTGCCGCCAAGCCCGACGTTGTGATTATTTCCGGCACCGAATCCGGACTGAAGCAGCCGACGGCAATGGCGATGGGCATCGGCATCGAAGCCGCCGAAGCGCAAAAACGCTTACAGGGTTTCATCCGGCGTGCCGGTTGGGCGGAAATTCCCGCTGTCCGAAACGGCCGTGTGTTCGGCATTTACCATACTGCTTCGCGTTCGCTTTCCGATTTGGCATCCGCCCAATTTATCGCCAAAGCGTTGTATCCCGAAGCCTTTGCCGATGTGAATCCGGAAGAGACCTACCGTGAATTCCACCGTAAATACCTGCCAGTCGAGCCGCAGGGTACTTTCTTTATCCGTTTGGGTTGCGACGGTTTGGAAGACTGCAACAAACAAGCGGCTGCCGACACTGTTGCGGCATCAGCCGAAACCGTCGCCGAACCGTCACTATGGCAACGTATTAAAAACTGGTTTGCCGCCCTCTTTGCTTAAAGGCCGTCTGAAATGTTAAAACTTGAAAACGTCCATATCCGGCGCGGTGATTATGTGGTCGCCGACAATATCGATTTGACGCTGGAACAAGGCAAAGTCTATTCCGTGCTCGGCCCGAACGGCACGGGCAAATCCTCGCTGATGAAAACGATTTTCGGCGAAGTGGCGCACAAAGGCACCATCCACTACGGCGACGAAGCGTTGAGCAAAATCCACCTGCAAAGCTGGCGCAAACGCATAGGCTATATGCCGCAGGACACCGCCGCCGAAGCCTCGCTGACCGCACTGGAAGTCGTGTTGCTCGGCCGCATGGACGCGCTGCACATGCACGTCGGCGACGAACTGCTGCACGAAGCCGCAAGTATCATGGCGGAGCTAGGCATCGGCCATCTGGCGCACCGCGACGTCATGCGGCTTTCCGGCGGACAGCGGCAGCTCGTGATGTTTGCCCAAGTCATGCTGCGCCGCCCCGAAATCCTGATGCTGGACGAACCGGTCAGCGCGCTGGATATGCACCACCAGTTGAACCTCTTGGAGCGCGTGGTGCAATACACGCACGAACACAATCTGGTTACGCTGATGGTGTTGCACGATTTGAGCCTCGCCGCGCAGTTTTCAGACGGCGTGATTCTGCTCGGCGAAGGCAAAGTACAGGCGCAGGGCGCGCCGCAGGACGTGTTGCAGGCGGACATGATCGGCAGGCTGTATAAAGTGGACATCGAACTTTTATACGACAGCAAAGGCCTGCCCGTTATTCGCCCGATGCGGCAGAGTGCGTAACTTAACCGCCGCCGTCATTCCAATGGACTCCCGCCCGCGCGAGGATGACGACGGTTGAAAATCAACAATCCGTTCCTGAAATGTCGGATTTGAGCATCCGACCTGCGATCTCCTGCAACTTATCCCCTCGCCCGCGGGAGAGGGTTAGGGAGAGGGCGGTAAGCCCAAGGCTTACCTCTTCGACTCATCAACCCTCCCATATTTTTTATCCTTAGAAAGGACTCCCCCATGAAAAAATCCCTCTTCCTCCTGATGCTGACCGCTTCCCTCGGTGCATACGCCGCCAACCACGAAGTCAAAATGCTCGACAATGGCAAAGACGGCAGCATGGTGTTCGAACCCGGCTACGTCAACGCCAAAGTCGGCGACACCGTAACCTTCAAAGCCGCCAACAAAGGCCACTGGGTGCAAAGCAAAGCCTTGCCTGACGGCGTTGCCGACTTCCTGTCCGAAGACGGCAAAGACTTCACCCTCAAACTCGACAAAGAAGGCGTGTACGTCTATACCTGCCCACCGCACCGCATGATGAACATGAGCGGCGTGATTCAGGTCGGCAAACCGGTGAACAAAGCCAAAGCGCAAGCCGTTGTGGACGAACTGGAAAACCGCGCCATGCAGAGCAAGGGTCGTCTGAAAAAATACATGCAGCAGGTCAAATAAACCGCCGCACAAACAAAAGGTCGTCTGAAACCGCTTTCCCGTTTTCAGACGACCTTTTGCCAACCTTCATCCCCAATCCTCATTCCCCTTCCGCTGAAATCTTCTCGTTCAGAAAATCGATAAAACTGCGCACCTTCGCGCTCAAAAACGCCCTGTCCACATAAACCGCGTTTAATTGCTCGGTCCGCACCCGATATTCCGGCAGCAGGCTGACCAACCTGCCTTCCTTCAAATCCTGTCTGGCGGACCACAACGGCTGATAGGCGATGCCCGCGCCCGCCCTGACCAATTCGCGGATCATCAGCGTATTGTCGCTTTGAATCACCGGATTGAGCGTCAGAATACTTTTTTCACCCGTTTCCCGATGGGTGATTTCCAAATTGCGCTGGTCGGTGTAGGTCGGCAGGATGGCGGGATGGCGCATGACCTCTTCGGGCGTTTGCGGTTTGCCGTGTTTCGCCAGATATTCGGGCGAGGCAAGCAGGACGAATTGGATTTGCGCCAGCGGCTTGACGATAAGCGAGGGCGACAGGGTTTTTGCCACGCGCAAGGCGAGGTCGAAGCCTTCGGCAATCAAATCGACGTGGCGGTTGTCGAGCACCAAATCGAGCGTGACTTCGGGATAGCGTTCGCGGTATTCCGCCAGCCAAGTGCCGATTAAATTGCCCGCAAACCAAAGCGGCATGGTTACGCGCAACATGCCCTGCGGCGTGTCCGCCCCGCCTGCCGCCTTTTGTGCCGCGGTGTCGAGCGTATCGAGCGCGTAGCTGCATTGGCGGTAGTATTCTTCGCCCGCTTCGGTCAGGTGGAGGTTGCGGCTGTTGCGGTGTAGCAGCTTGGCCTTAATCGAATTTTCCAGATGGCTGACGTGTTTGCTCGCCATCGCGGTGGAAATATCAAGCTGCTCGGCGGCGCGGGTGAAGCTGCCGCTTTGGACGACTTGGCGGAAAACTTTAAGGCTGAACAGGGTATCCATGTTTTCTTTTAGAGAAACGTTGTATCAATAAAAGAAGTATATATCTACCGGCAGTAATTATCTATACTGCACAGATAAGATTAGTTTTCATTTAAACCCCGCATTTTTGATAAGGAGAACCCCATGTCTGCAACCTGCGCCCGTATCCAACCTATTTTATTGTCCGTATTGCGTATCGTAACCGCCTACCTCTTCCTCCTGCATGGTACGTCGAAATTCTTCGGCTTCCCGACCTCCATGGGCGGCGGCTCGCCCGAAGGCTTGATGCTGGTGGCGGGTATTTTGGAAGTCGTCGGCGGCATCATGCTGATTCTCGGAATGTTTACCCGTCCTACCGCCTTCGTCCTGTCCGGTCAGATGGCGGCTGCCTACTTTATGGCACACGCCTCCCAAGGTTCGGCACTGTTCCCGCTTGCCAACGGCGGCGAATCGGCAGTCTTGTTCTGCTTCGTATTCCTCTATCTCGCAGCAGCCGGCGGCGGCTCATTGGCATTAGACAATATGTTCGGCAAAGACAAATCCTGATAGACCCAAAGGTCGTCTGAAAACAAGCAAAGCGGGTTTTACGAATAGATTTCTAAACCCGCCAACCGATTAAACATCAATCAAAGGAAAAACAACATGACTTATCAAACCTTGCAACAAGCGGCAGAAACCCGCCGTTCCATTTACGCGCTGAATAAAAACCTGCCTGTCAGCAACGAAGAAATCAGCGAAATCGTCAAACACGCCGTTTTGCACACGCCTTCTTCCTTCAACTCGCAATCCACCCGCGTCGTCGTCCTCTTCGGCGAAGAACACGGCAAAGTGTGGCAATTTGTTGAAGACGCTTTGCGCGCCATCGTGCCTGCCGAACAATTCGAGCCGACCGCGCAAAAATTAAACCTGTTCAAAGCAGGCGCGGCGACCATTTTGTTCTTCGAAGACCAAAACGTCGTCAAAGGCCTGCAAGAGCAGTTCCCTTCTTATGCCGCCAACTTCCCAGTCTGGGCGGACCATGCGAACGCGATGACACAATACGCCGTCTGGACAACGCTTGCCGCCGCCGGCGTGGGCGCGAACCTGCAACACTACAACCCGCTGCCCGACGCCGCCATCGCCAAAGAATGGAACCTGCCCGAAAGCTGGCTTTTGCGCGCGCAAATGGTTATCGGCGGCATCGAAGCGCCTGCCGGTGAAAAAGCCTTTGAGCCTGTGGAAAACCGTTTGAAAGTGTTCGGCGCATAATTGCCCGTCAAACAGAAAAAGGTCGTCTGAAAACCAATTTCGGTTTCAGACGACCTTTTGTTCAAATAGGCAAGGCTCAGGATAAACCAATCCGCAGCGTGGGCTTTGCCTGCGATCTCCCACCCGAACATCCGAATCCAATTATCCCTGTTCATCCGTGGGTAGAACCCACGCTGCGGGCGGTTGGCGGTTTGGCGGATAGGGCAAAGCACAAAAGGTCGTCTGAAAATTGGGATTCCGGTTTTCAGACGACCTTTCGCCCACTCTCTGCAATCCTTACTATAGTGGATTAACTTTAAATCAGGACAAGGCGAGGCAACGCCGTACTGGTTTAAAGTTAATCCACTATATAATAGGGTCTCCACCCAACCCCATATTTCGGGGAAACCCGCCCAGCGAAAGGACATCCCATGACCGCCCTGCAAACCATAGCCGAACACCTCACCCGACACCGCCAAACCGTCACCTGCGCCGAATCCTGCACCGGCGGCCTACTGGCGGGCGCGTTCACCAGCATTGCGGGCAGCTCGCAATGGTTTCATCAAAGTTTCGTCACTTACAGCAACCAAGCCAAAGAAGAACGCCTCGGCGTCATGCCCGATACGCTGCTGCAACACGGCGCGGTCAGCCGCGAGACTGTTTACGAAATGGCGCGAGGTGCCAAAGCCGTCGCCCAAGCCGACTACGCCCTCAGTATTTCCGGCATCGCAGGCCCGGGCGGCGGCAGCGCGGCGAAACCTGTCGGCACGGTTTGGTTCGGTTTGTCCACGCCGACCGAATCATTGGAACAGATGCAAGTCTTCAGCGGCGACCGCGAAGCCGTCAGAACACAGGCCGTCGAGTTTGCCCTCAATCTTTTGGCAAAACATTTGGTCTGACCGTTTTTTGTCGGCTGCGAATCCGTTGGCTTTTGAAAATCCGATGTATGCGGTTTTCACATGCCACATAAAAAAGCAGGGATGCCATCACGCACCCCTGCTTTTTTATAGTGGATTAAATTTAAATCAGGACAAGGCAACGAAGCCGCAGACAGTACAGATAGTACGGCAAGGCGAGGCAACGCCGTACTGGTTTAAAGTTAATCCACTATATTTTCAGACGACCTTAAAACCTTGTACCCAAGCTGATGTGCCAACGGAGTTTTTTGTCTTGGTGTCCGTAGGCGACGTCGAAGGAGAACGGGGCGACGGGGCTGAACCAGCGCACGCCGAGGCCGGTACCGTGTTTCATGCTCATGCGTTTGAAGTTGCCTGCGGCGTCGCCGACATCGTGGAAGACGGCGCCGGATACGCTTTTGGTAATCGGGAATTGGTATTCGAGGCTGCCGACCAGTAATGCCCTATCGGGGAGGACGGAATTGTTTGGACCTGCCAGACCGATGCTGTCGAGTTCGTAACCGCGTACGGAAGAGGCGCCGCCGGTGCGGAACATGAGGCTGGAAGGTACGTCTTCGCCTTCGCGGGCATAAACGTAGCCTGCCTGCCCGCGGACGATGAAGGTGCCGAGTTTTTTGTTTTCGGGTGTGTAGAAATAGCCTGCGCGGGCGGTGGCGCGCGCCATGGTGGTGGAGGACAGGAAGTTGCCCAGCGTTGCGCCGATTTTGCCGTCGAGGTAGTAGCCGTTTTCGGGACGCAGCTCGGTTTCGATGTTTTGGCGTTTCCACGAGGCGGTCAGCATGGTGGCGTGGCTGCGGCCGAGGTCGTAATTGGTATCGGGCACTTTGCGGTCTTCAGTGATGAATTCGATACCGAGGCGCGATTCGATGCCGTTGCGGTCGCGCACGCGCCAAATACCGCTGGTCAGGGCGCGTTTTTCAAGGTTTTGGGTGGTCGAGCGATTGTAGGATGTGTTGGTCGTCCAATATTTGCCTTCGCTGTTGCGCGGCTGGCTGATACCGGCGGCGAGGGTGGTTTCGTATTTGTCCATGTCCCAAACGACGGAGCCGATGTAGCCTTTGTTGAAGAGGTTGTAGTAGTCGTAACCGATGCGTCCGCCGAGGCCGTATTCGGAATCGTAGCGGATACCGGTTTCGAGTTTGTGGCGTTTGACTTCGGTAACGTTGACTTTGACGGGCACGCGGTCGCCTTGGAGGCGGTCGAAGTCGGCTTGAACGGATGCGCCGGAGTAATGTCCGTTTTGTTCGAGCGCTTGTTGGAAGTCGAGCAAGAGGTCGAGATCGTAGGGTGCGCCGGGTTTGAAACGTGCCAGGCCGGCAACGACGTTTTCGGGATAACGGCGGGTGCCGGTGATTTCAAAGTCGCCGAAATAAATGGGGCGGTTGCTTTCGACGATCACGTTCAGATCGGCGGTATTGTTGTTGGGATTGACGGTGGCTTGGGTGTTGCTGAGTTTGGCAAGCGGGTATTTTTTGCGGGTTACTGCGCTGAGGACGGAGGTTTTGCTGCCGCTCCAGCCGTCTTGGTCAAAGTATTCGCCAACGGGCTGCTGCCAATTGAGCATGGCTTTTTGGTAATACTCGGCAAGGTTGTCGTCTGAAAGGATGTCGCCGAGGATGGCGACGCTGACGTTGTCGATTTTGGTACGCGGGCCGGGATTGACGGCGACGGTGTAGCTCGAACCGTTGTCTTGGACGTTGACGCTGCCGTTGAAATAGCCTTTGGTTTTGAGCATGGTTTTGACGTTGTCAGGCGTTTCTTCGGCGAGGAAGCCGACCTGCTCTTTGTCCAACTCTTCGTCCTGCTGCTGGGTAATCAGCGGCAGGTATTCTTCGAGCATGGATTTGACTTCGCTGTTTTTGGTTTCGATTTTGACGGGAAACTTGGGCGTCAGTTTGCCTGCTTTGGCAGCCTGCTCGGATTGCCCGCCCTGCTTGAAGCCGGGAATCGGTTCGTAGTCTTCGGCACGCGGCAGGTCTGCTGCAGCTGCGTGTCCGTAGGCAAGGGCGAGTGAGGCAATCAGGATGGGCGAAGTCAGTCTGGTCATGGCAAAAAATGTTTCAACGGCAGAAGGGTTCTAAATTCTACCATTATTTTCAATCGGGTTTAAAACCCGCCCGAGACGGAGGGGTCGTCTGAAAAGGCGGATACCAAAAAACACATTTACCCATTCAATACAAAAAATCAGGCACAAACTGTCCGACAAGTCCAAAAACAGGGCATTTTCCGCCACAACAATCGATTTGATATGTAAACCTGCGCAATAATTGATATTTTCTTTTAAAATGCAACGTTTCTTAACACATAAAGTAAGAGGACGTATCATGGCAAGTGGTAATCCACTGCTGAACGCAGTCAACCGTATCGGACTTGTCCCGCAAATCATCATCGGTTTGATGTTGGGCGTCTTGGTCGGCTCCATCTCCCCGAAAGCAGGCTTGGGCGCAGGGCTGCTCGGCGAATTGTTCGTCGGTGCATTGAAAGCCGTCGCCCCCGTATTGGTGTTTGTCTTAGTAACCGCCGCGCTGGTGCAATACCGCAAAGGCGGCGAAGCCAAAATCAAACCCATCATTATTCTGTATCTCGTCGGCACATTTGCCGCCGCCGCCGTCGCCGTTGCCGCCAGTATGGCATTCCCGACCGCGCTGGTGTTTAAAGACGTAGCTACCTCCACCCTCGCCCCGCCCTCCGGCATCATCCAAGTTCTCAAAGAGCTTTTGATGAAGCTCGTGTCCAACCCGATTAACGCCATCGCGCAAGCCAACTACATCGGCATTCTCGCATGGGCGTTGGTTTTAGGCTCCGCATTACGCCACCACGGCTCCGACACCACCCGCCAAGTCGTCGCCGACCTCTCCGACGCCGTTACCACCGTCGTACAATGGGTTATCCGTTTCGCCCCCTTGGGTATTTTCGGACTGGTCTCCCAAACCGTTGCCGAAACCGGCTTTTCCGCCTTCCTCAGCTACGGACGCCTGTTGGCCGTCCTGCTCGGCAGCATGGCGTTTATCGCCCTCGTCGTGAACCCGCTCATCGTCTGGTCGCAAACCCGCAAAAACCCCTACGGACTGGTCTTCACCTGCCTGCGCGAAAGCGGACTCTACGCCTTCTTCACCCGCTCCTCCGCCGCCAACATCCCCGTCAACATGGCATTGGCGAAAAAACTCGGCTTGCATGAAGACACCTACTCCGTTTCCATCCCGCTGGGCGCAACCATCAACATGGCAGGTGCAGCGATTACCATCACCGTCTTAGCCATGGCGGCCGCCCACACCAAAGGCATCGTCGTCGATTACCCCACCGCCCTGCTCCTGAGCCTCGTCGCCACCGTCGGCGCATGCGGCGCATCCGGCGTTGCCGGCGGCTCGCTGCTGCTGATCCCCGTCGCCTGCAGCCTATTGGGCATCGACAACGACTTCGCCATGCGCGTCGTCGGCGTCGGTATGATTATCGGCGTAATCCAAGACTCCGCCGAAACCGCCCTCAACTCCTCCACCGACGTACTCTTTACCGCCGCCGCCGACTTAGGCAGCCGCCGCAAAGACTGAAGATTCGGTTGTTTTGTAAAACGTTAAAAAGGTCGTCTGAAATTTCAGACGACCTTTTTGTCTATAATATATGTAAATTAGATTCTTGAGCCCAACATTTCACGAACATAGAAACAGTTTCAGTAGCTAATTAAGTTAAGTATAGCTTCAGCAACTGCAACTATTCAATCTTACACGGATTAGTACCCGAATTGTTCCCTACGTCCAAGATAAGTACGATTCAATACTTTCATATCAGACAATCTGATTTTATTCAAATAAATATCATCGGCACAGCAATTACCGTCATCGGCACCAAATTCTCCGTTCCTGAATATCCAAATTCCGTTAGAAACAGTCATGCCTTTGGGATCAATGAAACGGTCATTGATCACATAGTTATCTTCCTCATTAATTTTACGTAATAAATCAACATCGTTTACTTGAAGTCTTCCATTCACCCTACTGACTTCTGCCAAATGTGATGTAGTTGTCCCACTTCCTATAGAACATGGGGCATTGCGGTACGGTTCTTTATGCCCACTTGTTGAGTAAAATACATAAATCTTGCCATTGGCTTCGAAAAATCTTTCGTCGTGATCGCCACCTCCGCAAAGTTCGACTGCAGCATTTCTAATCATTGTAACAATTTGAGATTTGCTTTCTGCGTAAGCCATGTTAGAAAAACACAAAGCGGCAATAAGGATTAATTTTTTCATATTGTTCCCTTTTTAAAATGAATTGAGATTGAACTAGTGCTCAAAATTGTCCATGATGACATCTTGAGAATAACCACGCTGTAAATAAGCATCCGAAACATAACCAGTCAAGCCATCAACCTGTACTTTTACCCAACAACCGCCGTTTGCGTTATTACAGTTGTTGGTTATGGCGACAACCTGTACTTGTTGCCCATCCCGTAATTGGGTAATAGAAACGGCTGAAGCAGAAGGAGCACCTCGCAGATTTAATGAGCCGTAACCTGATTCCGAAATCACAAAAGCAGGATAACGCGCTAATTTTTCGGAAGTTTTAGTTTGCTGCCCCTCGACAGCCTTTTTCTTTTCTGCCGCTTGTTTTTGAGCCTCCTCTTTTTTCTTGTTTGCTTCTTCTTTTTTCTGCTCTTCTTCCAAATTTTGTTTCATTTTCAAGTCTTCTTGCGCATTCTGGTATGCCTGTTCATAAAGCGCGGTCTCACGCTCCTGTTGCTCAAGCCGTTTACGATGTTCCTGCTCTTGATTTTCTCGGTCGGTCTGTTGTTTTTGCTGTTGTGCCAATTGTTCTTTTAATGCTGCCAGCTCTTTTTGCGTTTCGCTTTCCTGTTGATTACAAGCTACGAGTAACGCTAATGACAAAAAACTGACAAAAATACCGGAAAAGGCTTTTTTCATATTTACTCTCTAAAGATTTTGAATGAATGGAAAAAGTATTGAAGAATTTAATACATTCAGTAATTGATTATTGCCGACATTTTGCTTTACTAAATTAATGCATAAATTTGCAAAGATATGCCATTCAGGATAATATATTTACCACGCATCACTTATCAATACCAATTATTATGATTTAAGACCGTTTATCGGAATAAATTCCCAATTTTAATTACATTCGACTACAAGGAGGCTGTGAATGTCCGTCAATGACAAAATCCGTGCTTTGCGCGAGTTGAACAATTGGTCACAGGAAGATATGGCAGAACGGCTGAATATGTCGAAAAGCAGTTATTCTCGGCTTGAACGGGACGAGAGAAAATTGGATTTAGCAAAGTTGGAAAAGTTGGCGGCAATTTTTAAAATCGATATTGGCGAGTTGGTTGCTTCGGATGATAAAGAATTAGTTTTGTTGATCGGAACGAACAACAATCCCGATTATGGGGCAAATGGGCAGATTACGATTGAACTCGAAAAACTAAAGCTAGGCTTGGAACACAGCCGTGAACTACTGGCTCACAAGGATTTGCTGCTGGCGCAAAAGGATCGGGAGATTTCAGCTTTGCGGCAGTTGGTAGCGCAGTTGCAAAAGTAAGTTATTAAAGAATGAAAGGTCGTCTGAAAATCCTGTTTTCAGACGACCTTTTGCTGTATGAATTTCGTAAAATCTTAAGAACAAGCGGAACCTGCCCGTACAGCCGCGTTCCAATTACTTTCATCATTTTAGGATTCGGATGTTCAAAAAAGCCCTTGTTTTTATATTGATTTTATTCTTTACCTCCGCGCTTTTGCCGCTGTGGATCATGTGGCGCGATTTTTGGGTGTCGCGGTTGGATGCGGATACGGTGCGTCCGGCGGATGCTGCGGTCGTGCTTTCGACCCGTTCTTATGAAGGGGGTCGTCTGAATCCTTGTTTGGTGGCGCGCGTTGAAGCGGCTGTCGAGCTGTATCGTGCCGGCAAGGTGAAGAAACTGGTGATGTCGGGCGGACTCAGCCGCGATTTTCAGTCTGCTTCGGGCAATATGCAGGCGATTGCGGAGAAGATGGGGGTGCCGAAGGCGGACATTATCCAAGAGCGGCGGGCGGAAAATACGTTTGAGAACATTGTGCTCAGCCGCGATTTTATTGAAAACAGCCCGCGCGTCGTCATTGTCAGCGCCGGTTTTCATTTGGCGCGGGCACGGATGATGGCGGACAGGCAGTGGCAGGGACACGATATTCAGGTGTATGCCGCACCGTTTTGTTCCGAGCCTTACGGCGGCTATGGTTACACGGTATTGCGCGAGTCGGCGGCGTTTGTCAAAAACGCTTTGAAGGGAAGGTTGTAGTTTCAGACGACCCGAAGTTGCCGGGTCAAATCATGTATAATTGCAAACAATTTGACTGTTTGATTTAACCGTTTGACCGACCTACCGACAGGACTCCGACATGATCAACCCTATCGCTGCACTTTCCCCCCTAGACGGCCGCTACGCCCAATCCGTTGAAGCATTGCGTCCGATTTTCTCCGAATACGGCCTAATGAGGGCGCGCGTCAAAGTCGAATTGAGCTGGCTAAAAGCCCTCGCCGCCGAACCGAAAATCACCGAAATTCCCGCCTTCAGCGATTTCACGCTTGCCGAAATCGACAAAGTTATCGAAAACTTTTCATTGGAAGACGCAGCCGCCGTCAAAGCCATCGAAGCAACCACCAATCATGATGTCAAAGCCATCGAATACTGGCTTAAAGAACGCTTCGCCGGCGTACCCGAAGTCGCCGCCGCCAGCGAGTTTATCCACTTCGCCTGCACCAGCGAAGACATCAACAACCTGTCCCACGCCCTGATGCTGCAAGAAGCGCGCGAAACCGTCATCCTGCCGAAACTTGCCGAAATCATCGAAAAACTCACCGGCATGGCGCACGACCTTGCCGCCGTCCCCATGATGAGCCGCACTCACGGCCAGCCCGCCACGCCGACCACCTTGGGCAAAGAAACCGCCAACATCGTGTACCGCCTGCAACGCCAGTTCAAAAACCTTCAGGCGCAAGAATTCCTCGGCAAAATCAACGGCGCGGTCGGCAACTACAACGCCCACATGGTCGCCTATCCCGACGTCGATTGGGAAACCCACTGCCGCAACTTCGTCGAAATCAGCCTTGGCCTGACCTTCAACCCCTACACCATCCAAATCGAGCCGCACGACTACATGGCTGAATTCTTCCAAACCCTCAGCCGCATCAACACCATCCTGATCGACTTCAACCGCGACGTTTGGGGTTATATTTCATTGGGTTACTTCAAACAAAAAGTCAAAGCAGGCGAAGTCGGCTCTTCCACCATGCCGCACAAAGTCAACCCCATTGACTTTGAAAACTCCGAAGGCAACCTCGGCATGGCAAACGCCGTATTGGGCTTCTTGTCCGAAAAACTGCCCGTCTCCCGCTGGCAGCGCGACCTGACCGACAGCACCGTCCTGCGCAACATGGGCGTAGGCGTAGGCTATGCCGTATTAGGTTTTGCCGCCCACCTGCGCGGCCTGAACAAGCTCGAACCCAACCCCGCCGCGCTGGCTGCCGATTTGGATGCCACTTGGGAGCTGCTCGCCGAACCGATTCAAACCGTGATGCGCCGCCACGGCGTCGCCAATCCTTACGAAAAACTGAAAGACCTGACGCGCGGCAAAGGCGGCATCACGCCCGAAGTACTGAAAGTCTTCATCGAATCGCTGGAAATCCCCGCCGAAGCCAAATCCCAACTGCTCGCCCTGACCCCCGCGCTGTACATCGGCAAGGCGGAAGAATTGGCGAAACGGATTTGATACCGTCTTAATGATTTGAGATTGAGTTGAAACAAAAGGTCGTCTGAAAACCAAGATTCAGGTTTTTCAGACGACCTTTCGTCATATTAAGAGTAGCGTGGGCTTTGCCCACGACTTTCAACCCAGACATCAGAATCCAATCATTTCTATTCATTCCGTGGGTAAAACCCACGCTACGGGGTTTGGTTTATCTAAAGCGTATTTAGATTAATAAAAAGGTCGTCTGAAAACTGGGAAACCAAAGTTTTCAGACGACCTTTTACCGTTCAAATCGGGCTTTATTCAACCGTAACCGATTTCGCCAGATTGCGCGGTTTGTCCACGTCCGTGCCGCGTGCGAGGGCGGCGTGGTAGGACAAGAGCTGCACGGGGATGGTGTGCACGATCGGCGAGAGTACGCCGACGTGGCGCGGGGCGCGGATGACGTGCACTCCGTCGGTGGCGTTGAAATTGCTGTCCAAATCGGCGAAGACGAAGAGTTCGCCGCCGCGTGCGCCGACTTCCTGCATATTGGCTTTGACTTTGTCCAGCAAACCGTCGTTCGGTGCGATGACGACGACGGGCATGTTTTCGTCCACCAATGCAAGCGGGCCGTGTTTCAATTCGCCTGCGGGATAGGCTTCGGCGTGGATGTAGGTGATTTCTTTCAGCTTCAACGCGCCTTCGAGGGCAATCGGGAAGTGGATGCCGCGGCCTAAAAACAGTGCGCTGTTTTTCTTGGCGAATTTTTGCGCCCATGCGGCGATTTGCGGCTCAAGGTTGAGAACGTGTTGGATGCTGCCGGGCAGTTGGCGCAGTTCTTCGACGTATTCGCGCGCTTTTTCGGCGGAAACCAAACCGCGCTGTTTGCCCAGCGTCACCGCCAAGCCAAACAATACAACCAGTTGCGTGGTGAACGCTTTGGTGGAGGCGACGCCGATTTCTGCACCGGCGCGGGTGTACAGTACCAATTCGCTTTCGCGCGGTAGGGCGGATTCCATGACGTTGCAGATGGACAGGCTATGTTTGTGCCCTAAGGATTTCGCGTATTTCAGGGCTTCCATCGTGTCCAAGGTTTCGCCGGATTGGGAGATGGTGATGATCAGTTGTTTCGGATCGGCAATCACGTCGCGGTAGCGGTATTCGCTGGCGATTTCGACGTCGGTCGGGATTTTGGCGATGGATTCGAGCCAGTATTTGGCGGTCAGCGCGGCGTAGTAGGACGTGCCGCAGGCGAGGATTTTGATGCTGTGAATATCGTCGAACACTTCGCGTGCGTTCGCGCCGAAGTTTTCGGGTTCGAAGCCGCCGTCAAGGAAAACTTCGGCGGTATCGGCGATGGCGCGCGGTTGTTCGTGGATTTCTTTCTGCATGAAGTGGCTGTATGGACCCAATTCCAGCGAAGCGAGCGACAGTTCGGATACTTTGACGGTGCGTTGGGTTTCAGCACCGGTTTTGTCAATCAGTTTGTCGATGCCGTTCGCGCTTAGAAGGGCAATGTCGCCGTCTTCCAAATAGGCGATGCGGCGGGTAAAGGCGATGACGGCGGATACGTCGGAGGCGATGAAGGTTTCTTGGTCGCCCAATGCCACCAGCAGCGGGCAGCCCATGCGTGCGACCACCATTTCTTCAGGTTTGTCCTGCGCCATCACGGCGATGGCATATGCGCCGTGGAAACGGGCGGTGGCAGCGCGGACGGCTTCAAACAGTTTGCCGCCGTTTTGGGTGTATTCGTGATTGACGCTGTGGGCGATGACTTCGGTGTCGGTTTGCGATTCGAAGGTGTAACCCAAGGCTTTGAGGCGTTCGCGTTCGGCTTCGAAGTTTTCGATAATGCCGTTGTGGACGACGGCAATCATACCGCCGGAGATGTGGGGGTGGGCGTTGGGTTCGGTTACGCCGCCGTGGGTCGCCCAGCGGGTATGGCCGATGCCGATGTGTCCGAACACGCCTTTTTCGCGCGCCGCGTCTTCCATCAGCTGCACGCGGCCGACACGGCGCACGCGTTTGATTTTGCCGTCTGTGTTCACGGCGATACCCGACGAGTCATAGCCCCGATATTCAAGGCGTTTGAGACCGTCGGTCAGAAAATCGACTACATTGTGATTGGCGCGGATGGCGCCGACGATACCGCACATATAAGTTCCTTAGTATCTAAAGTTGAAAAAAGACAAGACGCCGGCTTCCGTACGCCTTGCCCGCACATTATATCAGAGCGTAATATATCATACTGAATTTTAAAGAAATTAACAGTAAATCCAACTGATTGATTGCTTTAAAAATAGTTTCAAATATCAGGCTTTCCGCCGTTTGAGTACCATATGGCGGATTAGTTTTGTCGAATAGGTTGATATGCTGTATGTATAAATATAGCATGAATCGGCTGGCTATTTCAGACGACCTTATACATTTCTTAACCATCCAGCGTAAAAAGACGTACAAAAACCAAGCTGCCGCAATCGAATCATTTATAATTTCATGAAAATAAAAACAAGGATTTCACACCATGGCAAAAAAATTCCCCATCTTCCCCAAAGCGCCGGAGCGCATCTGCTGGGGTTGCGACAAATATTGTAAAGAAGACGATTTGCAATGCGGCAACGGCTGCGAGCGCATCCAGCACCCCATCGAATTGGACGGGCGCGAGTGGTATAAAAAAGGCGACTGGAGCAATTTGTTGAACGAAGAGCAGCAAATCGAACTGGGCTTGAAAGAAGCGCCCAAACCCGCCAAACCGCATATCAAACTGCCGTTGCGGAACAAAACGGCTTAATCCCGCCAAGCTTAAGGGGTCGTCTGAAAACCGAAGGGGCGCAATCATGCGCCCTTATCTTTATTTCAACGATGCACCAAGAAATTGACCCCACCCGCCCCAAACCGCCGCTGCCCATCTCTCTAGCAAACATACTTAACTTTAAATATGGTATGTCATCAAATTCCGTCATTCCCACCCGCCTGCGCGAGGAGAGGTTACGGCGGGAATCCATTGTAAAACTTGAGAAACCTTGATTTGAAAAACAGTTGCTGAATTTCAAAAATGGATTCCTGCCGTAGCCTCTCCTCGCGTAGGCGGGGGCGGGAATGACGGCAACAGAAACGACAAAGGTTCAAACCTCCCATCCCAATGTGGCTTCCCTTACCAAAGGTCGTCTGAAAACGCCAAAATATGCTTTTCAGACGACCTTTCCCATCTCTCCCGAACCCGTCCGCGAAAAATGCTAAAATAACCAATTCATAAGCAAATCCACCTTTTCAGACGACCTCGATGCTCACCGATTTAGAAAAAAACGCCATCCGCGACCATTACCAAAATATCGGCAAAAACCTGCCCGGTTTCCGTCCGCGCGCTTCGCAGCGGGAAATGATTGCGGCGATTGCCAACGCTTTTTCGCGGACGTTGACGCGCGAAGAAGGCGGCGAGCCGCCCAAGCGCGAGGGCGAGAGCATTGCCGTGATCGAAGGGCCGACCGGCGTGGGCAAATCGCTTGCCTACCTGCTGGCGGGCGGCATTATGGCGCAGACGCGCGGCAAGCGGCTGATTGTGAGCAGCGCGACGGTTGCTTTGCAGGAGCAGCTGGTGGACCGCGATCTGCCGTTTCTGGTTGAAAAAAGCGGTTTGGAACTGACCTTCGCACTTGCCAAAGGGCGCGGCCGCTATCTCTGCCCCTACAAACTCTACCAACTGACGCAAAGCAACGCCCAGCAAAACCTGCTCGGCTTTGAAGTCCCCGCCGTGTTGTGGGACAGCAAACCCAAGCCCGAAGAATTGAAGCTGCTGCGCGACATCGCCGACGAATTTTCCGCCCGTCGGTTCAACGGCGACCGCGACACTTGGCCGGAAAAAATCGACGACACCATCTGGATGAAGGTGAACAACGACAACTACGGCTGCCTCAAAACCGCCTGCCCCAACCGTCCGGAATGCCCGTTTTACCTTGCCCGCGACACGCTGGAGACCGTCGATGTCGTCGTAACCAACCACGATTTGCTGATGGTCGACATCAGCATGGGCGGCGGTGTCATTTTGCCCGACCCTGAAAACAGTTTCTATTGCATCGACGAAGCGCACCACCTGCCCAAAAAAGCCCTCAGCCAGTTTGCCGCCGAGCATTCGTGGAACCAAGCCGTGTGGGCGTTGGAAAAACTGCCGCAGGTTACCGGCAAAATCGCCGCGCTCACCGACAAAGGCGAGTTGGCGAACCTTGCCGACGAAGCCGCCGCCGCGCTGCTCGAAAGCCTGCATGAATGGCAGTTCCACCTTGCCGAAGAGCCGTCTTTGAGCTTGGGGTCGTCTGAAAACGACAGACGGACAAACAGCGAACCGACTTGGCTGTGGGAAGACGGCAAAATCCCCGAAGGCCTCGAAACCACCGTTTCCAACACCGCCATCGCCGCCCGCAGTCTTTACAAACACATCAACAGCCTCAACGATGCCCTGTCCGCCGCCCGCCGCGACAAAGACCAAAACAGCGCGCAAATCGACCGCCTGAGTACCGAATTCGGCGTATTCCGCGCCCGCATCGAACAAATCACCGCCACATGGGACTTGCTCTCCACCGTCCCACTCGAGGGCGAAGAACCGCTGGCGAAATGGATAACCCGCCGCGCCGACGACAAAAACGACTACATTTTCAACGCCAGCCCCATCAGCAGCGCGTCCCACCTCGCCAACAGCCTGTGGCGGCGCGCGGCAGGCGCAGTGTTGACCTCCGCCACCCTGCAATCCTTGGGCAGCTTCAACCTGATCCTGCGCCAAACCGGACTGCAATGGCTGCCCGAAACCACCACCCTTGCCTTAGAAAGCCCATTTGATTTCGACGCGCAAGGCGAACTCTACATCCCGCCCGTACACGCCAGTCCCAAAGACCCCGCCGCGCACACCGCCGCCATCGTCGAATGGCTGCCCAAGCTCATTTCGCCCACCGAAGCCATCGGCACGCTCGTCCTGTTTTCCTCGCGCAAACAAATGCAGGATGTCGCCCTGCGCCTGCCCGAAGACTACCTGCCGCTCTTGCTCGTACAAGGCGAATTGCCCAAAGCCGTCCTCCTGCAAAAACACCACCAAGCCATAGAAGACGGCAAAGCCAGCATCATCTTCGGACTCGACAGCTTCGCCGAAGGACTCGACCTGCCCGGCACCGCCTGCGTGCAAGTCATCATCGCCAAGCTCCCCTTCGCCATGCCCGACAACCCCATCGAAAAAACCCAAAACCGCTGGATAGAACAGCGTGGCGGCAACCCCTTCATCGAAATCACCGTCCCCGAAGCCGGCATCAAACTCATCCAAGCCGTCGGCCGCCTCATCCGCACCGAACAAGACTACGGTCGCGTGACCATTCTCGACAACCGCGTCAAAACGCAGCGATACGGCCAACAATTACTAGCCAGCCTGCCGCCGTTTAAAAGGATAGGTTGAAACCCATAAAGAGGTCGTCTGAAATCCGAAATCCGTTTTCAGACGACCTCAACACAAACACAATCAACACATACCATGAAAAAACTCACTTTCATCGCCATACTTATCCCCCTGCTGGTTTCCTGCGGTTCGGCATCTCCCAGCATGCCCGACCGCGATTACACCCGCACCCATCCCGCACCCAAAGCATTCGACCCCAACCGCACCCAATACACCTGCGCCACTTGGACGCCGCCGTCCGATACTGATGCCGAAGCCGAGCAATGGTATCGGGCGGCAACCTTACTTCATGCCCAAAAGTGGCGCAGAACCGCGCAAGAGTTGCAGGATATGGTGATTCTGTACGAAGCGGCGGCAAGTCGCGGACATTACCGTGCCATCAACAATCTCTATCTGCTCTACACCGGCACCCAAGGTGCGATGGGGGATTTGTTTGACCAACGTCCTGACCGCGCCCGCAAATGGTTGCATTATGGTCTGGAGAAGGATTGGGCAATAGCATACTACTGGCTGTTTGACTCCTTGTATGACGGCCATGCAGGTTATTACGACCCGAAACTCGGTCTTGCCTACCTGCAAAAGGCAGTAGAATTAGGCGTCCCGTTGGCGCAGTATGAATTGGCACGGATTTACGATATAAAGCTCAAAGATTTAAAAACCGCTCAAGTATTGCTTGATTGTGCTGCCAAGCAGAAATTTTCAGCGGCAATGTATGAATTGGGAATGTTGAAGGCAATGAACGGCAAATTAGATGAGGCATTGTCACTGATGCACAATGCCGTACGGTATGGAGGCGAAAAAGGGGGAATATCAGCCTTAATATTGACAGACATTTTTGGGGAGTCAAAAGGTTTTATGCAGGAATTTTCCGCTATCCCTGCCGACCCCGTTCGAATAGCAGCCTATCATGAACTATATGTAGCACTTCAAGGCACGGACACTACCAGCGGCAATATTTTCTATACCTTCCCTCGCCTAGACGAGGTTCTGCCACTGCCTCCCGCCAAAACCCACTGGAAAGGCATCTACTCCGCAATGAGCAAGGAAGACGCGGCGTTCTACCAAAATCCGCCCGACACCGCCGCCTTAGCCGCCGATATCCTCAAACGTGGTATCGTCAAAAAAGAAGACGTCTATTGGCCGCCGCGCCCTCCCGAGCCTCCCGAAGATCACGGGCTGTAATTGGAATCAAGACACAACATTTAAAAAAGGTCGTCTGAAACCTGATTGCCAGTTTCAGACGACCTCAACACAAACATCATCAACACATACCATGAACAAACTCACTTTCATCGCCCTGCTTATCCCCCTGCTGGCTTCCTGCGGTTCGGCATCTCCTAACATGCCCGACCGCGATTACACCCAAACCCATCCCGCCCCCAAGGCATTCGATCCCAACCGTACCCAATACACCTGCGCCACATGGACGCCGCCGTCCGACACTGATGCCGAAGCCGAGCAATGGTATCGGGCGGCAACCTTACTCCATGCCCAAAGTTGGCGCAGAACCGCGCAAGAGTTGCAGGATATGGTGATTCTGTACGAAGCGGCGGCAAGTCGCGGACATTACCGTGCCATCAACAATCTCTACCTGCTCTACACCGGCACCCAAGGTGCGATGGGGGATTTGTTTGACCAACGTCCCGACCGCGCCCGCAAATGGTTGCATTATGGTTTGGAGAAGGATTGGGCGATGGCATATTACTGGCTGTTTGATTCCTTGTATGACGGTCATGCAGGTTATTACAACCCGAAACTCGGCCTTGCCTACCTGCAAAAGGCAGTGGAATTAGGCGTCCCATTGGCGCAGTATGAATTGGCACGGATTTACGAAAAAAATCTCGATAATTCAAAAACCGCTCAACTGCTGCTTGAGTGTGCTGCCAAGCAGGGATTTTCAGCGGCAATGGACGAGTTATCTACTTTTAAGTGGATTGACGGCAAATTAAACGAATCCCTGTTACTGATGCACAATGCCGTACGGAATGGAGGTGAAAAAGGGGGAGAATCCGCGTTACTATTAACGGACGTTTATAGCAAATCAAAAGGTATTCTGCAGGCATTTTCCACAACCCCTGCCGACCCTATTCGAGAAGCAGCCTATCATGAACTATATGTGGCACTTAAAGGTACGGACACTACCAGCGGCAACCCCTTCTACACCTTCCCACGCCTAGACGAAGTCCTCCCCCTGCCTCCCGCCAAAACCCACTGGAAAGGCATCTACTCCGCAATGAGCAAGGAAGACGCGGCGTTCTACCAAAATCCGCCCGACACCGCCGCCTTAGCCGCCGATATCCTCAAACGTGGTATCGTCAAAAAAGAAGACGTCTATTGGCCGCCGCGCCCTCCCGAGCCTCCCGAAGATCACGGGCTGTAATTGGAATCAAGACACAACATTTAAAAAAGGTCGTCTGAAACCTGATTGCCAGTTTCAGACGACCTCAACACAAACATCATCAACACATACCATGAACAAACTCACTTTCATCGCCCTGCTTATCCCCCTGCTGGCTTCCTGCGGTTCGGTTTCACTTTCCCAATCCGACCGCGATTACACCCAGACCCATCCCGCACCCAAAGCCTTTGACTCGAAGCGCACCGAATACACCTGCGCGACTTGGACGCCGCCGTCCCCGCCCGATGCCGAATCCCATCTCTGGTATCGTGCCGCCACACTACTGGATGCCAAAGACTGGCGTATGAACAAACAGGAATTTCAGGACATGATTGTCTTGTACGAAGCCGCGGCATCAAAAGGGCATTATCAGGCAATCAACAACCTTTACCTGCTCTACACCCATGTGCAAGGTTCGACCGGCATTATGTACAACCCCTTGCATAACCGCGCCCGCAAATGGCTGCACTACGGTCTGGACAAAAATTGGGCGATGGCAAACTATTGGCTGTTTGACGCTTTGTATGAAGGAAACGCGGGCTACCGCCGTAATCCGCAACTTGGTCTTGCCTATCTGCAAAAGGCGGTGGATTTGGGTGTGCCACTGGCGCAGTATGAACTGTCTCTCATTTATCGAAATCAGACAAAGGATTTAAAAACTCAGGAATTGCTTCTTGGTTGTGCTTCCAAACAAGGGTTCTCTGCAGCAATGAAGCAATTATCTTCGTTTAAAGCCATTGATGGTGATCTGAAAGAATCTTTGCGGTTAATGCACAATGCAGTGCGCTATGGAGGAGAAAGTGGGGGAGAATCGGCTTTACGTTTGAGTCACGTTTATGGTAAAACGAAAGCCTATATGAAGGAATTCGCTTCCACCCCAGCTGATCCTGTCCGTGAAACAGCTTACCACGAGTTGTATACAGCACTTACAGGCACAGATACCAAAAGTGGCAACCCCTTCTACACCTTCCCACGCCTAGACGAAGTCCTGCCCCTGCCACCCGCCAAAACCCATTGGAAAGGCATCTACTCGGCGATGAGTAAAGAAGACGCAGCGTTCTACCAAAATCCGCCTGATAGCGCTGCTCTTGCTGCCGATATTCTCAAACGCGGCATTGTCAAAAAAGAAGATGTATATTGGCCTCCGCGCAAAGATTAAGATAAACAGGACCCCTCACCTTTACCCGTACAAACTCAGGACAAACACGACATGACCTTAGACCAATGGCTGCGCCATTCGCAGTTGCCGAGACTCGAAGCCCGTATGTTGCTGCAACATGCAGGCGGTTATAGCCGTGTGCAGTTGGTCACGCAAGGCGCCGATCCGCTGCCGGAAGCAGTAGCCGCGCAACTGGATATCCTGCAGGCACGTCGTCTGAAAGGCGAGCCGATGGCGTATATTTTGGGCGGACGGGAGTTTTACGGACGATGGTTTGAAGTCGGTCCCTACGTGTTGATTCCCCGTCCCGAAACCGAGCATTTGGTGGAGGCGGTTATCGGGCATCTCCCTGCAAACGGACAGGTTTGGGATTTGGGAACGGGCAGCGGGGCGGTTGCCGTGACGGTGGCGTTGGAAAGAAAGGATGCGGCAGTGCGCGCTTCCGACATCAGCGGCGGAGCGTTGGCGATTGCTCGTAAAAACGCGGAAACTCTGGGCGCAAGGGTCGAGTTTGCATTGGGTTCGTGGTTTGAGACGGATAAGACGTCGTCTGAAGACAAACACCGCTTCGATGTCATTGTTTCCAATCCGCCTTATATCGAAGCCGGCGACGAGCATTTGAGCCAAGGGGATTTGAGATTCGAGCCGCAAACGGCGTTGACAGATTTTGCCGACGGCTTGAGCTGTATTCGAGAGCTGGCGCAGCGCGCGCCGGAGTTTTTGAAAGAGGGCGGATGGCTGCTGCTGGAACATGGTTACAACCAAGGCGCAGCAGTGCGGCAGATTTTGACGGCAAACGGCTTTGCCGAAGTCAGTACGCAACAAGATTTGGCAGGGCTGGACAGATTGACTTTAGGCATGTTCCGCCACATCGAATAATGTTTTCCAGTGGTTGAAAGTGAAGCCGCCAATCTGCCGCCTGCCGTATCGTGTCCGTTTATAGCAGTTTAGTCATGCAGTGTCGCAGCATGTAAAGTATTTTCCAATAAAGTAGCAATCGTCATCGGACCGACCCCGCCGGGTACCGGGGTAATCATGCCCGCCCGTTCTTTTGCCACATCAAATTCCACATCGCCGCACAGGCTGCCATCTTCCAAACGGTTAATCCCAACATCAATCACCACCGCGCCGGGTTTAATCCATTCCCCTTTGACAAAATTGGGAATCCCGACGCCTACCACCACAATATCGGCAGCCCCGACTTCCTTGTCCAAGTTTTCCGTCGCACTGTGGCAAATCGTTACCGTGGCGCGGGCAAGCAGCAGCTCCAATGCCTGCGGGCGTCCGACAATATTCGATGCCCCGACAACCACCGCCTTCTTGCCTTTCGGATCGATGCCGTAAGCCTCCAGCAGCGTCATCACACCCTTGGGCGTACAAGGACGCATCAGCGGCATTTTTACCACCAAACGACCCACGTTATAAGGATGGAAGCCGTCCACATCTTTGTCCGGATGGATACGTTCCAAAACAGCCTGACTGTCTAAGCCCTCAGGAAGCGGAAGCTGCACCAAAATACCGTCTACTTCCGCGTTCCCGTTCAATTCATCAATCAGCTTGAGCAAGTCTTCCTGAGAAGTCGACGCTGGCAGCTCATAAGACAATGACCTGATGCCGCATTTTTGGCATGCCGATTTTTTGTTGCGGACATATACGGCACTGGCAGGATTGTCACCGACCAACACCACGGCCAAACAAGGCGCGCGCAATCCAGATTCAAGCCGCTTGGCTACCGCAGCGGATACCAGCTGCAAACGCTCCTGCGATATTTTTTTACCGTCAATCAATTGGGCTGTCATGAAATTTCCATTTGGTTATCAATAAATAGCAAACGCAATTATCGCATTTTTAAACCGATTTGGCAGTCGGATAACAGCAAAAACCGAAACTGTATTTTTGAACGGCATTACACTCGGTATGAAGTAGGCAAAAAATTAAATTTTAAATAAAAATAAACAGATAATTTAGAAAAAAGAAAAATGATCTTAAATTAGATTGACAGTGTTTCGACACATCTGTATATTCCCATTCTTCAGTCGGGGCGTAGCGCAGCCCGGTTAGCGCATCTGCTTTGGGAGCAGAGGGTCGTGAGTTCGAATCCCACCGCCCCGACCACCAAAATTCAGCACGAATCGGCAATGAGCGCCCGTAGCTCAACCGGATAGAGCACCGACCTTCTAAGTCGGGGGTTACAGGTTCGATTCCTGTCGGGCGTGCCAAAAGTTAATGGTGGCTGTAGCTCAGTTGGTAGAGCCCTGGATTGTGATTCCAGTTGTCGTGGGTTCGAGCCCCATCAGCCACCCCAAATAAAAAATCCTGCATAGCAATATGCAGGATTTTTTATTGTCTATTACATTTCAAATAGCGATTGGACTTGTGCATCATCCATGAGAATTGAAGTATTTGGCTTGTGAATTGTCGTTTTATGCAGGATAAACTTTTAAGTGGTTTTGAGGTCGTCTGAAAACAAAACTTCTGAGAAAACACAGTGTTTCTGCGAAGCTGAAGACTCACATGGAGAAAAGGAGAACCATCATGCCCGTCCCTACCTACTTGCAGCCTTATGTTCAAGCCGAAAGTCTACATAGTTTCGACGGTATCGAGTACCGTTTTGCCATAGCCCATAATGGTTCAAACCGTTTCCTTATCCGTTATTACGGTGAATTTTACGACAGCCTGATTACTGATACAGATAACGCACCGGTCAAAGTTGTCGCCGTTGAGCCTGAAAGCGGGCAGGAAATCCTACTGTTTGATGGCGGTAGGCACGGCTACAATGCCATGTTGTGCGACGAACATTCTGAAGATTCTCTAAATAATCGCTCCCTGCAAGATTTGGATGACACGTTGTACCAAATTGAAGTTCATGCCTTCTACAATATCGACTATGAAGCCGAACGCGAAGATTTTTGCGATGAAAACGGCAAAGTAGAGCTGATAAACGGGGAAATCATAGATTTTGATCGACTACGGCAGGATGGTATGGATGCGATAGCCATTGAGCTTATTGATCCGCAAGGGAAACGGCGTGAAATTGTGAGGGAAGAGCTGGCTTAATCCATCAATCCCCAAAATGATAATTTTCAATGTCTCATCTAAACATGAAAAAGCACATCGACGACTTGCGCAATGTCCTGTATATCCATGACTTAACCGTTGCCTTAGAAGAAGATATCCCTGCCTTCCCCGCGACGTGGACGCTGACCCATCCTTATTTCACGCTGCCGATGACCATTGCTTTTTATAATGTGAACGATATCAGCGTTATACCGCTGCACGAGAGTTTCGGTTGCTATCTGATGGAGCAGCCCGAAATATCGCTGTATTTCACCAAAACAAACCGCCATTCGTGGCAGCGTGATTTGACCGTTTTTATTAAAACGCTGATGCAATACATTCACTCAACCGAAGCGAAACGCGACAAGGCTGTCCGAAAGGACATTTGAACAAACAGTCTTACGGTAAACACGGTTTCCAAACAGAAAGACGTCGTCTGAAAAACAGTAAAGGGTTTTCAGACGACGTCTTTGTTTTTACGCGGTTCTTAGAAGCGGTAGTTAACGCCCAGGCGGATATCGCGGCCGATGCCCGGCAAGGTTTCGCCGCGTTGGCTGTGCGGATAGTAGAACTTGTTGAACACGTTGTTGACTGCGAAGTTGACGTTGAGCGTGTCTTTGCCCAGCGGTTTCCAGTTGGCGAATATGTCGTTCACGCCGTAGCCTTTGCGTTTGACTTCACCCTTGTCGCGAACCAATACTGAGCCGGAGGCTTTTTGGAGGTAGCGACCACGCCAGCCGATTTCCAAATTCGGATTTTGGAAGCGGTAGGAGAGGGAGGTCGTCCAAGTGCGGCCGGTTTGTACGGCAAATTCGGGGTTTGCGCTTAACAGGTTTTCAGGATGGGTGTCGTAGATGCGCGGTTTGCTGTGGCTTACGCCGACTTTAGCCAGCAGACCGCCTGTGCGGTAGGATGCGCCCAATTCATAGCCATGGTTTTTGATGTAGCCCGCATTGACGATTTCGCGTACGCCTGCAATCGGATTGCCTGCGGCATCATGGCGTTGTTGCGGACCTGCGACGGCATCTTTGATTTTTTGCCAGAAATAGCTACCGTTAGCGGCAAAGTTGCCGTTGTTGTAGTTGAAGCCGATTTCGGTATTGCGGGCGCGTTCGGCTTTGGTGCCGTCTGCAATCGACGTGATGGCGTTTCTGCGTCCATGTTGGCGCATCGCATCGTAAAGACGCGGACTGCGGGATGCGTAGTTGTGGCTGGCACTGAGATTCCAGTGTTCGTGCGGCTGCCAAATCACACCGAAGCTCGGGTTGACTGTGCCGTCGGAAACGGATTTGCCGTCATGAGTTTTGATGTCGAAATGGTCGTAGCGTAAGCCGCCTGTAAGGGTAAAGTCGCCGATGTCGTGGATGGCTTCGGCGTAAATGCCGGCATCGCTTTTCTTCGGATTGCTCAAGGCAGGATTGAAGAATACCGGTGGTTTGATTTCTTGATGGCGGTAGTTGATGCCGTATTTAATTAATGTGTTTTCGCCAATGCGGCTGTCCAGATTGAAATTCGCGCCTTTTGTTTCGATAACGGTCGTACTCGGGCCGGGCAGATTGCCTGCGTAGCCGTTTTTGCTGTCATCGGCGGAATAGCGTTCGTTTTTCATGAGGTAGGCGTTGGCATCCAGTTTTTCAACAAAGCCCAAGTTGCGCGCCGTCCATTCCAAATTGGTGTTAGAGAGGCTGGTTTCGCGGTAGGCCGGGGCTTGGCGTGCCAAAGTCAGACGAGGATTATCGGTGGCGGTAAATTCTTCACGGACGGTGCGGATGCCTCGGTGTTGATCATTCATGTGGCTTAATACTAAGCGGTGGTCGCCGAAGTTTGCGCCGATTTTGGCAAGATAGCTGCGCTTGTCCAGCGCGCTGAATGGTACGGTTTTGCCGCCGTTGCTGTTTGTATAGCCTTTGCCGGGTTTGTAATCTTTTTCATCGTTGCGGCTGTAAGAGAACAAACCGTCGAAGTTGCCGGCTTTTCCGAACACGCTTGCGCCGTAGCTTACGCCGTCATTAGAGGCATAGCCGCTGTTGAGGCGTACACCCCAGTTTTTGTCCAAACCTTTGAGCAAGTCTTCGGCATCGACTGTTTTGGTAATAATCGCACCGTTGGTCGCGCCGATACCGGCAGATGCGGAACCCGCGCCTTTCTGTACGGAGACGATTTTGACCAGCGCTGGGTCGATGATGAAACGGCCTTGGTGATACAGCATTTGGCTGTCGGAATAGGCGTTGTCCACCTTAATATCCACCGAGTTCTGTCCCATGCCGCGCAGCGTCAGGAATTGAGATGAGCCGTTGCCGCCGCCGAAATCGATAGCAGGTTCGTCTTTCAATAATCCGCGTAAATCGGTTGCCGTGTTTTCGTCTTTTTGCTGAAGGGTAACAATGTTGGTTTTGATTTTGCTGCCTTGGCGGTCACCTTTCACAGTAACAGTATCAAGGGTAACGCTTTCTTTCGCTTCATTTTCCGCGTGGGCAAAACCGGCGGCGAGTGCTAAGGAGAGCAGGCTGAAGCGGAACAGGGGTGAGGTCATGTAAATTTCCTTTGTTGGGGGCAAGTTTCAGTTCTTTGGTTAAATTCATTATTAATAATGATTTCTATTTATTTTAAAGATAAGATGCTATTTTGTAAAGGCGTGTTTATGTTTGCGCCGATAGTGTCCGGCTTGTTTTGATTGGACTATTTGAAGCTTGCTGACTGTAAAAGGTCGTCTGAAAATGTCTGCCTGCTTGGTATGCATTGAACGTAGGGCGGGGATGGTGCGCAACCTGTTATGCCCGTTTTCAGACGACCTTAAGCGGAAAATTTTTGCTTCTTCCCTTGAATTTATCGGGCTGAACCCTAATTTGCCGCTGTGTTCAGGCAAGTTTTTTAATGAACTTGCCGCCTTCTTTTTCAAACCGCATCTGCCGGATGAAGGCAGATGATTGTTTTCAAACTATTTATCGGAGCATAAAACATGACCATCCGTCCTTTACACGACCGTGTCGTCGTCAAACGCTTGGAAGCTGAAGAGAAAACCGCATCAGGCATCGTCTTGCCGGGCGCAGCCGCTGAAAAACCCGACATGGGCGAAGTGATCGCCGTAGGTGCGGGTAAAATCGGCAAAGACGGCGAACGCCGTCCGCTGGATGTCAAAGTCGGCGACAAAGTGATTTTCGGCAAATACAGCGGTCAAACCGTAAAAGCCGACGGCGAAGAGCTGTTGGTAATGCGCGAAGAAGACATTTTCGGGATTGTGGAATAAGCATTCCGTGCATTCAAAACGACAGGTCGTCTGAAAAGGCATACAAGGTTTTCAGACGACCTCAGACAGAATCAAATGTATTAAATAAATTAGGAGAATCAAAATATGGCAGCAAAAGACGTACAGTTCGGTAACGAAGTCCGCCAAAAAATGGTCAGCGGCGTGAACACTCTGGCAAACGCCGTCCGCGTAACCTTGGGTCCTAAAGGCCGCAACGTAGTCGTTGACCGCGCATTCGGCGGCCCGCACATCACCAAAGACGGCGTTACCGTCGCTAAAGAAATCGAATTGAAAGACAAATTCGAAAACATGGGCGCGCAAATGGTGAAAGAAGTCGCGTCCAAAACCAACGACGTAGCGGGCGACGGTACGACTACCGCCACCGTACTGGCGCAAGCCATCGTAGCCGAAGGCATGAAATACGTTACCGCCGGCATGAACCCGACCGACCTGAAACGCGGTATCGACAAAGCCGTCGCCGCTTTGGTTGAAGAGCTGAAAAACATCGCCAAACCTTGCGACACTTCCAAAGAAATCGCCCAAGTCGGCTCGATTTCCGCCAACTCCGACGAACAAGTCGGCGCGATTATTGCCGAAGCGATGGAAAAAGTCGGCAAAGAAGGCGTGATTACCGTTGAAGACGGCAAATCTTTGGAAAACGAATTGGATGTCGTCGAAGGTATGCAGTTCGACCGCGGCTACCTGTCCCCTTACTTCATCAACGACGCAGAAAAACAAATCGCTGCGCTTGACAATCCGTTTGTTTTGCTGTTCGACAAAAAAATCAGCAACATCCGCGACCTGCTGCCTGTTTTGGAACAAGTGGCAAAAGCCAGCCGTCCGCTCTTGATTATTGCTGAAGACGTAGAAGGCGAAGCCTTGGCGACTTTGGTCGTGAACAACATCCGCGGCATTCTGAAAACCGTTGCCGTGAAAGCCCCGGGCTTCGGCGACCGCCGCAAAGCCATGTTGCAAGACATTGCCATCCTGACCGGCGGTACCGTGATTGCCGAAGAAGTCGGCCTGTCTTTGGAAAAAGCCACTTTGGAAGACTTGGGTCAAGCCAAACGCATCGAAATCGGTAAAGAAAACACCACCATCATCGACGGCTTCGGCGACGCAGCCCAAATCGAAGCGCGTGTTGCCGAAATCCGCCAACAAATCGAAACCGCAACCAGCGATTACGACAAAGAAAAACTGCAAGAGCGCGTTGCCAAACTGGCAGGCGGCGTGGCAGTGATCAAAGTTGGTGCCGCTACCGAAGTCGAAATGAAAGAGAAAAAAGACCGCGTGGAAGACGCGCTGCACGCTACCCGCGCAGCCGTTGAAGAAGGCGTGGTTGCCGGTGGCGGCGTAGCCCTGTTGCGCGCCCGTGCCGCTTTGGAAAACCTGCACACCGGCAATGCCGACCAAGACGCAGGCGTACAAATCGTCTTGCGTGCCGTTGAGTCTCCGCTGCGCCAAATCGTTGCCAACGCAGGCGGCGAGCCTAGCGTAGTCGTGAACAAAGTGCTGGAAGGCAAAGGCAACTACGGTTACAACGCAGGCTCCGGCGAATACGGCGACATGATCGAAATGGGCGTACTCGACCCTGCCAAAGTAACCCGTTCCGCGCTGCAACACGCCGCGTCTATCGCCGGCTTGATGCTGACGACCGACTGCATGATTGCCGAAATCCCTGAAGAAAAACCTGCTATGCCTGATATGGGCGGCATGGGTGGTATGGGCGGCATGATGTAAGGTTGCCCAAACCTGAGCGCAAACAAAAACCTGCACGGACAACCGTGCAGGTTTTTTCTTTGGAAGAAGGTTGTCTGAAAACGAGAAGGGTGGATTTTCAGACGACCCCTAGCTTATCTTGCCTGCTCCATAGCAGCCGTTAACGCATTAAAATTTTGCATTAGCGTTGCTTTATCGAACCAGCCAGCCAGTGTAAACAGCTGTATAAAAATCCCTATAATCAGAACCATGCAGCAGAAGTACAAAAGATAGCCTTTGAATATCGTCCAAACTTTAACCTGACCCATTTGCATCAAGCCGACAGCCTGCACCCAAAACACCCAAGTCTTCCAAAACATCAGCAGCGGCGTAATCTGTGGGACATAAAACACAAGCAGTGCCGGAATCATCAAAGCTTCCGATGCCAAGATGAATCCCCATAAAGGCAGGCGCGGCGCGCCGTTTCTGCTCAAAACATGACGCATCACACGGCTCAAAATCAGCCACTTTATAACGGTAACCAACACGCCAAAGACAACGGCGGCAGTGCTGACGCCGAGCAAGGTCGACATATCTGCCGCATTAATCATGCCCAACAGCAGCAAAATCGCCAAAATGACAGGCAGCGTATAGAAATAATCAGCAGGATTTTTATAGCGCAGACGCAGAATATCCCACATATCTTTTAAAAAATCATACAACATCAAACAGATATCTTCAGAAACAAAAAAGCGATTGTATCTTAAAACGACACATAGGTCGTCTGAAATCAATAATCCTCCCCGAAGGAAAAAATTATGGGCGTCGATAGCCAATATCTGGCGAATTTCGTTGAAAACCATCGAAATTTAATTTAAGCTAAAACAAAAGTTTATAAAATATCTCCGCACCATTTCAAAATAAACCTTGCATGAACCCGTTGTTTTTGGTTTAATGCCCACTTCCCTGCAATGCAGATGAAGGCCAGATAGCTCAGTTGGTAGAGCAACGGATTGAAAATCCGTGTGTCGGCGGTTCGATTCCGCCTCTGGCCACCACAAAAACCGCCTAAGGCGGTTATTTTTTTATCTCATGCCATCAAGCATCATCAAGCCAATCCCTGTCGATAAGACATCCCACAATTTTCAGTTTCATTCTGTTATCAAACTCCGCCCCTTTCCGCTAATCGAAACGTCTTTTGTATTTGACATACAAAACGAAGGTCGTCTGAAACCTTTCAGACGACTCCATCCGACCAAGGAAACCCATGAACATCACCGTCCTCACCCTCCCGCACGGCATGGTGCGCGTCCTGCTGACCGAACAGCTCTACCGCGCCGTCTCCATCCTCCACAACCATCCCTACCACCGCGAATGACAAAAGCCGTTCCCGCAGGCAGGCTTCACGCGCCCAAACCGCTTGAATTGGGCGCAGACGTGTCTGTTGCAAAATCAATACATCAAGAAATAGTAAACTAGGAAATATTCAGATATTGTTTGAACGCCCGCCATAAGGACGATAAGATACCGACCTCATTTTATAAGGGATTGATTCAGAAACAGTTCGGCTTGCCGCAGGCAACTTTGCCGTATGGTTTTGAAGTGCGAAAGCTTCAATCCCCATTTTGATACCACACAACGATAAAGATGAAATGTCCGGTTTATTTTTCGAAAGGGGGCGGAATGAAGGAAATTCAGCGGGGATTTTCTTTGTCTCAATTGGTTTTTACCATCATGATGGTGGGGATTTTAACGTCGATTGCCTACCCGTCTTACCAAAAATATGTTGAAAATACCAAGCTGCAGGAAGTGCGGGCCGCCATGCTGGAAAACGCCCAATTTCTGGAGCGTTTTTATCAAAAAAACGGAAGTTTCAAACAAAGTTCCACCCAATGGCCGGATTTGCCGATTAAGGAAATCGGCGATTTTTGCATCAAGGTGCAAGGCGACGCCAAAGGCACGCCGGACGGGCGGTTTACCCTGAAGGCAGTAGCGCGGTCGGATAAAAATCCCAAGGTATTGAAGATCAACGAAAGCTTTGTCACGGTATCGTGTGAAACGACCGAAAGCACCTGCGAAGACAAGGCGCAGCATTTCGCCAATACGGACAAATCATGCAAGATATTTGAGTCTTGAAGCATCGATAGCAAAAGGTCGTCTGAAACCTAAATTGGTTTGCCGTTATGCTTTTTCGGTGACAGTGCAGTGAAGGGACAGATATTGGATAGGGTATCGTTCGTCTTGGGTCAGTTGCGTGTGACTCATATGGAAAGCTTTGATTTACTTAATCTTTAGCCCATAAACCCGCTTGGTGGTTTATGGGCTATAAACGATCAAACCTTACAGACAAGCCATTTCGTTTGCCATTTGTTGTTCTAAGGTTTCGCGTCGGCGGATAAGCCGGTATTCGCTGCCGTCCACCAAGACTTCCGCCGCCCGGTTGCGCGTGTTGTAATTGCTTGCCATGCTGGCGCCGTATGCGCCTGCGCTGCGGATAACCAGCAAATCGCCTTCTTCGCAGGCAAGGGTGCGGTCTTTGCCGAGGAAGTCGCCGGTTTCGCAAATCGGGCCGACGATGTCGGCGGTCAGCGGCGGGATATTTTTTGGTTCTACCGCTTCGATGTGGTGGTAAGCATCATACAGGGCGGGGCGCATGAGGTCGTTCATAGCGGCATCGACCATGACAAAGTTTTTCTCTTCGCCGTGTTTGATGAACTCGACGCGCGCCAGCAGCGAGCCTGCGTTGCCGACCAAGCTGCGGCCGGGTTCGAGAATCAGTTTCAGACGACGTGTGCCGATCAGTTTTTGAACCGCTTGGGCATACGCGCCCAAATCAGGGACGGTTTCGTCTCGATAAACGATGCCGACGCCGCCGCCTAAGTCTAAGTGTTCCAAAACGATGCCTTCATCCGCCAATCGGTCAACCAAAATCAAAATGCGCTCGCAGGCTTCGACAAGCGGGCTGAGGTCGGTCAGTTGCGAACCGATGTGGCAGTCGATGCCGATGATTTTGAGGTGGCTTTGGCGGGCGGCGTGGCGGTAGGCTTCGAGCGCGTCGGCGTAGGCGATGCCGAATTTGTTGGCTTTCAGGCCTGTGGAGATATAGGGATGGGTTTTGGCATCGACATCGGGGTTGACGCGCAGGGAGACGGATGCGGTTTTGCCCAAGCGTTCGGCAACCTTTTGAATGCGGTCGATTTCGGGGATGCTTTCCATATTGAAGCATTTCACGCCGGCATGCAGTGCGAACTCGATTTCCGCCTCGCTTTTGCCCACGCCTGAAAATATGGTTTTCGCCGCGTCGCCGCCCGCCGCCAAAACGCGCGCCAATTCGCCGCCGGAGACGATGTCGAAACCGCTGCCCAGCGAGGCGAAGTGTTTGATGATGCTCAGATTGCCGTTTGCCTTGACGGCGTAGCAGACGAGCGGGGAAAGCGCGGCAAACGCGGTTTGGTAGTTTTCAAATGCTTCGGTCAGCGCGGATTGGCTGTACACATAAAGCGGTGTGCCGAATTCTTCGGCAAGGCGGGAGTAAGGGACTTGTTCGCAATGCAGGGTCATGTTGGTGAGGTTTAATCGTTGGTTTGATTGGTAGGTTCTTTGGAAGAATGGACTTTTAAGCCGGTTTGGACCACGCCGAAACGCGCCTTGTCGCCTTCTTTGGGCAGGTAGAGGTCGCCTTTGTAGCCGCAGGCCGAGAGCAGGAGGGCGGTTGCCGCCGCAAAAAATACGCCGTATTTCATCGGTAAACTTCCTTCATAAGCGCGAATGTGGCAAGATTCGGTATCTTAAACAAAAAACACACAAAAAGCCATGATGACCGAAAGCGAATTCATCCGCATGAGCGAAGAATTGTTCGAACACATCGAAGACCAAATCGACGAAAACGGCTGGGATTTCGACTGCCAGTTTGCCGGAAACGTCCTGACCATCGAAGCGGCGGACGGCACGCAAATCATCGTCAACCGCCACACGCCCAACCAAGAATTGTGGATTGCCGCAAAAAGCGGCGGCTACCATTTCGCCGAGCAAAACGGCAAATGGCTGGCAACGCGCGACGGACGGGATTTCTACGATGTTTTGAACGAAGCACTGAGCGCGGCTTCGGGCGAAGCTGTTGAGATTGCCGAATTGTAAGCCGAAAGGCAGACCATTCAGTAATACCAACGGAAAACAATCAGAAAGAAAATCGTCATGAAATATCTAACCCTTCTGTTACTTGCTACCACAGCCCCCGCTTTTGCCGGTTCATCCAGCATCTACTTAAACAACGATTACCGACAGGTTTTCGCTACCCCAAGCGGCAATATCTTATGTGGTGGCGACAGCCAAAAGCGCACTAAGACCGGCAAAACCCGAACCAACGATTTGTATTGTTTTATCGGTCTGAATAAAGCTATGCCCAAACGCTGTAACCAACAAGGTGAAGGCTTGGATTTCACGCTTAATGCCAAAGGTAAAGCCACTATGAGCTGCGCGGGTTTCGAATTTGTCCCCGACAATGAAGGCTACGAAGAAACACGCGTACTGAAATACGGTGAAACCATTAGCGGTCAGGGTTGGAGCTGCCGCAGCGTAACATCAGGCTTAAGTTGTCAAAATAACGACGGCCACGGTTTTTCAATCAATCGTAAAGAATACCGTCTGTTTTAATTGTTCGAGCTGTTTCTGTCCTTGGCTGAAGGTCGTTTTCAGACGACCTTTATATGGTATTGAAGTTGGCGAAGCATGAACCAAACTTACAGACTTGGACGATGAATTGCTAGACAAAATCCTATCCCGAAAACCTACATAACCCGCACAAAAGGATAATAAAATGCCCCTGTTAGACAGTTTCAAAGTCGACCACACCCGTATGCACGCCCCCGCCGTGCGTGTGGCGAAAACCATGACCACGCCCAAAGGCGACACCATTACCGTATTCGACCTGCGCTTTTGCGTTCCCAACAAAGAAATCCTCTCCGAAAAAGGCATCCACACGCTGGAGCATTTGTTCGCAGGCTTTATGCGCGACCACTTGAACGGCAACGGCGTCGAAATCATCGACATTTCCCCGATGGGCTGCCGCACCGGTTTCTACATGAGCCTCATCGGTACGCCCGACGAGCAGCAGGTCGCCGACGCATGGCTCGCTTCGATGCGGGATGTCGTCAATGTCAAAGACCAAAGCAAAATCCCCGAGTTGAACGAATACCAATGCGGCACCTATCTGATGCACTCGCTTGCTGAAGCGCAGGAAATCGCGCAAAACGTCCTGACGCGCAAAGTGGCGGTGAACAAAAACGAAGAGCTGACGCTGGATGAAAGTTTGTTGAACGCTTAAACGATATGCTTGAAAAAAGGTCGTCTGAAAACGGGAAACCGAGTTTCAGACGACCTTTTGTTTGAATAGAAAAGATGGACAAAGTATAGTGGATTAACTTTAAACCAGTACGGCGTTGCCTCGCCTTGCCGTACTATCTGTACTGTCTGCGGCTTCGTCGCCTTGTCCTGATTTAAATTTAATCCACTATATCTATCGACACGGCAAACCGCAGACCGTTTACCGCCCTGCTTTGGTTCCGCCCGGACCGTACACGGCGCTCCAAGCGGCATCAAGCTGCTGCCCTGCCTGTTTCAATGTTTCCGCCTGTTGGCTTTTCACATTCATTGCCGCCTGAAGCTCGCCCTGCAAGCGGACGATGTCGGCTTGGGCTTTTTGCAGGCGGTATTGCGCGTCTTCAAGGTCGCTTTGCAGCGAGATGATTTTGCTGTCGTTGCCGGTTTGCTGTTTCAGGGCGGTGCGGTAGGCGGAACGCGCGTTCATCAGATTGTCTTCCGCGCTGTCTGCCGCTGCGTTCAGCGAAACGCCCATTAATATCAAGGCGATGAGTTTGTTGTTCATAAAACATCCTTTGATGCTGTCCCGCGATGTGTAGCGGATTAACTTTAAACCAGTACGGCGTTGCCTCGCCTTAGCTCAAAGAGAACGATTCTCTAAGGTGCTGAAGCACCAAGTGAATCGGTTCCGTACTATCTGTACTGTCTGCGGCTTCGTCGCCTTGTCCTGATTTAAATTTAATCCACTATATTAGAGGTCGTCTGAAAACGGAAAACTGTTTTCAGACGACCTTTTTGCTGTGGTAGGCGGTTGGTTAATATTGATAGGCGGCGAGTTTGCGCTTGATTTCGGGCAAGGCGGCGCGGGCGGCTTCTTCACCCAGCTGGATGGCGCGTCGTTTTTGGTCGAAACCGCCGATAGAACCCATCTCCAACACTTGCGGTTTGATCACGACGTTTGCCTGACCCAATTCATGTTGGAGCAGCGGAATGCTCATGACGTTGAACGTTTGGTCGAGGTAAGAGAAAAAGCCTTGGTTGACGTTTTTCACCGGACGGGCGGAAATATCGACGGCGATAATGAAATTGGCGCCTTGTTTTTTAGCCGCGCTGACGGGAACAGGCTGCGACAGACCGCCGTCAACGTATCGACGGCCGCCAATCGTGGTGGGCTGGAACACGTTGGGGATGGAAGCAGACGCGCGGACTGCCTGTCCGACGTTGCCTCGGTTGAAGGCGACGGCTTTGCCGCTTTCAAAATCGGTGGCGACGGCGGCGAATTTAATCGGCAATTGTTGGATGGGGCGGTTGCCGACTTTTTGGTTGATGTAGTTTTGCAGTTTTTCGCCTTTGATGAAGCCGCTGCTGGACAGGGTCAGGTCAACCAAGTCGGTTTTGCCCAAAATTTCGGCTTCGAGTTCGAGGCGGTCGGGCGACATGCCTGAAGCGTACAGGCTGCCGACGATGGAGCCTGCGGATGTGCCGGTCACGACTTTGACGGGAATATTGTTTTCTTTCAAGACCTTGATAATGCCGATATGGGCGAAGCCTTTGGATGCGCCGCCGCCGAGCGCAAGCGCGACCACGGCTTTGGGTTTGGCGGTATTCGCGGTACGGGTATGCGGCTTGGCATCCGATTTGTCGGAGGTGTGGCTCGGACAGGCAGTGAGCATGAGTACGACAGACGCTGTCAGCGTAGTGCGCAGTGTTTGAATCAGCAATGGTTTCATTTTCAGACGACCTTTATAGATGGATTTTTGGTTTGGAACATATTGTCAGCCGAATGGCGCGAAACCCGTCACGGTATACGCTCCGTCGTGTTTTTATCGGCGCGGCTGCAGTATAGTGGATTAAATTTAAATCAGGACAAGGCGAGGCAACGCCGTACGGGTTTAAAGTTAATCCACTATAAAGTGGCAGAAAACCTGTTGCCCGCTTGGTCATGAAAACAGGCGGAATCAGGGGAACAGGCAATCTGCCATCCGCCTTGTCAGGCGGCACAAGCGGGAAGTTTAGCGCATCGTTATGCCGAAATCAAAAAAGGTCGTCTGAAACCTGATTTTCGGTTTCAGACGACCTGTTGCTTGTCCGCTTTGTCGATCGGTTTTTAATGCTCCCACTCGACGTGTTCGTTGAGGAAACCGCCGCTCTGGTGCGCCCAGAGTTTGGCGTAGAGACCTTGTTTTTCAAGGAGCTCGGCGTGGCTGCCTTCTTCGATGATGCGGCCTTTGTCCAAGACGATAAGCCTGTCCATCGCGGCGATGGTGGAGAGGCGGTGGGCGATGGCGATGACGGTTTTGCCGTCCATCATTTTGTCGAGGCTTTCTTGGATGGCGGCTTCGACTTCTGAGTCGAGCGCGCTGGTGGCTTCGTCGAGCAGCAGAATCGGCGCGTCTTTGAGCATAACGCGGGCGATGGCGATGCGCTGGCGTTGGCCGCCGGAAAGTTTCACGCCGCGTTCGCCAACGTGCGCGTCATAGCCGCGCCGCCCTTTGGCGTCGGAAAGGTTGGGGATGAAGTCGGCGGCTTCGGCGCGTTCGGCGGCGGAAATCATTTCGGCGTCGGTGGCGTCGGGGCGGCCGTAAACGATGTTGTCGCGCACGGAACGGTGCAGCAGCGAGGTGTCTTGCGTGACCAAACCGATTTGGGCGCGCAGGCTTTCTTGGGTCACGCTGTCCACGTTTTGCCCGTCAATCGAAATGGTGCCGCTTTGCGGTTCGTAGAAGCGCAAAAGCAGGTTGACGATGGTGGATTTGCCCGCGCCGCTGCGTCCGATCAAGCCGACTTTTTCGCCCGGGCGGATGGTGAGGTTGAAGCCGTTGAGCAGCGGTTTGCCGGCTTCGTAGGAGAAATCGACGTGTTCGAACTTGATTTCGCCTTGCGACACTTTCAGCGGCAGGGCGTTCGGCTTGTCGAGGATGGTTTGCGGTTTGGACAGGGTTACCATGCCGTCGTTGACGGTGCCGATGTTTTCAAACAATCGGGCGGATTCCCACATGATGTATTGCGACAGGCCGTTGACGCGCAACGCCATAGCGGTGGCGGTTGCCACTGCGCCGACGCCGACTTGTCCGTGATACCAAAGCCAGATGCCCAGCGCGGTCGTGCCGGCGGTCAGCGAGCTGTTGACGATGAAGCTGCATGTGTGCAGGAGCGTCGCCAAACGCATTTGGGCGTGTACCGTAACCATAAATTCTTCCATCGACTGCTTGGCATAAGCCGCTTCGCGCGCGCCGTGGGAGAAGAGTTTGACGGTGGTGATGTTGGAATAGGCGTCGGTAATGCGGCCGGTCATCAGCGAGCGCGCATCCGCCTGACGCGAAGCGGTTTTGCCGAGCTTGGGAATCAGGAAGCGCATCACTAAGGCGAAGCCAATCATCCAGCCGATAAAGGGCAGCAGCAGCCAGCCGTCGAGCGCGACCAAAATCACGCCGGAGGTGATGAAATACACCAGCACATAAACGACCATGTCGGCAACCGTCATCACCACGTCGCGCAACGCCAGCGCGGTCTGCATGACTTTGGCGGACACGCGGCCGGCAAATTCGTCCTGATAGAAGCCGAGGCTCTGCCCCAGCATCAGGCGGTGGAAATTCCAGCGCAGGCGCATGGGGAACACGCCTTGCAGGGTTTGCAGGCGCACGTTGGACGCGAGGAAGGTCCAGAGGGCGAAAAACACCATCATCGCCGCCATCGCCGACAACGCCCAGCCTTTTTCGGCAAACAGGGTGGCGGGCGTGTATTTGCCGAGCCAGTCCACGACTTTGCCCATAAATTGAAACAGCAGGGCTTCCATGATGCCGATACCGGCGGTAAACACTGCCAAAACGGCAATCCATTTGCGCAAGCCTTCGATGTTGCTCCAGATAAAACGCCACAGCCCTTTTTCAGGCGTTTTCGGGGCGGCTTCGGGGTAAGGGTCGATTCGGGATTCGAACCATGAGAATATTTTTTGAATCATTGTATTGGGTTTAATTGAGAGAGAGTGGATTTCAGACGACCTCTACGGTGGGGACAGGTCGTCTGAAAACAAGTATCGTGAGTTAAAGGCATTATTTTACGGGAAAAAACGGCGGGAAGACACTGTAAAGAAGTCGGAACGGGCAAAGTGCCGTGATTGATGAGGGGTCGTCTGAAATAGCGTGCCGATAAGGAATACAGCTTTTATAGTGGATTAACTTTAAACCAGTACGGCGTTGCCTCACCTTAGCTCAAAGAGAACGATTCTCTAAGGTGCTGAAGCACCAAGTGAATCGGTTTCGTACTATCTGTACTGTCTGCGGCTTCGTCGCCTTGTCCTGATTTTTGTTAATCCACTATATATCCGTCCTTATATGGTCAAATCGCCGCTGAAATCCGTATCAAACCCATCGGCGTATCGGCTTATATCCATTCCAATTTTATTTTGAACGGACTGAAGCCAAAAAACAAAACCGAAAAAAATGTGCTTGTTCTCAGGCGTCACGCCGAATATGCCGTCACTTTGATGCGAAATTTGCAGGTCACTCAATATAGACAAGAAGCTGTCCAGATTTTGCCTGATATCTTCTATCTCGCTTTTTTGAAGTTCCTCAATCAACAGGACTTCATTATCCAGACCAATAATGGTGGGCAACTTGGTCAGTTTTTCATAAATCGCTTTCACAGACATTTTTCAATACCGGTAAATCTGACGCGCGGGATACGGGCGCGGGTAAGGCGGGTAGGGATAGCCGTAGCGGTGTACCGGCTCGCTGTCCTGATAAATGACGGTCGTCCCCGGCGGGGCGTTGACGGTAACGGTTTTGTTGATGGTGGTTTGGGAATGGACGGGCAGGTCGAGGACGGCGGTGCGGCCGTATGGGGTTTCGGTGTAGAAACAGCCGCCAAGTGCGGTCAGCGTGAAGGCGTAGAGTAGGGGTTTCTTCATGGGTTTCCTTCATTCAAAACGAAACGGTAAGGGTCGTCTGAAACGTGGTTTCGATCAGTTTGAAACCGTTTTGGGGTTTTCAGACGACCCTTTTTATCGCCAACATCCTTAACTTTAAATACGGCATATCATCAAATCCCGTCATTCCCGCCGTAGCCTGTCCTCGCGTAGGCGGGGGCGGGAAGGACGGTACCCGATAAGTTGCGTATCGAAAATAAAGTCATTTGACTATATCCGGCCGACAGGATGGAGCGGCGGATTTTCAGACGACCTTCCCGCTTACCTTAACACGGTCTTCGTCCAGCGGCCGACCCATTGTTTCTGTTTGGTGTCGATGTCGTTGCGGCTGGGCGAGTCGGTGTGTTTCGGGGCTTGGGCGAACTCGAAGACTTTGGGCAGCGGCGTGTTTTTCACGGCGGGATAGACCCACATTTCGGTCGGCAGGGCTTTTTGCACTTCGCCGCTTTGCAGCCACTGTACGAGTTTCGCCGCCAGCTCGGGCTGTTTCGCGCCTTTCAAGACTGCCGCGCCTTCGACTTGGCGGAACACGCCGCCTTTGAGGAAAAGGTTGCCGGTCGGCGGCACGCTGTATTTTCCTTTGGAGTAGTGGACTTCGGCGGCGGGACTGGCGGCGTAGCTAACGACGAGCGGGTAGGCGCCGCCGTTTTGGGTAAAGTCGGTGTAATAGGCTTCACTCCAGCCTTTGGCGACTTTCACGCCGTTTTGACGCATCTGCGCCCACCATTTGAACGCGCCCTCTTCGCCCATGCCGCCGATGTTCGCCATCAGGAAGGCAAGTCCGGGCGAGGAGGTGGCGGGCGAGGGCGTCACCAGCAGGTTTTTATATTCGGAGCGGGTCAAGTCCTGCAAGGTTTTGGGCAGCGGCAGTTTTTTCTGTTCAAACCATTTTTTGTCGTAGTTGAGGGTAACGTAGCCGTAATTCACTGCCGCGATGACGGGCATCCCCGCTGAAACGGGCGCGGATTTGGGCTGCGCCGCCGCCAGTATGCCTGCTTCGCGCGCTTTGCCGATGTTGGCGTTGTCCAAACCGTACACCGCGTCGGCAATCGGGTTGGCCTTGCTGAGAATCAGCTTGTTGAGCATTTCGTTGCCGCTGCCCGCCTTGATGACGGAGACTTTGGCATCGTTGGCTTTTTCAAACTGCGCGATGGCGGATTGGGGCAGGCTGAAGGATTTGTGCACGGCAAGGCGCACTTCGGTCTGGGCGGATAAGTTTGCCGAAGCCAGCAAGAGGGCGAGGGCGGATAATTTCAGTTTCATTCTCTAACCTTTGTACGGGTAAAATACGAAACATCATAACAAAATCCGCACCAACACACGACATGAACCTTTCCCCCGTCTGGCTCTTTGACCTCGACAACACGCTGCACAACGCCGATGCAGGCATTTTCTACATCATCAACCGCGCCATGACTGACTACATGGCGCAACGCCTCAAGCTCTCCGAAGAAGCGGCATCCGACCTGCGTCAGGACTATTGGCACCGATACGGCGCAACGCTTGCCGGCCTGCAAATCCACCATCCCGAAATCGACATCTGCGAGTTTCTGCGCGAAAGCCATCCCATCGCGCAAATCTTGGCAAAATTGCAGGGCATGGAGGGAACCGAAAGCGTTTTAGGTCGTCTGAAAGGACGCAAAGCCGTTTTTTCCAACGGCCCTTCGTTTTACGTCCGCGCCGTTATCGGGGCATTGGGTTTGGCAAACCGTTTTGACGCACTCCTCGGCACGGACGACTTCGGACTGCGCTACAAGCCCGACCCGCAAGCCTACCTGACCGTCTGCCGCCTGCTCGACGCTGCGCCCGAACAGTGCATCATGATCGACGACAGCGCGGACAACCTGCACCAAGCCAAAGAGCTGGGCATGAAAACCATATGGTTCGGCAGCAAAGCCCATCCCCTGCCCTTTACCGACGCCGTTGCAAAAGATATGCAGGCGCTCGCCGAATGTGCCGAAAAACTGTCGGTACTCGTCTGAAACCTTTACAATATCGGGTTTGAACAACGGCACAAATCCGCCCGACCACAAGGACAACCATCATGCGATACACCGCCCTCATCCTCGCCGCCGCAGCCGCCCTGACCGGCTGTACTTGGGAAACCTATCAAAACGAATCCGGCCACACCTCCCTGCGCCCCAAATACGAAAAAGGCACGCGCATCTATTACGAAGACGGCACCTACTCCCGCGATATGCGTTACAACCAATACCGCCCCGAACGCCGCACCCTCAAACCGCTGCACGGCGACCAAGAAAACGTACGCGGCACAACATGGAACAAACCCCAAGGCGCCGGACACGCCGCGCCCGAAACGCAAACTGAAGAATAATCCGCCCGCAGAGGTCGTCTGAAACCGTTTTTTCCGTTTCAGACGACCTCAAACATAACCGCCATCCCGTTCGTCCCCTATCTGCCGTCCTTCACAAGGAGAAAACCATGCGCCCCCTCGCCCTGATTTTCGTTACCGCCGCCATCCTGAGCGGCTGCACCACAGACCGCTACGACTTCGACAGCCGTCCCGCCGACACATCCGCGCGCACGCCCCTGAAACCGACCACACTCGACCGCTTGGAACACGGCAGCCATGCCGACTCGTACCGCTGGAACCCCAAACCCAACAAACCATAACCCCCAAACGTCCGCACGCCAAACCCAAATAAAAAGGTCGTCTGAAACCCCGAAACCAGTTCAGACGACCCCAAATCCCCCTTCATCAACATTGCATTCGAGAAAGCCCATCATGTCCGCCACACCCCTCAACATCGTCATCCTCGCCGCCGGCAAAGGCACGCGCATGTATTCCAAAATGCCCAAAGTGCTGCACCGCATCGGCGGCAAGCCCATGGTCGAGCGCGTTATCGACACTGCCGCCGCGCTGAATCCGCAAAACATCTGCGTCGTCATCGGACACGGCAAAGACCAAGTTTTGGACACCGTCAAACGCGACGTCGTCTGGGTCGAACAAACCGAACAGCTCGGCACCGGCCACGCCGTCAAAACCGCCCTGCCGCACCTTGCCGCCGAAGGCCGCACGCTGGTGCTGTACGGCGACGTTCCCCTGATTGACACCGCCACCCTCGAAACCCTGCTCGAAGCCGCCGGCAGCGAAGTCGGCCTGTTGACCGACGTTCCCGCCGACCCGACAGGCTTAGGCCGCATCATCCGCGACAGCCAAGGCAGCGTAACCGCCATCGTCGAAGAAAAAGACGCCGACGCCGCCCAAAAAGCCGTCCGCGAAATCAACACAGGCATCCTCGTCCTGCCCAACGCCAAACTCAAAAACTGGCTGGACACCCTCTCCAGCAACAACGCCCAAGGCGAATACTACCTGACCGACCTCATCGCCAAAGCCGTTGCCGACGGCATCAAAGTCCATCCCGTCCAAGTGCGCGCCTCCCACCTTGCCGCCGGCGTGAACAACAAACTCCAGCTCGCCGAACTCGAACGCATCTTCCAAACCGAACAGGCGCAAGCCTTGCTCAAAGCAGGCGTCACCCTGCGCGACCCCGCCCGCTTCGACTTAAGGGGTCGTCTGAAACACGGACAAGATGTCGTGATTGACGTCAACGTCGTCCTCGAAGGCGACATCGAACTCGGCGACAACGTCGAAATCGGCGCAAACTGCGTCATCAAAAACGCCAAAATCGGCGCAAACAGCAAAATCGCCCCCTTCTCCCACTTCGAAGACTGCGAAGTCGGACAAAACAACCAAATCGGCCCCTACGCCCGCCTGCGTCCGCAAGCCCGCCTTTCAGACGACGTACACGTCGGCAACTTCGTCGAAATCAAAAACGCCGCCATCGGCAAAGGCACCAAAGCCAACCACCTCACCTACATCGGCGACGCCGAAGTCGGCAGCAAAACCAACTTCGGCGCAGGCACAATCATCGCCAACTACGACGGCGTAAACAAATACAAAACCGTCATCGGCGACGAAGTCCGCATCGGCTCCAACTGCGTCCTAGTCGCCCCCGTCACACTCGGCAACAAAGTCACGACAGGCGCAGGCAGCACGATTACCCGAAACGTCGAAGACAACAAACTCGCCCTCGCCCGCGCCCGCCAAACCGTGATCGAAGGCTGGGTGCGTCCTGAAAAAGGGGATAAGAAATAAAGCAGTAAACCGCCCTGCGCAACTCGTTGCAGCAACAGCAATCTGTCCCTTCCCCCGTCCGGCGGGGGAAGGTTAGGATGGGGGTGGCTTTGCGACTTTAGGTCAAATCAAATTCGTACAACCCATAGAACCACCCTCTCCCCGGCCCTCTCCCGACGGACGGGAGAGGGGGCAGGTTGCAAGTTAAAACAAGGTCGTCTGAAAACTTTGAGATTCGGGTTTTAAAGAAACTCGTTCCCGATTTTTTCAGACGACCTTTTACTCAATCAAAACAGACTTGAGATAATCCAAGTAGCGTGGGCTTTGCCCACGAAATCTACCATCTGAAAATTCAAATCAGACAACAGCCGAATGGGCATCCATTCTGGCATTTATCTCGCGGGCAAAGCCCACGCTACCCGTTGCAGCAACAGCAACCTGTCCCTTCCCCCGTCCGGCGGGGGAAGGTTAGGATGGGGGTGGCTTTGTGACTTTAGGTCAAATCAAATTCGTGCAAACCGTAGAGCCACCCTCTCCCCGGCCCTCTCCCGCCGGACGGGAGAGGGAGTGGATTACCAGTCGAAATGAGGTCGTCTGAAAACTCTGAGATTTGAGTTTTAAAGAAACTCGTTCCCGATTTTTTCAGACGACCTCGTTTACTCAATCAAAACAGGTTTGGGATAACTCAAGTAGCGTGGGCTTTGCCCACGAAATCTACTATCTAAAAATCCAAATCAGACAACAGCTGAATGGGCATCCATTTCGGCATTCGTTTCGCGGGCAAAGCCCACGCTACTCGTTGCAGCAACAGCAACCTGTCCCTTCCCCCGTCTAGCGGGGGAAGGTTAGGATGGGGGTGGCTTTGTGGCTTTAGGTAATAAAATCAAATTCGTACAACCCGTAAAACCACCCTCTCCCCGGCCCTCTCCCGCCGAACGGGAGAGGGGGCAGGTTGCAGATAAAAACGAGGTCGTCTGAAAACTCTGAGATTTGAGTTTCAGACGACCTTTTGCTATCGATATGCCTCAAGACTCAAATATCTTGCATGATTTGTCCGTATTGGCGAAATGCTGCGCCTTGTCTTCGCAGGTGCTTTCGGTCGTTTCACACGATACCGTGACAAAGCTTTCGTTGATCTTCAATACCTTGGGATTTTTATCCGACCGCGCTACTGCCTTCAGGGTAAACCGCCCGTCCGGCGTGCCTTTGGCGTCGCCTTGCACCTTGATGCAAAAATCGCCGATTTCCTTAATCGGCAAATCCGGCCATTGGGTGGAACTTTGTTTGAAACTTCCGTTTTTTTGATAAAAACGCTCCAGAAATTGGGCGTTTTCCAGCATGGCGGCCCGCACTTCCTGCAGCTTGGTATTTTCAACATATTTTTGGTAAGACGGGTAGGCAATCGACGTTAAAATCCCCACCATCATGATGGTAAAAACCAATTGAGACAAAGAAAATCCCCGCTGAATTTCCTTCATTCCGCCCCCTTTCGAAAAATAAACCGGACATTTCATCTTTATCGTTGTGTGGTATCAAAATGGGGATTGAAGCTTTCGCACTTCAAAACCATACGGCAAAGTTGCCTGCGGCAAGCCGAACTGTTTCTGAATCAATCCCTTATAAAATGAGGTCGGTATCTTATCGTCCTTATGGCGGGCGTTCAAACAATATCTGAATATTTCCTAGTTTACTATTTCTTGATGTATTGATTTTGCAACAGACACGTCTGCGCCCAATTCAAGCGGTTTGGGCGCGTGAAGCCTGCCTGCGGGAACGGCTTTTGTCATTCGCGGTGGTAGGGATGGTTGTGGAGGATGGAGACGGCGCGGTAGAGCTGTTCGGTCAGCAGGACGCGCACCATACCGTGCGGGAGGGTGAGGCTGGAGAGGCGCATCATCATGCGGGCTTGTTGTTTGAGGCGGTCGGTCATGCCGTCGGCGCCGCCGATGACGAAGCAGACGTGTTCGCCGTTTTGCTGCCAGCTTTTGAGGTGTTCCGCCAGCTCGACGGAGGTCGGGGCTTTGCCGCGTTCGTCGAGGACGATGAGGAATGCGCCTTGGGGGATGGCTTCGAGGATGCGTTTTTCTTCCGCCGCCATGCCTTGTGCGGCGTTGACGCCTGCGCCGCGTTTTTCGGGTTTGATTTCTTTGAGGGTGTAGGCGACGTCGCGTCTGAAGCGTTTGGCGTATTCGCCGACGGCTTCGTCCACCCAGCGGGGCATTTTGGTGCCGACGGCGAGGACGGTGATGTTCATGGGTTTCCTTGGTCGGATGGGGTCGTCTGAAAGGTTTCAGATGACCTTTTGGTTTGAATGATGTTGAAACGGGATTCTTGAATCCGATATTTTGGTTGTTCGGTCAAGGGGTCGTCTGAAAACTTCGGTTTGGGCAAAAAGGGGGTAGGGTGTGCGCAATAAAGCCGTCTGTATGCACAGACGGCTTGGGGTGATGGTTTAGTCGGCGGCGTGCCAGGGTTTTTGCGCGCCGGCGTGGAAGCTGGGTTTTTCGCCGCCCCAGAGGGTGTCGATGTCGTAGAAGTCGCGGACGGCGGGCAGCATGACGTGGACGACGAGGTCGCCTGCGTCAACGAGCGTCCATTCGCCGCTGTCGCCTTCGGTGCTGAGGATTTCGAAGCCGGCTTCTTTGAGGCTGACGGCGACGTTGTTGGCGAGGGCTTTGACTTGGCGGGTGCTGTCGCCGCTGGCGATGATCATGCGGGCGAACAGTGAGGTTTTTTCTTGGGTTTGGAGGACGGAGATGTCTTTGGCTTTGATGTCTTCGAGGGCTTCGACGGCGGTTTCGACCATTTTTTGCAGGTCTTGCAGTTCTTGTTCGTTCATTGTTTTCCTAATGGTGGGAATGAAATGGGGTTTGGACGGTATTATAACTTATCTGTATGAATTTACGCTATTTTCCGCTTTGGTACAGTTTGTGTTCGCGGATGTAGCGGGCGACTTGGGGCGGGAGGTCGTCTGAAAGTCTGCCGCTTTGGAGGGTTTGGCGGATTTGGGTGGAGGAGGTGTTGTGCAGGGGGGCGTTGAGGATGCGGACGCTGCCGTTTTGGAGGGCTTCGCCCAGCCAGGCGTGGAGTTCGCGCGGGGTTTGGTTGAGGTTGTCGCCTTGGCGCATGGCGACGGCGATGTGGGTTTGGCGCACGAGGGTCTGCCATTTCTTCCAAGTGTGCAGTTTCATGAGGCTGTCGCTGCCCATGAGCCACCAAAGTTGGGCGGCGGGGAATTGCTGGCGGAAGATTTGGACGGTGTCGAAGGTGTACGTTGCGCCGTCGCGGACGATGTCGCAGTCGCTGGCGGCGAAGCGGGGGTCGTCGGCGATGGCGAGTTCGGTCATGATGAGGCGGTCTTGGGCACAGGCGCGGGACGGGTCTTTGTGGTAGGGGTCGCCTGCGGGCAGGAAGACGACGGTGTCGAGTCCGATTTCGTCGGCGAAGGCGCGGGCGATGTGGAGGTGGCCGTTGTGGATGGGGTCGAAGGTGCCGCCGAAAAGTCCGATGTTTTTCATGGGTGTCCTTGGGTGTGAGGTGTGCGCTCTGTTTGGGTTTCAGACGACCTGTCGGGTTTATGGGTTGGCGGGGTCGTCTGAAAGGCTTTTTGCCTCGGGGCTGCCGTCGACAACCAGGGTGAGTTTGCCGGTGGTCGGGTGGATGACGAGTCCGTGAACGGCGATGTCGGCGGGCATGAGCGGGTGGTTGCGGATGACTTTGACGGTGTGGCGGACGCTGTCTTCTACGTTGTCGAAACCGGTCAGCCAGTTGTCGAGGTCGATGCCGGCGTTGCGCAGGGTTTCGATGCGGTCGTCGGGAATGTCGCTTTCGTGTACTTTTTCAAGGAAACCGGCGGCGTTCAGCCCCTTCATGCCGCAGTCGTGGTGGGCGATGACCATGATTTCTTTGACTTTGAGTTCGAACACGGCGACCAAAAGGCTGCGCATGACGGAACCCCAAGGATGGGTAACGACCGCGCCGGCGTTTTTGATGAGCTTGGCGTCGCCGTTTTTCAGTCCGAGTGCGTCGGGCAGCAGCTCGATGATGCGCGCGTCCATGCAGGACAGGATGGCCAGTTCGCGGCCGGGATATTTGTCAGTGAAATATTTTTCGTATTCGCCCGATTCGACAAAATTTTGGTTATAGGCGAGAATTTCGCTCAATTCGCTCATGGTGTTGGACCTCCGACAGAATGGGACGATTATAGCGGTTTTCGGGCGGTTTGGCTTTGCAGCGTGCGCCGCCGATTGGTTGCAAATTGAAGCGGAGCAGATACAATCCGCTTTATGATTATGTATTGATTGGATTGAGGAACAGCCATGTCTTCGCGCCCTTGTTTTTCCGAAACGCTCGACCGCCGCACCCACGACGCGCTCTATGATTGGGCGCGGGCAAGTTACGGCGCGTCGGACGACTGGAGCACGCTCTATCTGAACGGGCTGGCGTTGGGTCGTCTGAATCCGCTTTGGCGCGAACGGATCAAACAAGACTGGCAGGAAGGGCTTTCTGAAGTTTCAGACGACCTCTGCCTGCAAACGGACAACTGGCTGGCGATGGGCGACAGTTTGCAGCATTTGGCGCACGAATGGAAAAGCCTCGGACTGCTGCACGGCTGGCGCGACGAAAAGTTTGACGTGTGCGGCGACGCGGGCAAGGTTCTCTTTGCGTTGGAACGCGCCGCCTTCCGCCCGTTCGGACTCATGAGCCAAGCCGTCCACCTCAACGGACTGGTGCAAACCGACGGCGGCTGGCATTTTTGGATAGGCCGCCGCAGCCCGCACAAAGCCGTCGATCCCGACAAACTCGACAACCTCGTCGGCGGCGGCATTGCCAGCGGCGAAACCCCGTTTGAAGCCGTCTGCCGCGAAAGCGAAGAAGAAGCCGGACTGATGCCGCCCGCCCTCGGCAACCTCCGAGCCGCCGCCCGAATCCACAGCCTGCGCCCCGTATCGCGCGGCATCCACAACGAAATCCTGCACATCTTCGACATCGTCCTGCCCGAAACCGTCCGCCCCGAAAACCAAGACGGCGAAGTCGCAGGGTTTGAATTGATGAACGTTTCGCAACTCGTCGAAACCATGTTGTCCCAAACCATGATGCACGATGCCCAGCTCGTTACCCTCGAAGCCCTCAAACGCTACGGCGCGCTCGACAGGCAGCATCCGTTAAGCCTATGGCTGGACAGCCTTTGCCGCTGAATGCAAAAAATAAAACAGTACAAAACCATTAACGTCCCGCCGTTTTCCTTTCCCGATTCCCCAAAAGGTCGTCTGAAACCCATGCTCCGACTTACCGATATCTGCAAACGCTTCGACAGCAAAACCGTTGCCGACCGCATCAGCCTGACCGTGTCCGCAGGCGAAACCCTCGCCGTCCTCGGACGCTCCGGCTGCGGCAAATCCACCCTGCTCAAAATCATTGCCGGCATCGTCAAGCCCGACAGCGGCGAAGTCTGGCTGGACGGGCAGGACATCACCGCCGTCCCGCCCGAAAAACGCAACGTCTCGCTGATGTTTCAAGACTACGCCCTGTTCCCGCACCTGACCGCCCAAGAAAACGTCGGCTTCGGACTCAAAATGCGCCACCTGCCCAAAGCCGAAATCGAAGCACAAACCATGCAGGCGCTGCGCGACATCGGTTTGGAAAACGAAGCCCGCCGCAAACCCGGCAGCCTCTCCGGAGGCGAACAGCAACGCCTCGCCCTCGCCCGCTCCCTGATTATCAAACCGTCCCTGCTCCTCTTGGACGAAGCCTTCTCCAGCCTCGACACCCACCTGCGCCACAACCTCTACCGCCTGACCGACGAGAGCATCCGCCGTCAAAACATCCCCGCCGTCCTCGTAACCCATTCCCCCGAAGAAGCCGCCGCGCTGGCAGACCATATCGCCCTCATGCACGAAGGGCGCATCCTCCAATACGGCACGCCCGCCGAACTTTTCCGCCACCCCGCCAACGCCCAAGCCGCCCGCCTGCTCGGGCTGCCCAACACCGACGATGCGCGCCACATCCCGACACACGCCATCCGTCCCAACCCGCAAGGCGCCCCCTGCCGCATCCTGTCCCTCACCCCCTTGCCCGACAGCCTGCGCCTGACCTTCGCCCACCCTGAATACGGCGAACTGACCACCCTGTTGCCCGCCGGCTACCTTCCCGCCGGCGATACCGTACCGATACATATCGATAAAGGACAAATCGTCTGGTTTGAACCGTCGCGATGATGTTTTGTGTCCTGCCGTCGTTTGACCCGTCGGGCACATCAAAAAAGGTCGTCTGAAAATTTTCAGACGACCTTTTATATCAACACATCAAGGCGTTATCAAATATTGGTTTCCAGATAAACGACTTGGGTTTGCAGATATTCTTCCAAACCGTGTTTGCCGTCCGCGCCGCCGATACCGGATTTTTTCCAGCCAGCATGGAAACCCTGCATGGCTTCGAAGTTTTCGCGGTTGATGTAGGTTTCGCCGAATTGCAGGCGGCGGGTGACGTAGAAGGCTTCGTTCAGGTTGGTGGTGTACACGGAGCTGGTCAGACCGAATTCGCAGTCGTTTGCCAAGGCGATGACTTGGTCGAGCGTGTCGAAAGTGGAAACAGGCAGGACGGGGCCGAAGGTTTCTTCCTTCATGATGTCCATGTTGTTGTCGGTGTCGGTCAGCAGGGTCGGTTCGAAGAAATAGCCGCGTCCTTCGGCGCGTTTGCCGCCGCAGACCAGCGTCGCACCTTGTTTGACGGCGCGTTCCACTTTTTCGGCAACGGCTTTGACGGCGCGCTCTTCAATCAGCGGACCCATTTCCAGCGCGCCTGCTTCGGCTTCGGCAGGGTTGCCGTAGCGCACGCCTTTCATGGCGGCGGTCATTTTTTCAATGAACGCGTCTTTCAGGCTGCTGTGGACATAGACGCGCTCGGCGCAGTTGCAGATTTGACCGGTGTTGCCGACGCGCGAAGCCAAGATGGATTTCACTGCCAAGTCCAAATCCGCGTCTTTCAAAACGATGGCGGGGGCTTTGCCGCCGAGTTCCAGCGAGACTTTGGTGATGTTGGCGGAAGCGGCTTCCATCACTTGGCGGCCCGCTTCGACGGAGCCGGTCAGGCTGACCATATCGACTTGCGGATGGGCGGACAAGGCATTGCCGATTTCCGCACCCGGACCGTTTACCACGTTGAACACGCCTGCGGGCAGTCCGACCGCATCGACGATTTCGGCGAAGATGTGGCAGTTGATCGGGGTCACGCTGCTGGGTTTGACGACGATGGTGTTGCCCGTGACCAGAGCGGGGCCCATTTTGCGGGCAATCAGGAAGAAGGGGAAGTTCCACGGCAGGATGCCTGCCACGACGCCCAGCGGACGTTTAAACAATAAAATGTTTTCGCGCGGGCGGTCGCTTTGGATGATTTCGCCTTCGTAACGGCGCGCCCATTCGGCTTGGTAATCGAGATAGTCGGCGGTGAACATGACTTCCACGCGCGCCAAGTCTTTGGTTTTGCCGCCTTCGGCAACGATGGTGTCGGTCAACTCGTCGGCGCGTTCGCGTATGCCTTGGGCGATTTTGCGCAAATACGCGCCGCGTTCGACCGCAGGCAGCCGCTCCCATGCCGGTTGCGCCGCACGCGCCGCCGCTACGGCGCGGTCAACGTCCGCTTTGCCGCCTTTGGGTTCGCGGGCGATGGCCTCTTCGGTGGAAGGGTTCAATACGTCGCGCCACTCGCCGTTGAAATCGTTTTCAAAGCGTCCGTTGATGTACATGGCCAATTGTTTCATTTCAAGTTCTCCTGTTGTTGTAGTCGTGTGTAGTCAGTGTATGCCTTTTATGCCGCCGCTGCAATGAAAATGCTGTTTGAGAATGCAAATTTAATATAGTGGATTAACTTTAAACCAGTACGGCGTTGCCTCGCCTTAGCTCAAAGAGAACGATTCTCTAAGGTGCTGAAGCACCAAGTGAATCGGTTCCGTACTATCTGTACTGTCTGCGGCTTCGTCGCCTTGTCCTGATTTAAATTTAATCCACTATAATATGGACGTTTGTTTTCAGACGACCTTTTGCTTTTTTATGTGCAAGGCTGTAAGGTTTGGGCATTCCCAACGTCTAATCATACAAACCGTCCACACAGGAAACATGAGAGATGAAACCCCGTACTTTCTTTTCCCTTTGCGCCAAGTTCGGCTGTCTGTTTGCGCTGGGCGCTTGTTCGCCCAAAATTGCCGATGCCGAAGCCGCGACCGTGCCGCACACTTTGTCCACTTTGAAAACCGCGGACAACCGCCCCGCCGATATTTATTTGAAAAAAGACAAACCGACCCTGATTAAATTCTGGGCGAGCTGGTGTCCTTTGTGTTTGTCCGAATTGGGACAAACCGAAAAATGGGCGCAGGATAAGCGGTTCAGCTCCGCCAACCTGATTACCGTTGCCTCCCCCGGCTTTCTGCACGAGAAAAAAGACGGCGACTTTCAAAAATGGTATGCCGGTTTGAACTATCCCAAGCTGCCCGTCGTGACCGACAACGGCGGCACCATCGCCCAAAGCCTGAATATCAGTGTTTATCCCTCGTGGGCGTTAATCGGTAAAGACGGCGACGTGCAGCGCATCGTCAAAGGCAGCATCAACGAAGCGCAGGCATTGGCGTTAATCCGCGATCCGAATGCCGATTTAGGCCGTCTGAAAAATTCGTTCTACAAACCCGACACACAGAAAAAGGATTCAAAAATCATGAATACGCGCACCATCTACCTCGCAGGCGGCTGCTTCTGGGGCTTGGAAGCCTATTTCCAACGCATAGACGGCGTGGTGGACGCAGTATCCGGCTACGCCAACGGCAAAACGAAAAACCCGAGCTACGAAGACGTGTCCTACCGCGATACAGGTCATGCCGAGACCGTCAAAGTGACTTACGATGCCGACAAACTCAGCCTCGACGACATCCTGCAATACTATTTCCGCGTCGTTGACCCGACCAGCCTCAACAAACAAGGCAACGACACCGGCACGCAATACCGCAGCGGCGTGTACTACACCGACCCCGCCGAAAAAGCCGTCATCGCCGCCGCCCTCAAACGCGAGCAGCAAAAATACAAACAGCCCCTCGTCGTCGAAAACGAGCCGCTGAAAAACTTCTACGACGCCGAGGAATACCATCAGGACTACCTGATTAAAAACCCCAACGGCTACTGCCACATCGACATCCGCAAAGCCGACGAACCGCTGCCGGGCAAAACCAAAGCCGCCCCGCAAGGCAAAGGCTTCGACGCGGCAACGTATAAAAAGCCCGGCGATGCCGAACTCAAACGCATTCTGACCGAAGAGCAATACCAAGTGACCCAAAAAAGCGCGACCGAATACGCCTTCAGCCACGAATACGACCATCTGTTCAAACCCGGCATTTACGTGGACGTCGTCAGCGGCGAACCCCTGTTCAGCTCCGCCGACAAATTCGATTCCGGCTGCGGCTGGCCGAGCTTCACCCGCCCGATTAACGCCGCCGCCGTTACCGAACACGACGACTTCAGCTACAACATGCGCCGCACCGAAGTGCGCAGCCACGCCGCCGATTCGCACTTGGGACACGTCTTCCCCGACGGCCCCAAAGACAAAGGCGGCCTGCGCTACTGCATCAACGGCGCGAGCCTGAAATTCATCCCGCTGGAACAAATGGACGCGGCAGGCTACGGCGCGTTGAAAGGCAAAGTGAAATAAAGGAGCGATAACACGAAAGGTCGTCTGAAAACGGCGTGGTAAGCAATTCATACCTGACCCGCCGTTTTTCAGACGACCTTTTTACCGCCGCGATACTTGTTCTTTCCTCCGACAGCTAGAAACGCGGATTGCTGGCGAATAAGGTTTGAAACGATACAGTAGATTAACTTTAAACCAGTACGGCGTTGCCTCGCCTTAGCTCAAAGAGAACG